>DFWT01000250.1 GCA_002381045.1 Rhodoferax sp. UBA4127
TGATCCAGGCGATGTCGTCGCCCACCGTGGTGACTTTCCAGCCCTCAAACCCAGCAGGCGGCACCAGCATGGCAAAGTTGGTCTTGCCACAAGCGCTGGGGAAAGCCGCCGCCACGTAATGTTTTTTGCCTTGTGGGTTGGTGGCACCCAGAATCATCATGTGCTCAGCCAGCCAACCTTCGTCACGCGCCATGTTGGAGGCAATGCGCAAGGCAAAGCACTTCTTGCCCAGCAGGGCGTTGCCACCGTAGCCCGAACCGTAACTCCAGATCTCGCGGGTCTCAGGGTAATGAACAATGTATTTGGTTTTGCTGCAAGGCCAGCTCACGTCTTTTTGACCCGGCTCCAGCGGCGCACCCACGGTGTGAACACAGGGAACAAAATGACCGTCTGCACCCAACACGTCGTAAACCGCCTTGCCCATGCGGGTCATGATTTTCATGTTGACAGCCACGTAGGCGCTGTCCGACAACTCAACACCAATGTGCGCAATCGGACTGCCCAGCGGCCCCATGCTGAACGGCACCACGTACATGGTGCGGTCTTCGACCCGGGCCACGTCGCTGGGATCGCTGCATGCCAAAAAGCTGTTGGGCCGCTTGACCGGATTGAGCTTTTTGAAGGTGCCGGCGTCGACCAGCTCCTGACACAGGCGGTTGTATTCTTCTTCGCTGCCATCACACCAAACCACCCGGCTGGGTTGGGTCAGGGCAGCCATCCGTTCAACCCACTGAATCAGGGCTGGGTTGCGAACATAGGCTGGGGCAACAACGAGGGGCAAGGATGAGGCAGACGATGACATAGGAGCTCCGGATAAAAAAATCTTTTCAAGACGTCCCCGCCAGTTTGCGGTGACAGTGCCAAGCCGAAAAGTTTCAGCCTGATACGGCCGAGCCGACAGGGACAAAACTTGGTCAGAAAGATCTTACATCCGGTGCCTGAGATGAAAATGACGATGCGCCACCGTTCCTTGAGCCTGGTCAATGAACCCGGCAAATTTTCAACATATTGGTGCCACCTGGCGAACCCATGGGTTCACCGCAGGTGATGGCATAAACATCACCGGTTTGCACAACACCACGTGCCTTGAGGTCATTTTCTGCCTCTGTCATGGCGGTATCGCGGTCGGCACTGGTGTCAATCAACAGGGGGCGTACATTGCGATACAGCGTCATGCGGCGTTGCGTGGCAATTTGCGCCGTCAAGGCATAAATGGGCACCTGAATCAAGTGACGGCTCATCCAAAGTGCCGCCGAGCCGCTCTCCGTGAGAGCGACGATGGCCTTGGCACCCAAGTGATGTGCAGTGAACAGCGCGCCCATGGCAATTGTTTGGTCGATGCGGGTGAACTTCTTGCCGACAAAATCCGCTTCAATTTTGAAAGTTTCGCCCCCTTCTGCGGCATGGCAGATCTTGGCCATTTCAATGACAGTCTCCAATGGGTATTTGCCTGATGCCGTTTCGGCTGACAACATTACCGCATCGGTGCCGTCCAGAACCGCGTTGGCCACGTCGCTGACCTCGGCACGGGTAGGCACCGGGTTAGTGATCATGGATTCCATCATTTGCGTGGCGGTGATCACCACCCGGTCATGCTCGCGGGCCAGTTTGATCATGCGCTTTTGCAGAGCAGGTACCACCGCGTTGCCCACCTCCACGGCCAAGTCACCACGCGCGACCATGATGCCATCGCTGGCCAGCAAAATTTCTTCCAGACGCGGAATCGCTTCGGCCCGCTCGATTTTGGCGATCAGTCCGGGTTTGTGGCCGTCGGTCGCCGCCACATTGCACAGTTGACGGGCCATTTCCATGTCAGTGGCGTTTTTGGGGAAGCTCACCGCCACATAGTCGGCCTTGAAGCTCATCGCTGTGCGGATGTCTTCCATGTCCTTAGCGGTCAGCGCAGGTGCACTCAATCCGCCACCCTGCTTGTTGATGCCCTTGTTGTTGGACAACTCGCCACCGAGCTTGACGGTCGTGTGAATTGCATCACCCACCACCGCATCCACAACGATGACGATCAGGCCGTCGTTGAGCAGCAGCACATCCTCGGCTTTGACTTCACGGGGCAATGATTTGTAGTCCAAGCCCACGCAATCGACGTCACCGAGTTCGGTGCGCGACGCATCCAGAACAAACTTGGCTCCGGGCTCCAGCATGACCTTGCCTGCGGCAAACTTGCCGACCCGAATTTTGGGACCTTGCAGATCGGCCATGATGCCAACTTCACGACCAGCTCGCTTCGCCACCTCGCGCACCATCACCGCCCTATCTATATGGTCTTGTGCCGTGCCATGGCTAAAGTTCAGGCGCACCACGTTGACACCCGCACGAATCATTTTTTCCAGCAACACCGGGTCGCTGGAGGCGGGGCCGAGGGTGGCAACGATCTTGGTGGCACGACGTGGCATGAATCAGTCTCCTTGTAATTTAGTAACCTGATTTTCACATGCCAAAGCCAGGTACGAGTTACATGCCTGCAACAGCCAGAAGTAACAGCAGGGCTTTGGGTGACGCACCCGCCCAGGATGCGCCACAAAGCGGTGTCAGAGCATTTCCAGCGCCACCGCGGTCGCCTCGCCGCCACCAATGCACAGTGTGGCCACGCCCTTTTTCAAACCACGGGCTTTCAAGGCATGGATCAATGTGACCATGATGCGCGCACCACTGGCGCCAATCGGATGGCCCAGCGCACAGGCGCCGCCATTGACGTTCACGATGTCGTGGCTCAGGTTCAAATCAGCCATCAGCGCCATTGGCACCACGGCGAACGCTTCGTTCACTTCCCACAGGTCAACATCACCCACATTCCAGCCAGCTTTGGCCAGGGCTTTGCGCACCGAACCCACGGGTGCCGTGGCAAACCAGTTGGGCTCCTGAGCGTGGACTGCGTGGGCCACCAGCCGCGCCAGAGGCTTGCAACCGAGTTTGGCGGCGGTGGATTCACGCATCATCACCAGTGCCGCGGCGCCGTCGTTGATGCTGGAGCTGCTGGCCGCGGTAATGGTGCCGTCTTTCTTGAACGCGGGTTTGAGCGAAGTGATCTTGTCCAGTTTGACCTTGCCCGGGCCTTCGTCAATGGCAATTGCCTTATCGCCAGCCCGGCCCTTGACAGTCACCGGCGTGATCTCAGCGACAAAAGCACCGCTGGTGGTGGCGTTTTGCGCACGCGTGACACTGGTGGTGGCAAAGGTGTCTTGCTGCTCGCGAGTGAAGCTGTACTTGGCAGCGCAATCTTCACCGAATGTCCCCATGGAGCGACCGGGTTCATAGGCGTCTTCCAGCCCGTCGAGCATCATGTGATCAAAGATCCGGTCATGGCCAATGCGGTAACCGCCACGCGCCTTGGGTAGCAAATACGGCGCATTGGTCATGCTCTCCATGCNNGGCAAACCCGCCTTCAGCGCCGCCTGGCGCGCGGGCGCCTGGCCCTGCCCAGCCATCAGGCAGTTGCCAAACAAGACTTCATTCACCAGATCAGGCGCGATACAGGCACGCTCGACGGCCGCCTTGATGGCAGCACCACCCAGGTCATGCGCGGCCAACGCAGAAAAATCACCCTGAAAACTGCCCATGGGAGTGCGGGCGGCGCTTACGATCACAATTGAATCAGTCATATCAGTCCTTAACAAAAATAGGGCGCTAGCCCCTACAAAATAAGCGGTACAAGCTATAAATTAAATAGTTAATCAAATGGAATCCGGCAACTCTGAGGCCATCCGTTCCTGGTGAAAACGTTTGCTCTGGTCATATGGGAACACATCGAACATGTGGCCAGCCAGGATGCGATCTTTGTTCTTTTGCCAATACGCCGCATCGAGCAGATTGGCATGGTGTGCCATGAAAATGTCGCGCACCATGGGGTTGCCCAGCAAAAACGGGCCAAAAGTCTCTGGAAACACGTCTTTAGGTCCCACCGTGTACCAAACCTCGCCAGACATTTCGTCTTCCTCGCAGCGTGCTGCAGGTACTTTGCGAAAAATGCAATCGGTGATGTATTCAATTTCGTCGTAGTCGTAAAACACCACCTTGCCATGGCGGGTGATGCCGAAATTTTTCCACAGCATGTCGCCGGGGAAGATGTTNNGAAGCGCCGCCGGGCTGGTGTTGGTTGGGTCAGCGCCACCGGCATCAAAGGCATCCTGCAAAAAGAGATTGAGAGGAATCATGCGCCGCTCGATGTAGCAATGCTGGAGGATCACCTCCATCTGACCGTCACCATCGCGGTCACTGATTTCCAGCTGACTCGGGGCAAACTTTTCAAGTTCGGCAATCAGTTCGTCACTGAAACGTTCACGCGGAAAGGCCACACCGCTGTACTCCAGGGTGTCGGCCATGCGGCCCACCCGGTCATGCTGCTTGACCAGCAAGTACTTGGCCTTGATTTGCTCGCGGGTGGTGTCCTTGGGCGGCGGATAAAAGTCCTTGATCACCTTGAACACATACGGGAAGCTGGGCAAATCGAACACCAGCATGACCATGCCCTTGATGCCCGGTGCGATGCGGAACTTGTCGGTGGAATGGCGCAGGTGGTAGAGGAAATCGCGGTAAAAAAGCGTCTTACCCTGTTTGGCCAGACCGAGGGCGTTGTACAACTCGTTGCGCGGTTTGCGCGGCATCATGCTGCGCAAAAACTGCACATAGGCACTGGGGATCTCCATGTCCACCATGAAGTAGGCCCGGGCAAAAGAAAACAGCACATGCAAGTCGTCTTCGCCGTGCAGCACCGCGTCTAGGGTCAGCCGGGATTCGTCCTTGGTAAACAGAATGGGCAGTGCAAAAGGAAACTCGGAAAAACCGTTAATCACCTTGCCAACCACATAAGCGCCTTTGTTGCGATAGAACAGGCTGGTGAGCACCTGAAACTGGAAGTTGGCCTGCCGCTTGGCTTGACCCAACAGGGTCGCAAACACACCCGTGACCAAGGCGATATCACGCCCAAGGTCTTCAAAGTCACGGTGCAAATCAAAGTCTTGGATGATGCGCGCCAACACGCCCTGCAAGTCGCCGCTTTGCGGGTAGTAAGCCCGATAGGTCGGATGTGTTTCTGCCTCGTCGTTTTCGATGTACTCGGTGCTGACGGCCGGACGAATGAANNAGGATCTTGGTGGTGACCGAATTGAAAAAAGTCTCAGCCAATTCGGGTTGATGGTGATCCACGAGCAACCCGATGTAATGCAGCTTTACCTGTTGCCAGATGTCCATGGCCTGCTCGCCCGCCTTGAATTCGCGTTCCAGTCGGTTGGAGCATTCGCGCACGCGCAGGTCATAAAACTCGATGCGCTCGCGCTGAGCCCTTTGCTGGGCTGGCCAGTCTGCAGTTTCAAAGCGGTGCTTGGCTCGGGCAGACTCGGTTCGGAACAAACGGTAATGGCGGTTGAAACCATCCATCATGGCCTTGGCAATGGCGTAGGCCTCGTTCGAATCCAGTCGTGCAGGAAACATGTTGCTCTGTTATTTGAAACTATTAATGCAATATCAACAAGGGCTAGAAGTGCTTTTCATTCAAAAGATTGATAGATGGCAAGTTACTTTACGGGACGTGGGTAGCGCTTGAACGCATTGCGAAACACGTTGACCACTTCATGCGAGCCTTGCATGGTGACACCCAAATCTTTGACCAGCCCATCCTTGAGGCCATAACACCATCCGTGCACCGTGACGTTTTGCCCGCGCGCCCAGGCGTCCTGCATCACATTGGACAGCGCCACATTGCCCACCTGCTCGATCACATTCATCTCGCACAAGGTGTTTTCCTGTTCCGCCACACTCAAATGATCCAGCCGGCGCCGGTGCCGCAATTTCACATCGTGCACGTGGCGCAGCCAGTTGTCAGCCAGCCCTACCCGAGTGCCGCGCAGCGCCGCCAGCACACCGCCACAACCGTAATGTCCGACCACCATGATGTGCTCCACCTTGAGGTGGTCCACGGCGAACTGAATGACTGACAGGGCATTCAAGTCCGAGTGCACCACCACATTGGCTATATTGCGGTGCACGAACACTTCGCCCGGATCCAGCCCGGTGATCTCGTTGGCCGGCACACGGCTGTCGGAGCAGCCGATCCACAGGTACTTGGGAGACTGAAGTTGCGCCAGCTGGCTGAAAAAGCCCGGGCGATCACGCTCCATGCGAGCGGCCCAAGCGATGTTGTTGTCTAAGAGGTGTTGCAGGTTGGTGTTCATATGTAGCAATGCTATCTTGCGTTCGGCTTGGCAGACCAAGCGGTGGCAAAGTCCACATGGCGCACACATTCACCGGGTCTGAGTTGACCGCAGCACGGATTGGTCATCGCGGTCATTTGGAAATGGGCCAACATGACCACACCTGACACCATGAAAGCGGGAACACCACCTTGGACCCTGATACACAGCTCATGGCATCGCAGATGTGTGCAGGGTTCTCGGGGAAACAGCCAACAACGGGGCATCCGGCAACACATCTGAGGCTCGGCGCAAACACATCACCTTGGCTTTAGCGGTGGGCGGTGGGTCTTGCACGGCCTCCACCCAAGTCTCGTTTTCATACAAGACGCACACATTTTCACCGGCACCGACCGCAGCGCCACGCGTCGCCTCCAAGAGTGACTGGCGCCAGGCTTCGCTGTCAAGGTGCGGGCAAAAAATGCCACCAAGGAATCCCAAGCCATCGCGCGTCCCGCCACCCGGCACACTGTCGGTGATGTAGTGGTCAAACCAGCAATTGGCGCCTGCACTGATGCCCGCGAGAACTGTGCCGTTTTCGTAGGCTTGCCGCAGTGCACGGTCAAATCCGAACTCGCGCCACACCGCCAGCATGGCCACCGTGTTGCCGCCACCCACGTAGATCAAGTCGGCGTCTAGCACCGCTGCGGCGTAGTCGCGCTTCATGTCAAACGGGAAAAAGGCCAGGCTCGCTGGTCGGCAGCCGATGTCTGTAAAGATGCGGTAGAACCTCAGTTGTGCGCGTTCACTGTCACCCGCGGCCGTGCCCAGATACAGCACCTTGGGCTGTGGCGTGGCACACAGGGATTTGAGGTAGCTTTCCTGCAAGCCACGGGTATCTTCCATCAGAAAGCCACCACCGCCGATGGCCACAATCCTGCGTGTCCTTTGGATCACTACATCGTCTCCGCAAACAGTTCCCGCCCGATCAGCATGCGCCGAATCTCACTCGTTCCAGCCCCAATCTCATACAACTTCGCATCGCGCCACAAGCGTCCCAGCGGGTACTCGTTGATGTAGCCGTTGCCACCAAAAATCTGCACGCCGTCACCCGCCATCTTGGTGGCCTGCTCGGCGCACCACAAAATGACCGAGGCGCAGTCTTTGCGCACCTGGCGCACATGGTCGCTGCCCAGCATGTCCAGGTTTTTACCAATCTGGTAACAAAAGGCCCGGCCCGCCTGCAGCACGGTGTACATGTCTGCGACCTTGCCCTGGATGAGTTGGAACTCGCCAATGCTCTGGCCAAACTGCTTGCGGTCGTGGATGTAGGGCACCACGTTGTCCATCACCGCNNCTCGCCGGTGTGGCTGCCACGCATGCCGAGTTTGTCGAGCTTTTGCGCGGTGAAAAATCCTTTCATGCCTTTTTCGACAATGAACGCGGTCACGCCACGGGCTCCCAGTTCGGGTTCGGTTTTGGCGTAGACCACCATGGTATCGGCATCCGGGCCATTGGTGATCCACATCTTGCTGCCGTTGAGCAGGTAGTAGCCGCCCTTGTCTTCGGCTTTGAGCTTCATGCTGATCACGTCGCTGCCGGCACCGGGTTCGCTCATGGCCAGCGCACCCACATGCTCGCCGCTGACCAGTTTGGGCAGGTACTTGGCGCGCTGTGCTTCTGTGCCATTGCGTTTGATCTGGTTCACGCACAGGTTGCTGTGGGCACCGTAGCTCAGACCCACCGAGGCACTGGCACGGCTGATTTCTTCCATGGCCACCATGTGCGCCAGATAGCCCATGTTGGCGCCACCGTATTCCTCGCTCACGGTAATGCCGAGCACGCCCAGAGCGCCCATCTTTTCCCAGAGGTCCATGGGAAACTGGTCGGTCTTATCGATTTCGGCGGCACGCGGGGCGATCTCGGCCTGGGAGAAATCGCGTACCGCATCACGCAGGGCGTCAATGTCTTCGCCAAGTTGAAAGTTAAGTCCGGGCAGGTTGCTCATGGGTTTGTCTCCGCTATGGGTTTGATTTAAATGGGTTGGGATTCAGTAATGCTTGGGCACCGGCATCACGGTTTGTTGCAAGGTGGCGCAGGCGGTCTCTGTGCCATCCGGCGCCACATGCACCACCTCAGCACTGGTGACAATGATGCGCTTGCCGGCTTTGATGACACGGCCCCTGGCGCGCAGTTCGCCGCCTTGGCAGCCCGCCAGAAAATTGATCTTGTATTCCACACTCACCACTTCCATGCCATGGGGTGCCTGGGTCAGTGCGGCGTAACCAGCGGCGATGTCGGCCAACGCACCAATGGCACCACCGTGAAACGCACCTTGCTGCTGGGTGACCTTGTCCGAGTACGGTAAGCTGAGCACACACTCACCCACGCCCACACTCTGCACTTTCGCGCCCCAGTGCTGCATCAGACCCTGGCGATCAAAGCTGCGCTGCACCCGCAGGTGGGGATCTTCATCGTGGGTCATGGCTTGGGTTTCTGACGCTGGCTCTTGGCCAGCAAGGCACGAGCTTCGCGCTGATGCACCTTGAGTTCGTCCATATTGGCCTGCAGGTCCTTCATTTGCGCCTCTAACTGCTGTTGGTGGGTGCCCAGCACCAACAAAAACTTTTCCAGTTGTGCGGCGGTATCGCGCGGGCTGTCGTACATGTCGATGATGTCTTTGGCCTCGACCAAACTCAGACCCAGGCGCTTGGCGCGCAGGGTCAGCTTAAGGCGGGCCCGATCCCGGCTGCTGTACACGCGACTTCGCCCGCCAGGGCCGGTGCGCTCGGGGCGCAACAAGCCCATGTCCTCGTAAAAACGCATGGCGCGCGTGGTCAGGTCAAATTCCTTTGCCAGGTCGCTGATGCTGTAGGTGTGTGCCATGGCGCAGATTCTACTGATTGACGTTAACGTAAACGTCAATTATGAAGCATGTGAGATTGCAGCCGCCTGCTCCTCTGGCTCGCAGCTAACCCAATGGCTTGTCGTGTATGACTACCGCCAATGCGGTGTGGGTTCGTTTTTGAGTTGTTCACGCAGTGCCGCGTAGTCTGGCACCACCGAGCGCACGGTGTCCCAAAAAAGCGGGCTGTGGTCCATAACCCGCAAGTGGCTGAGCTCATGCACCACCACGTAGTCGATAACGGACAAACGCATGTGAATCAGCCGCCAGTTGAGCCGGATCGAGCCGTCCACCCGGGCGCTGCCCCAGCGTTTGCCGGCGTTGCTGAGGGTCAGCTTGTTCCACTGCACACCCAACAGTGGCGCAAAGTGGTCCAGCCGCTCCTGAAACACGCGGCGTGCCTGACGCATCAACCAGGCCTGAACCACATCACGAATCTGCTCGGCGCTGGCGCTGTGCGGCAGACTCAGCCGCAATATCTGGGGGGCTGCAGGATCCGAAGCCTCTGCACCGGGCTGCAGTTGCGGGTCTGTCCGGCCCAACTGGGCTCCGGATGCGCCAAAGCCATGGGTGGGATCAAGTTGCAAGCGCACCGACTGGCCCAGGAAAGGCAGGCTGGCACCATCACGCCACTCAATCACCTGCTGCGCCAGCTGAATGTGGCGTTCACGCATTTCTAGCAGCTTGCGCAAAATCCATGGGCCTTTGGTGGCCAGGGCCAGGTCAATTTCTTTCAGGGACACCCAGCGCGGCGCACTCACCGCCAAGCCCTCTGGTCCGACGCTAAAACCAATGGTGCGGCGTTGACTGCGTTTGAACTGGTAGGCCACCACCGCCTGACCCAGGCGCAATTCGCGGCTGGCCTGCGGATGGCGAAACTGCACCCGATCTGACGTGATGTCGACCTGACCCCGCATCGGGTCGGTACTCGGGACTTCTGGTACAGGTGAGGCAGGTTTGGATTTCGTTTTATTGACGGGTTTATCCGCTCTTTTTTTTATATCATCTATAACAGGTTTGACAAGGGCTACAGGCTCAATAGCTTCAAACAAGTCAAGAGTAAAACGAAGCAACGATTGCATGTTTTTGGGGAACTCAGGCGGGAAGATCTGTCGACAAATACGCTTCGGGGTCGATGCGGCGAAGTTCGGCTTCTATCCAGGCTTCGGCTTCGCGCATCAGGGCTTTGGGGTCGCGGCCTTTGGACTCGATCAGTGGACCAATCGACACCGTGGCCACCCCCCCCGGTTTGACAAATCCGTCCTTGGGCCAGCAGCGTGCCGTAGCCACCGCAATGGGTACCACTGGCGCACCTGCTTGCACCGCCAGGCGGGTGCCTGCAGTTTGGTAGGTGCCCTTGGTGCCACGAGCCATGCGGGTGCCTTCTGGAAACATGATGACCCAGGTGCCATGCGCCAGCAGCCGGCAACCCTGCTCGATGACATGTTTCATGGCCTCGGTGCGCGACTCGCGGTCAATGTGAATCATGTCCATGCGTGCCATGGACCAGCCAAAAAATGGCACCTTTAACAACTCTCGCTTGAACACAAAGGCCAGCGGGTGCGGCATCAGCGTCGGCAGCAGCAAAGTCTCCAGGGTGGACTGGTGGTTGCACAGCAAAACGGCCGCACTGGTTTTGCCCACCGGCAGGTTGGCGTAACCCTGCACCTCAAAACGCACACCCAGGAAATGCCGGGTGCCCCACATCACCACACTGAACCAATTGACCGCCGTCCACCAGGCNNATCAATGACATCATGTAAAAATTAGTGCGCCAGCCCTTATTTCAAAAGGGCCATCAGCTATCAAATCAGTTGCCGCCATCACCACTAGGCAGGAACGGTCTCACGGTCCAGAAGGTAGTCTACAAACGCCGACAGATCGTCGTGGGCCACGGTATGGGCAGGCACGGTCTCGGGCAAGGCACGGCCCCTGTAGCCCGCCGATTTGCCAGTGAGTACTAAATGCGGTTGGCAGCCCACAGCGCTTGCCGCAATCAGGTCGCGCACCGAATCGCCCACCGCAGGTACCCCCGACAAGGCATACCCATAGCGTTCGCCGATTTGTTCAAACAAACCCGACTCGGGTTTGCGGCAGCGACATGCTTCGCCTGGCGCGTGCGGGCAGAAAAAAATCGCATCAATGCGTCCACCCACAGCCGCCAACATGCGGTGCATCTTGGCGTGAATTTCGTTCAAATCAGACACCTCAAACAAACCCCGCCCCAGACCCGACTGGTTGCTGGCCACCACCACATGCCAGCCGGCGTGGTTGAGCCGTGCAATGGCTTCCAATGAGCCCGGCATCGGCTCCCATTCCTCGGCCGATTTGACGTACTCGGCGCTGTCGTGGTTGATGGTGCCGTCGCGGTCCAGAATCACAAGTTTGTGGGTACTCATAGATAGCGGTAGGTTGGTATGCCAGTTAAGCAGCCAGACGGGCCAAATCGGCCACCTGGTTCATCGCAGTATGCAATGTTTTCAGCAAGCCCAGGCGGTTGGCCCGCAGTTCTGGGGCCTCGGCATTGACCATCACGCCTTCGAAAAACGCATCCACTGGCGCGCGAAGGGCTGCCAGGGTTTGCAGCGCAGCGGTGTAGTCCATCGCATCCAACTGCCCTTGCGCCGCCGGTAACACCCCACCCATGGCCGCAAACAGGGCCGCTTCAGCCGGCTCCACCAGCAGTTCTGGGCGAACGGAGGCAGCGACCGCGTCGGCCTTTTTCAAAATATTGCTGATGCGCTTGTTGGCAGCGGCCAGCGCCGGGGCTTCGGGCAAGGCCGCAAAGGCGCGCACCGCAGTCAATCGGCGTGGGATGTCGCCCAGGCGTTGTGGCCGCAAGGCCTGCACCGCGTCCACTTCAAGCGCGCTGAAGCCTTGCTCGCGCAGGCTGCCAGCCAAACGGTCAAACACAAAGTCAGTCAGGGCCGCAGTGGCATCGACGATCTTGTCGCCAAAGGCTGGCGTGGCCGCGGCAACCATGGCGCTCAGGTCCAGCGGCAAATCCTTTTCGATGAGCATACGAATCACGCCCAGCGCGTGGCGGCGCAACGCAAACGGGTCTTTGTCGCCAGTGGGCAAATTGCCGATGCCAAACATACCCACCAGGGTCTCCAGCTTATCGGCCAACGCCACCACCACACCTACCGCATTGCGCGGCAAACTGTCACCTGCAAAGCGGGGCTTGTAATGATCTTCAATCGCGTCGGCAATGTCGTCGCCCAGGCCATCGTGGCGCGCGTAGTAGCCACCCATGATGCCCTGCAGCTCGGGGAACTCGCCCACCATGTCGGTCAACAAATCGGTCTTGGCCAGCCGGGCGGCCAGTTCTGCACGCTCGGCCAGGGCTGTGCCTTCGAGCTGCATGCCAAGCGTATAGGCAATCAAACAGACCCGAGCCATGCGCTCACCCTGGGTGCCCAGCTTGTTGTGGTAAACCACCTTGTCCAGCCCAGCCACACGCGATTCCAGCGACCTTTTACGGTCCTGGTCAAAGAAGAATTTGGCATCGGCCAAACGTGGGCGCACCACCCGCTCGTTGCCGCCAATCACCGCGCTGGCATCCGCCGGGTTGATGTTGCTCACCACGAGGAATTGATGGGTCAGCCTGCCGGTTGCGTCGAGCAGCGGAAAGTACTTCTGATTGGCCTTCATGGTAAGGATCAGACACTCTTGCGGCACGTCCAGAAACTGTGTCTCAAATTCGCAGATCAGCACATGCGGGCGCTCTACCAGCGCAGTCACTTCGTCCAGCAAGGCCTCATCCTCAATCGACTGGCAACCGCCACCTATCTGAGCTGCAGCAGCGGCGAGTTGCCGAACAATTTCTGCGCGGCGCTCGGCAAAGGAAGCAATCACCGCACCATCTTTGGCCAGCGTGGCGGCATAGCTGTCAGCGTGCGTTAGCACCACCGGATCCACAGCCGCTTCAAAGCGGTGGCCGTGGGTCAGGTGGCCTGCGGTCAACCCCAATGCCTTGACCGGCACCACGTTGCTGCCGTGCAAAGCCACCAGCCCGTGGGCCGGACGCACAAAGTTCACACTGCTCCAGCCCGGCATGTCGCAATCGGTATGCAATTGGTAGCTCATCACCTTTGGGATAGGCAACTGCGCCAACGCCACGTCAAGCGCCTGCTGCAAGCCAGTGGCCAGGGTCACACCACTGACCTGGCTATCGTAAAACAGGGCCTCGGCCTTGCCATCAATGGCGCGGCGCAAACTTGCCACCGTTTTGGCCAAGTCAGATATATCGGCACCCAAGCCCTGCAACTTCTTCACCAGGGCTGGCGTTGCTGCGCCGCTGGCATCCAGTCCCACACTGACCGGCATCAGCTTTTGTTGCACCGCCTTGTCAGCGGCCTTGTCGGCGACATGCGTCACATGCGCACCCAGACGCCGTGGCGACGCATAAGGCGTCACGACGGATTCTGCCGAAGCTAGGCCGAGGGTTTGCAACTGTTGTGCCAATTGACCCGCAAATGCTTCACCCAGCTTCTTGAGTGCCTTGGGCGGCAGTTCTTCTACAAACAGCTCAACGAGAAGGTTTTGGGTTGCCATGTTCATGCTGCCTTCTTCGTCATTTGCTCCACCCACTCACGCGGCGCCAGTGGGAAACCCAAGCGTTCGCGGCTCTCAAAATAACTTTGCGCCACGCCTCGGGCCAGGTTGCGGATGCGACCAATGTAGGCGGCGCGTTCGGTCACGCTGATGGCGCCACGGGCGTCCAGCAAGTTGAAACTGTGCGCACACTTCAGCACCTGCTCGTAAGCCGGCAAAGCCAGTTGCACTTCCATCAAATGCTTGGCCTGCTTTTCATGCGCAGTAAACGCGGTGAACAAAAAGTCGGCATCGCTGTGCTCAAAGTTATAAGTGGACTGCTCTACCTCGTTTTGTTTGTACACATCGCCGTAGGTCAAGGTGGTGCCATCCGCAGCGGTGGTCCAAGTCAGGTTGTAGACGTTGTCCA
>DFWT01000012.1 GCA_002381045.1 Rhodoferax sp. UBA4127
ATGAACATGCGCAACCTGCTGCGCAAAATGGGCAAGAAAAGTTTCCGGCCAGCGGGTGCTGCAGCCATGTTCATGCTCAATGCGACCAACCCCGAGACCATCAAATTGGCGCGCTCGGTGATGGTGAACGTGGCCATCAAGGCCCAACGTGCCACTGCAGAGCTGCTGAAAGTGGTGTCGCGCAAGCAAACCAAGGCGCCGCCAGCGTCGCTGGGTACCGCGCCAATCAAAGAGCAGATCATCCATTTTGTGAACAAGAAGTTGCCAGGCGGTCTGCCCAAGAAGACGGCGCGCGCCTTGCTGGACATTGAAGACAAAGACTACGTGCCGATCATCCGCAACCCGAAAACCACCACGGCCGAGACTGAGGCGGTGTTTTACTTCCCCGGCTGCGGGTCTGAGCGCCTGTTCAGCCAGGTGGGCTTAGCCACCCAAGCCATGCTGTGGCATGCCGGCGTGCAAACTGTGCTGCCGCCGGGCTACCTGTGTTGCGGCTACCCGCAACGTGGCGGTGGTGAATTTGACAAGGCTGAAAAAATCATCACCGACAACCGGGTGTTGTTCCACCGCGTGGCCAACACGCTCAATTACTTGGACATTAAAACCGTGGTGGTGAGTTGTGGCACCTGTTACGACCAGTTGCAGGGCTACAAGTTTGAGGACATTTTCCCGGGTTGCCGCATCATCGACATCCACGAGTATTTGCTGGAGAAAGGCATCACTCTGGCCAACGCCGGTGCCTTTTTGTTCCACGACCCTTGCCATAGCCCGATGAAGCTGCAGGAACCAATCAAAACCGTGAAGGCGCTGCTGGGCGATCAGGTGCTGCTGTCGGACCGCTGTTGCGGTGAGTCTGGCACCTTGGCGCTGAACCGCCCGGATGTGTCGACTCAGGTGCGTTTCCGAAAGGAAGAAGAAATTCTCAAAGGCGAGGCGCAGTTGCGCCAGTTGGCGGGCGTGGACGCCAAAGCCAACCTGAAGATCCTGACCAGTTGCCCGGCTTGCCTGCAAGGACTGAGCCGTTTTGGTGAAGACCTGCAAAACGGTCTGCTGGAAGCGGACTACATCGTGGTTGAGATGGCGAATCAGATTCTGGGTGACCAGTGGATGCCACAGTATGTGAAGGCGGCCAATGCGGGCGGCATCGAGCGGGTTCTCGTCTAGATTGTTTGAACTGAATAACAAAGAGGTGACACGTCATGGCAGGTCTACAACGCGGCGCACCGACGCCAGAGAACATCACGGTACACAACCAGTCGAAAGTTCTGGAAATCAGTTTCTCTGACGGCGAGGCTTTTCGCATCCCGTTTGAGTTGATGCGGGTGTACTCGCCTTCTGCCGAGGTGGCGGGGCACGGCCCGGGTCAGGAAACCTTGCAAACCGGCAAACGAGAGGTCACTTTGACTGGACTTGAACCCGTAGGCAACTACGCCATCCAGCCTGCGTTTTCAGATGGCCACGACTCGGGAATTTTTTCTTGGGACTACCTTTATTTTTTGGGTTCGCAGCAGGACAAGCTGTGGGCCGACTACACCGCCAGGCTGCAGGCTGCAGGCGTGGACCGCGACGCGCCGATGGCAGAAAAGGCCGGTGCCAGTTGCGGCAGCCATTGAGCTTTTGGCGTTTTGGTAGACAATCGCTACCGAAAATATAGCTGTTACCGCTTTGTTATTGAGGGCTAGGGCCCTTTTTTAAAAAATTCAACCTTTGCCCCGCGCCGATGCGACGGGCTTTAACCGGATAGACGAAATCATGAGTTCCACCCATTTTGGCTACCAAACCGTAGACGAGGCTGAGAAGGCCAAACACGTCAAGGGGGTGTTTGACTCGGTGGCACCCAAATACGACCTGATGAACGATTTGATGTCGATGGGCCTGCACCGGTTCTGGAAGGCCTATACCGTGACCGTGGCCAATGTGCATGAAGGCGACAAGGTGCTCGATATCGCCGGCGGCACGGGGGATTTGGCCTTGGCCTTTGCCAAGAAGGTGGGCAAGGCTGGCGAGGTGGTTCACACCGATATCAATGAAGCCATGCTGCGCACCGGGCGAGACCGCTTGGTGGATGCCGGCGTCGTTCTGCCCTCGGTGGTGTGCGATGCCGAAAAATTGCCATTTCCTAATGCGTATTTCAACTTGGTGACGGTGGCCTTTGGGCTGCGCAACATGACCCACAAAGACCAGGCTTTGCAGGAGATGAACCGGGTGTTGAAGCCCGGTGGCAAGTTGCTGGTGCTGGAGTTCTCCAAGGTCGCCAAGCCGCTGGAAAAGGCTTATGACTGGTACTCGTTCAAGGTCTTGCCCAAGCTGGGCGAATGGGTGGCGGGTGACGCATCCAGCTACCAGTATTTGGCGGAGTCCATTCGCATGCACCCGGACCAGGAGTCGCTCAAAACCCTGATGAAGGCTAATGGCTTTGGCCATGTGGATTACCACAATATGACAGGTGGTCTGGTAGCCTTGCACGTCGGTATCAAATGCTGATGTCAGACATAAAAATTACGAAGGAGACTTAATGAAGCGCTGGTTACCAATCCTCATGGTCAGTCTGACATTGCTGGCGGGGCATGCCGAAGCCGCCAAGCGTTTTGGCGGTGGCAAGTCGTTTGGACAACAGTCCAGTAACGTGACTCAGCGGCAGGCTGCACCGGCACCTGCTCCCGCTCCCGCGCCTGCAAACGCGGCCACCAACAAAGCTCCGACACAAGCTGCACCTGCGGCTGCACCGGTTGCGCCTAAACGTCCATGGGGTGCTATGTTGGGTGGGCTGGCCGCCGGGTTGGGTCTGGCGTGGTTGGCAAGTTCCCTGGGCATGGGGGAGGCCATGGGCCAGGTCCTAATGTTCGGTTTGCTGGCTTTGGCAGTGATGATGGCGGTGGGTTGGTTCATGCGGCGTCGCAGCCCGGCGGCCTCAATGTCTTCAGCGCCCTTGGCGTTTCAGGGCGCCGCACCCGGCGGTCTGGCACCGGTGCCGCACAGCTATCGGCCAGAGAATGTGGGCAACGATGCCTCGGCACGGCCTTGGGAGCGTACCGCAACCGGCTACACCACCTCCGGGCTCGCGCCGCTGGAGGCGGGTTCGATGATTGGCTCCGGTTTGTTGGGTGCCCAAACCTGGGGAATTCCTGCGGGGTTTGACAGCAATGGATTCCTGCAGTCAGCCAAAGCGAATTTTGTGTCTTTGCAGGCCGCTTGGGACAAGGCGGACATCCCTGCCTTGCGTGTCATGATGACGGACACCATGCTCAAAGAAATTCAGGCGCAGTTGGCTGAACGCGAAGCCCACACCGGTGGCCCCCTGAACATGACCGACGTGGTCATGATCGAGGCGCATTTGCTGGGCATCGAAGACCTCGGTGATGACTACATGGCCAGTGTGGAGTTTTCCGGCATGATTCGGGAAGAACCTTCGGCCGGTCCCAGCCCGTTCCGTGAGGTCTGGAACATGGTCAAGTCCAAGAATGGCCAAAACGGTTGGCTGGTTGCGGGTGTTCAAGCCCTGCAATAGGTTTGTGCCGTCAAATTCGGTGAAAATGGGGACCATGGCAACACAGTCCCCATTTTCAATTTTGGAAGGCTTCTTTGAGAAGCTTCCCCTGCCCAATCTGCAAGCACCAAGCTGGGCCATCAATGAAGTACAGCGCCGCGTGGTGTTGTTGCTCAATCATGTGCTGATGCAGGAACGTGAAGCCATGACGCGCTTGGCACACCAACGCGGACAAACCATGTTGGTGCAGTGGCGGATGTTCAATTTCAAACTGGTCGCTACGCCCGCGGGTCTGCTCGATTTGGCTGAATCTGCTTCGGTTCCCGATTTGGTGATGACGGTGACAGAAGGCTCGCCGTTGGTGCTGGCGCAGGCGGCACTGCGCGGTGACAAGCCAGCGGTGCACATTGAGGGAAATGTCCAACTGGCAGCGGAAGTGAATTGGCTGGTGGAGCATGTGCGCTGGGACCTTGAGGAAGACTTGGCCCGTGTGGTGGGTGATGTGCCTGCTCACACGATGAGTCAAATCGCGCAAAGCTTCAGCGCCGGGCTGCGCCAATTTCTGGCCAAAGCCGCGGCCTTCGTGCCAGGCAAAGCCGCCCAATGACGCGCCTTTTTCGCGGCGCCTTCATCCTGTGGATGATGTTTCGCTTTGGGCTGGATGAACTGGTACTGACGAGTTTCAACAAACCCTGGCTAAAACGCATCGCCAGCGTGGTGACCCTCGGGCGCAAATTGGACGCGCCACGCGGCCAGCGCATCCGCCAGGCGCTGGAGAGCCTTGGCCCTATCTTTGTGAAGTTCGGCCAGGTTCTGTCCACTCGGCGGGATTTGCTGCCACTTGATATTGCCGATGAACTGGCGAAGCTGCAAGATCGTGTGCCACCGTTTCCAAGCGACGTATCCATCGCCATCATTGAGCGGGCATTTAAGAAGCCGCTGTCCGAGATTTTTGTGTCGTTTGAGACGGTGCCGGTGGCCAGCGCTTCCATCGCCCAAGTGCACTTTGGTGTGATCCGGGACCGCGATGGCGTGCTGCGTGATGTGGCGGTCAAGGTGCTTCGCCCGGGCATGTTGACTGTGATCGACAAAGACCTGGACCTGCTGCGCACGATGGCTGGCTGGGTAGAAAGCCTGTCTGAAGACGGTAAACGGCTAAAACCCAGGGAAGTGGTGGCAGAGTTCGATAAATACCTGCACGACGAGCTTGACTTGGTGCGTGAGGCTTCTAGTGCGGCGCAATTGCGACGCAACATGGCAGACCTGAATCTGGTGTTGATCCCCGAGATGTTTTGGGACTACTGCCTGCCCGATGTGATGGTGATGGAGCGCATGCGCGGTGTGCCCATCAATCAAGTGGAGCGATTGCGGGCTGCGGGTGTGGATGTGCCAAAGCTGGCCCGTGACGGGGTCACCATCTTTTTTACCCAGGTGTTTCGGGATGGGTTCTTCCATGCGGACATGCATCCGGGCAACATCCAGGTGAGCCTGGAGCCAGCCACCTTTGGTCGCTACATTTCGCTGGATTTCGGCATCGTCGGTACCCTGACCGAGGTGGACAAAGAGTATCTTGCGCAGAATTTCACCGCATTCTTCCGGCGTGATTACAAACGTGTGGCCGAGTTGCATATTGAGTCCGGCTGGGTGCCGCCCACCACACGGGTGGATGAGCTTGAGGCTGCGGTGCGGGCCGTTTGCGAACCGGTGTTCGACCGGCCGCTGAAAGACCTGTCGTTGGGTTTGATTTTGATGCGGCTGTTCCAAACCTCACGTCGTTTTAATGTGGAGATTCAGCCGCAATTGGTATTGCTGCAGAAGACCTTGCTCAACATCGAAGGTCTGGGTCGGGAGCTAGACCCGGACCTGGACCTGTGGCATACCGCCAAGCCGTTTCTGGAAAAATGGATGTTGGAGCAAATTGGCCCCAAAAAGCTGATCAATGAACTGCGCAACGAAGCACCACGGTATGCCAAGCTGCTGCCAGAGTTGCCTCGTTTGCTTTTTGAATTTTTGCAGCGTTCAAATTCTCCAGGCAATGCACCCGAAGTGCTGGCCCTGTTGGCCGAGCAAAAACGCACCAATCGCTTGCTGCAAGGTATTGTGTATGGCGGCATCGGCTTTGTTCTGGGCCTGATTGCCATGCAGATTCTGATACGGGTGCGTGTGCTCTGATTGGTAAACGGGGGCGCTGCGGTCAGACCCCAACCGGGGCAAGGCTTGGTGCGACTTTATAATCAAAAGCTTTGCGATCACCCCGAAAGTCCAGACACCATGCCCATCTACGCCTACAAATGCAGCGCCTGTGGATTCGCCAAGGACGTTTTGCAAAAAATGTCGGATCCGGTTCTGACCGAATGCCCAAGCTGCCAAGCGGCTGCGTTTTCCAAGCAACTCACGGCGGCCGGGTTCCAACTCAAGGGATCTGGCTGGTACGCAACTGATTTCAAGGGTGGCGCCACGGCAGCGCCAGCTGTTGGTGGGGCTGCAGCGGCAGCATCAGAACCAGCGGCCGCTGCAGACGTGGCAACTCAGGCCGCACCTGCCAAATCCGAAACAGCACCTGCTGCAACCCCATCGAGCGGTTGCAGCACGGGTTGCGCCTGTCACAGCTGATACGTTCTACCGAAAGCATTTGTGCCATTTAAAAAATACCTGTTGACCGGCCTGTTGGTGTGGCTGCCTCTGGCCATCACCATCTGGGTACTTCTGTGGCTCATGGGTTTGCTCGACGGCATTTTTCTCGGGCTGGTGTCCGCCTTGCAGGCGATTCTTCCTGATCCTTTGGCAGGACTGCTGGAGACGTTCAAGCACATTCCTGGGCTGGGTGCCCTGCTGGTGTTTGCCGGCCTGTTAATCACTGGCGCGCTTGTCTCCAATGTGGCGGGCCGCTGGTGGTTGGCCCAATGGGACCGGTTGCTGACCCATATTCCAGTCTTCAAGACCATTTACAACAGCGTCAAGAAGGTATCTGACACACTCTTTTCTTCCAATGGAAATGCCTTTAGAACCGCTTTGTTGGTGCAGTATCCTCGGCCTGGCGCCTGGACGATTGCGTTTCAGACCGGCACGCCAGGGGGCGAAGTAGCGCAGCATTTGGGTGCTGATTTCGTCAGCGTCTACGTGCCGACCACGCCTAACCCGACCAGTGGTTTTTTTCTGTTGCTGCCGCGCACTGATGTGATTGAACTCAAGATGAGTGTGGACGAGGCACTGACCTACGTGATCTCCATGGGCTCAGTGGCGCCCAGCGCAGCGGTCATCGGCGGTTTGCCCAAATAATTTTTTAATTTTGTTAACCTGCCACACCTTTTTGGAGTGGCCTTAGAAAGCAGTTTATGGCGATGCGTACGCACTATTGTGGTTTGGTGACCGAAGGTCTGTTGGGGCAGGTGGTCACACTGTGTGGTTGGGTCAACCGTCGGCGCGACCACGGCGGTGTCATTTTTGTGGACTTGCGAGACCGCGAAGGTTATGTTCAGGTAGTATGCGACCCGGACCGCGCCGAGATGTTCAAGTTGGCCGAAGATCTGCGCAATGAATTTTGTATTCAGATCAAAGGCTTGGTGCGCGCACGCCCCGAAGGCTCGGTCAATGACAACCTTAAAAGCGGCAAGATTGAGGTGCTTTGCCACGAGTTGACTGTGCTGAACCCGTCGGTCACGCCTCCATTCCAACTCGACGAAGATAACCTGTCAGAGACCACCCGCCTGACACACCGGGTGTTGGACTTGCGCCGCCCCTACATGCAAAACAACTTGATGTTGCGCTACCGTGTGACCATGGAAGTTCGCAAGTTTCTTGACGCCAATGGCTTTGTCGACGTTGAAACCCCCATGCTCACCAAGAGCACACCAGAAGGTGCGCGCGACTACCTGGTGCCAAGCCGTGTGCATGACGGGCATTTCTTTGCCTTGCCGCAAAGCCCGCAACTGTTCAAGCAGTTGCTGATGGTCGCGGGGTTCGATCGCTATTACCAAATCACCAAGTGTTTCCGCGACGAAGATCTGCGTGCAGACCGCCAGCCTGAGTTCACTCAGATTGATATCGAAACCTCGTTCATGGGCGAGGAAGACATTCGCGATCTGTTTCAGGGCATGATCAAAAGGGTGTTCCAAAGCACCCTGGGTGTGGACTTAGGCGACTTCCCGGTGATGACCTATCAGGAGGCCGCACACCGCTATGGCTCGGACAAGCCCGACCTGCGTGTCAAGCTTGAGTTCGCCGAACTGACTGACGTGATGGCCGATGTGGACTTCAAGGTGTTCTCAGGTGCTGCCACCATGAAGGGTGGTCGTGTGGTGGCACTGCGCGTGCCGGGTGCTGCGCGGGAAGTTGGCGGTATGCCACGCAGCGAGATTGATGCCTATACCGAGTTCGTCAAGATTTATGGTGCCAAGGGACTGGCCTACATCAAGGTCAATGACTTGTCCAAAGGCCGCGATGGACTGCAGAGCCCGATTGTCAAAAACCTGCATGACCGCGCCCTGGCTGAAGTCTTGAGCCGCTCAGGCGCACAGAACGGCGACCTGTTGTTCTTCGGTGCTGACAAGGAAAAAATTGTCAACGATGCCATTGGTGCATTGCGCATCAAGATCGGTCACAGCGAATTTGGCAAGAAAAACGGTCTGTTTGAGAGCCGCTGGGCGCCGCTTTGGGTGGTGGACTTCCCAATGTTTGAATACGATGAGGAATCAGACCGCTGGATGGCGGTGCACCACCCGTTCACTGCGCCGAAGGATGGCCATGAAGACCTGATGGTCACCGACCCCGGCAAATGCATTTCCAAGGGCTATGACATGGTCCTCAATGGTTGGGAGATGGGTGGCGGTTCGGTTCGTATCCACCGCGCTGAGGTGCAGAAGAAAGTGTTTGATGCCCTCAAGATCACGCCAGAAGAAGCACAAATGAAATTTGGCTTCTTGCTCGACGCCTTGCAATACGGCGCGCCTCCCCATGGCGGGTTGGCCTTTGGGCTGGACCGCATCATCACCCTGATGACCGGTGCCGAATCCATCCGCGACGTGATTGCCTTCCCCAAAACCCAACGTGCCCAGTGTCTGTTGACTCAGGCACCGTCCCCAGTGGATGAAAAGCAGTTGCGCGAACTGCACATCAAGTTGCGCAACGCTGACGCGGTGAAAGCCGGTTAAGCGCAGCCCAAGGCAGCGTGCCCTGCCATAGCGTGTCTGAATCGGCAGGTGCGCAGTGCAGCCATTGAAAATCCCGCAGTCGGTGTTGGTGGTGATTCACACGCCTGCGCTGGAAGTTCTGCTCATCAAACGTGCAGACGTGCCGGATTTCTGGCAGTCGGTCACTGGCAGTAAAGACCATGTGGCCGCATCTTTTGAGCAGACGGCAAGGCGTGAGGTGCTGGAGGAAACCGGTATTGACTGCCGTCTTGGCACCTCACTGGCTGATCAACTGATCGATTGGCAGTTGGAAAACGTCTACGAAATTTACCCGAGTTGGCGTCACCGCTATGCTGCTGATGTGACGCACAACACCGAGCATCTTTTTGGCTTGCGCGTGCCCAGTGGCCTGCCCGTCACTCTGGCACCACGCGAGCACACCGATTTCATTTGGTTGCCCTATCGCGAGGCAGCCCAGCGCTGCTATTCGTCGTCCAATGCCGAAGCCTGTTTATTGCTTCCCCGATTTGCTGAGCAGAAGGGTGCGCGATGAGCACGCTTCGCGTAGCCACTTACAACATCCACAAGGGAGTGCAGGGTCTCGGTCTGGCGAAACGGCTTGAGATTCATAACTTGGCACCCGCAATTCAATCGCTCGATGCAGACCTGGTTTGTTTGCAGGAAGTTCGGCAGTTCAACCGCCGCGAAGCGCGCCGTTTTGCCCACTGGCCCGTCCAGACGCAGGCTGATTTTTTGGCGCCGCCCGGCTACCACGCGGTCTACCGCACCAATGCGATCACGCGACACGGCGAACATGGCAATGCGCTGCTGTCGCGCTGGCCGGTGCTGGCCTGCGAGCACCGGGATATCTCTGATCATCGGCTGGAGCAACGTGGTTTTCTGCATGTCACTCTGTCGGTGCATGGGCAAGCGCTGCATGTTCTGGTGGTGCATCTGGGCTTGATCCGGCGCAGTCGCATGCGCCAGTTGGCGAGCTTGCAGCACTACATTCAAACCAATTTGGCACCAGACGCCCCTCTGGTACTTGCAGGCGATTTCAATGAGTGGCGCTCTGGATTTGCCGCTGGGTTGAACCTGGTTGGTTTACGGGCTTGGCCTGTGCCGCACGCCACTTTTCCATCCAGACTGCCGCTGGTGCAACTGGATCATGTGTTTGCCCGCGGCTTGGTGCCACAGAGCCTGACCGTGCTTCGGGGTTCGGTTTGGTGGCGAATGTCTGACCACCTCCCGTTGCTGGCCGAGTTTTCCTGGCCAAGCTGAGCACCCATCTTGAAACCACGTGCGGGCCATCAACTGCGTTTGCTTCAAGGTGCAACGGAATTTTTTGCTGCCATGGTGGAGTCCATGGCGACAAGCCAGCATGAAATTCGTCTGGAAACCTATATTTTTGACCTGACCGGAGGTGGCGAGACTGTGGCTGAGGCCTTGGTGCAAGCAGCCCAACGGGGGGTATCGGTGTACCTGGTGGCTGATGGTGTGGGGACGCCAGGTTTTCCGGCGCCCTGGCCCGCCAGACTGAACCAGGCGGGCGTGCATTGGCGCATCTTTTCGCCCTTGGGTGGCTTTGGCTTGCTGGTGCCCAGCCAGTGGCGGCGTTTGCACCGCAAACTGTGTGTGATCGATGGTCAAGAGGCGTTTTGTGGTGGCATCAATGTGCTGGACGATTGGCATGACCCCAACCATGGGGTCCTGGAGGCGCCTCGTTTTGATTTTGCAGTACAGGTAAGAGGGCCTTTGGTGCAACAAGTGCACGCCGCCATGGCGCAGTTCTGGTGGCGACTGCAGGCCACTGAGCGTATTCAGAAGGCTGACCTGGCGGGTGCCAAAAAGGCCTTTCAAAAGTCGGCGCCATTCAAAATTCCGGTTGGGCACAGCCCCGTGGATGCGTTCGGCGCGCAGGCCGAGCTGGTGCTGCGTGACAACCTGCGCCATCGGGCCGGCATCGAGCGCGCCTACCGGCTGGCTTTGAGCAGTGCGCGCGAGGATGTGGTGATTGCCAATGCCTACTTTTTGCCCGGCCGAAAAATCCGGCGTGGCTTGATCCATGCGGCGCAGCGGGGGGTGCGAGTCAGGCTGCTGCTCCAGGGTCGTTATGAGTATTTCATGCAGCACCACGCGGCGCATGCGCTTTATGGCCCCTTGCTGGCCGCAGGCATCGAGATTTTCGAGTACACACCAAGTTTCATGCATGCCAAGGTCGCCGTGATCGATGGCCATTGGGCGACCGTGGGGTCATCCAACATGGACCCATTAAGTCTGCTTTTGGCGCGTGAAGCCAATGTGGTGATTCAGGACCCGGCCTTCGCCAGTGACTTGCGCCATGCGCTTGAACTTGCCATCGACCAGCACGCCGTCCAAGTCGATGCAGTGCGCCACGCCCAGCGTCCACGACGTTTGAAGCTGTTTGATGTGGCTGCAGCCTGGTTGATGCGGGTCCTTTTGTTTTTGAATGGAAAACGCTATTGAATATGTAGCTATTGGCACATATTTAATAAGGGCTAGAGGTCAATAACCTTAATGTTGAAACGCTGCTACGATCCACCCCTAACTATTTTTTACACCAGCACATGAACGCAGTTGATACCGATGAGGGCACGCCGATCTCCGTCAAGATCCGGGAGCGGGTGAAAGCAGCCCGCAAGCGTTTTCACGCCAACGACAACATTGCTGATTTCATCGAACCGGGTGACCTGGATTTGTTGCTGGATGAAGTCGAGCAAAAAATGAAAGGCGTGTTGTCCAGCCTGGTGATTGACACCGAACATGACCACAACACCGATGACACTGCGCGTCGGGTCGCCAAGATGTACCTCA
>DFWT01000291.1 GCA_002381045.1 Rhodoferax sp. UBA4127
GCCGAATGGGTGATGGGTCGCCCTCAAATTCAGGAAGAAGCAGTGGTGCAGTTGGCCGACCTGATTCAACAAAAAACCCAGCCGGATGGCTTGGCCATCGTGATGGAAGCCAGCCATTTCTGCATGGGCTGGCGCGGCGTGAAAGACACTGAAAGCAAAATGATCAACTCGGTGATGCGTGGCAGCTTTTTGAAAGATGCCAATTTGCGCCGTGAGTTTTTGTCTCTCATTCCCCAGAAAGGTTAAGCATGTTGGTTCGTTTACTTTATGCCAGCCGCGCGGTCGACACAACGGCCGACGCGATTGAATCCATCTTGCACCAGTCGCGTGACCACAACCCGATATCTGGCGTGACCGGCGTGCTGTGCTACGGCGGGGGCATCTTCTTGCAGGCCATCGAAGGCGGCCGCATGGCCATCAGCGAGTTGTACGGACATATCCAGCGCGACAAGCGCCACAAGGATGTGGTCTTGCTGCACTACGAAGAAATCTCTGAGCGCCGCTTTGCTGGTTGGACCATGGGCGAGGTCAATATGACGCGTATCAACGCGTCTATTTTGCTCAAGTACGCCGAGCGACCTGAACTCGATCCGTATTCGGTGTCTGGCAAGGTATCGCTGGCGCTGCTCGAAGAACTCATGGCCACGGCGTCCATCATTGGGCGGGCCTGAGTCGATCTCAAGCACCGCAGCCCCGGCCACAACCCTGCTGCTGGGTTGTGATTTCTCCAGTGCACCCAACGCCAAAAAGCTGATTGTTTTGGCGGTTGGTGCCCTAAATAGTGGGCGTGTGCAGCTCCTGAAGTTGGAGCGTTTTCCCTCGTTGGCATCTTTTGCGAATTGGTTGCAAGGCAACCCGAGGTGGCTGGGGGCGTTCGATCTCCCGTTTGGTTTGCCGCGTGAACTGGTGCAGGTACTGGGCTGGCCCGAGGATTGGCAGAGCTGCATCGCCCATTTCGCATCGCTCAGCCGGGACCAGATTCGCGCCGAATTTGCGGCGTTTTGCAATGCCCGCCCGGCAGGTGGCAAATTTGCCCATCGCGCCACAGACCGGGTGGCACTTTCGAGCCCAAGTATGAAATGGGTTAACCCGCCTGTGGCCTTCATGCTGCACGCCGGGGTGCCGATTCTTTTGGCCGCAGGTGCTTATTTTCCAGGACTGCAATCACCGCCACGTAAAAGGGGTCAACATGCCACCGCGCGGGTGGCCTTAGAGGCTTATCCTGGCATGTTGGCCCGCCAGATTCTTGGCTCCCGCAGCTACAAGGCCGATGACCGCGCCCGTCAGACGCCTGAGCGACTGATCGCCCGAAAAGATCTGATCCATGCCTTGGAGCGAGGCGCCACCCATTTGGGGTTACGCCTGAAACTGACCCATGCCCAGCGCGATGCGTTGGCAGACGACCCTACCGGCGACGCGTTGGATGCCACGCTGTGTTTGATGCAGGCCGCCTGGGCGCAAGCCCGGCATGATACGGGCGATGCCAACTACGGCTTGCCAGCCGACCTGGACCCCCTTGAGGGCTGGATTGTTACCGCTTGACAACCGGCAGCTATTGAGGTTTGTGGATCAGGCTGTCTTCAAGTTTGGCAGACAGTTGCGCAATGGCAAGCGCCGCAGGGCAACCGGGCAGGGTCTGAAGCAGCAGTTGCCGCTTCATCACCGCCTGGCGTACCGATGGATCCGCTGGGATATCACCCATGTGAACGAGGCGAACTTTGTCACCCGGTTTGGCCACCACAAAGCGGTCTAACACCTGTTGAAGTTGCGAGGTGATGGCCCGGCCATCTCCCATTCGGGCGGTCTGGTTGACCACCAAGCGGATGACTTTGCGACCTTGCTCACCCACCAACACCTTGATGGTGGCGTATGCATCGGTGAGCGAGGTGGGTTCTGGCGTCGCCACCACCAATACCTCGGAGGCCAGGGACACGGCGAAAAGCACCACGTCCGAGATGCCTGCACCGGTATCTAGCAGGACGATGTCATAGCTGGGCAGCAGGCCCGACATGACACGTAAAAAGTCTTCGCGCACATTTGGGGTCAGCCGCGAGTACTCGACCATGCCCGAACCCGCCAGCAGCACCGAAAAACCACCAGGTGCCCGCACGATGGCTTCTTCAAGTTTCGCCTTGCCGGTGAACACATCATGCAGCGTGATCTTCGGGTACAGGTTAAGCACCACATCCAGGTTGGCCAAACCCAAGTCAGCATCCAGCACCAGCACCTTGTGACCGCGTTTGGCCAAGGCTGCAGCCAAATTGGCTGAGACAAATGTTTTGCCTACGCCACCTTTGCCGCTGGTGACGGCCATTACTTTGCCCAAGGGCTTTAACGGGACAGGGCCACTTGGGATGTCCTGGTTCACGGGTGGGCTTGTCACGTCGTTCATGTCAGTTCACCCGATTGGAAGCAGCACCTGAGGCGCCGATCGAGGCGTCCACCCCCATGCTTTCGATCCACCCTGGATCGGACAAGGACAATGGACCAAACAGCAAATTTTTCTCCTCGGCACTGACCGACAAAATGGGTTGAGGCTCAATGCAAACCCGGTTACGACCCTCGGATTTGGCGCGGTACAACTCAATGTCGGCCCGGTCTACCCAAAGTTCGGGGGTGGAGCGAACCCAACGTGGCGCATAGGCGCCACCGATGCTGATGGTGACTTTGAGCGGGTCGGCACCGGCAATGGGGATGCTCATGGCACTGACCGAGGCGCGTATCCGCTCGGCTACCTGTTGGCCAAACTGGCCCTGGCAACTGGGCAGAATGATGACGAATTCTTCGCCTCCAAATCGTGCCACGGTGTCCATCGGGCGCACGCACTTGGCCAGCGTTTTGGCGACAGCCTGCAGAACGGCATCACCAGCCGGGTGGCCATGGTTGTCGTTAACTCGTTTGAAGTGGTCAATGTCGAGCATTAAAAGCAGGGCAGGTTCACCAGAGCGAGCTACCACCTCAATTTCACGGTTCAGCACATTCTGGAAATAGCGCCGATTCGACAAGCCAGTGAGCGGGTCTTTCAGGGACAAGGCACACAACTGGTCGATCATGGTTTGCAAAAACGCATGGGGATCGGTGTTCGCCTCCGGCAAGGCCTGTTCGGTGTGCCCGAGCAAGGCCCGTGCATCGTCCAAACGCAACTTGGACAGGTCAACCAGAGGGGAGTCGGATGGTTGCGGCACGGCGTGGTTCATGGGTGAGTTGAGAAAGTCTAACAGGTTGGCCCAATAGGCGAAGCCTGAAAATGACGGGCTTTGAACCGCAACTGCCTACTTACACGTCCTCTCGCACAGCGCCAAAGCAGCGCGGCACAGACGGCACAATGGCTTGTATCTGTCACTTAATGAAATACTGGGAAAACATGTGGCGCGCTGTGATGCTGTTGGCCGGGTGGATGCCGTTCATGGCTTGTGCGGAGGTTTATTTTGCCCAGGTCACCAAGGTTTCGGACGGCGACACGGTGTGGGTGAAGCCAGAGGGCGTTGCAGCGCCTCGCAAGCTGCGCCTGCAGGGCTTGGATGCGCCTGAAATTTGCCAAGCCTGGGGCCAAAGCGCACGCGACGCCCTGGCGAACATGGTGCTGAATGTGCGTGTGCAAGTCAGCGTCAAATACGAGGACGACTACGGCCGCGGCCTGGCTCGGCTCAGCGTCGATGGTCAAGATGTGGGCGCAAAGCTGGTGGCCGCAGGCCATGCTTGGTCGAGCCGTTGGCATCGCAGCTTGGGACCGTATGCAAAGGAAGAGGCACAAGCCAAAGCCGGACGGTTGGGTTTGTTTGCCCAATCGCAGCCTGAAACGCCGCGCGACTTTCGCAAACGTTTTGGCAGCTGTTTTCCTGCCAGATAAAACCTGGCGTTTTGTGTTTGCCAGAGGTCAGCGCGTGGCGCAAACCGCACAGCGGGTTTGGCGGCTCGTGCGCATTTCGGTGAATTCCATGGCACGGCCGTCAATCATCAGCAAGCGCCCGGTCAGTGGCCGGCCAACGCCGGCAATCAACTTGAGCGCTTCAGCCGCCTGCATGGTGCCGACGATGCCCACCAACGGCGCGAATACGCCCATGGTGGCGCAACGGGTTTCCTCGAAAGTGGCCTCTGCAGGAAACACGCAGGCATAACAGGGCGATGTAGGGTCGCGCGGGTCATACACACTAAGCTGGCCATCAAAACGGATCGCCGCCCCAGAGACCAGTGGCTTGGCGTGGGCCACACACGCCGCGTTGATGGCGTGTCGCGTGCTGAAATTGTCGCAGCAGTCGACCACCACATCGGCCTTGCTTACCAGTTGATTCAGCAACTCGGCATCTGCGCGCTGCTGAATGCCTGTGACCGAGACCCCCGGATTGAGCTGTGCAATCGCGGTCTTGATCGAATCCACCTTGGGTGAACCAACGCGCGCCACAGTGTGAGCCACCTGCCGCTGCAGGTTGGTCACGTCCACCTTGTCATCGTCGACCACCGTGATCTGGCCCACACCGGCCGAGCCCAGGTAGAGCGCCACAGGTGAGCCCAAGCCGCCTGCACCAATGACCAGGACATGGGCTGCCTGAATCAGTTCCTGCCCTTCAACCCCGATCTCATTGAGAAGAATGTGGCGCGAGTAACGCAGCAGGTCGTCATCCGTCATGAATGAGGCTCAGTTTTCTTTCTTTTCTTCCGGCCGCTCGACCAGCGTCTTGCTCACGACCACCGGTTGGCCTTTCAATTGGTTCAGGGCCTGTATCAATGGAAAGTCTTTGTCCGTTCCCAACTCGGGCAAACGGCGCTCAGAGGCCGGCTTCTTCAGTTCTTCTTCGAGCTTGATGCGGGCCTCCTCACGCGCTTTTTCTCGCGCCACATCTTTGACCTCTGCACCCTGGCCGCTGGTCAGGTGTTTTTCCAGGTCGGCTTCGCGAGTGCGCAGCGCGGCAAAGAGGTTGCCTTCTTCGGTTTCATCCACCATTACATCGGGCACGATGCCTTTGGCCTGAATCGACTTGCCGCTGGGCGTGTAGTACCGGCTGGTGGTCAGTTTCAGGGCCGCTGACGGGCAGTTGTCCATGCGAAATGCCGGGTCAAGACACACTGCGGTTTGCACCGAGCCTTTGCCAAAGGTCTGGTTGCCAAGCAGCTTGGCGCGCTGGTGGTCCTGCAAGGCTCCGGCAACGATTTCGCTGGCCGAGGCCGAGCCCTCATTGACCAGCACCACCAGGGGGATGGTTTTGAGTAATCCGTTGGTCACTGTTTCTAGGTGCTTGAGCGGATCAGGTCCGCCTCGGCGATGGTAGAAACGCGGCGAGGCTTTGTAGGTGAATTTGCTCTCGGGCAACTGGCCGTTGGCAGACACCACGGTGACGTTCTCAGGCAGGAAGGCCGCCGAAATCGCAACGGCAGCATCCAGGTAACCACCTGGATCATTGCGAAGGTCAAGCACCAGTCCCTTGAGCTTGGGGTCCTGTTTGTAGAGGTCTTCGACCTTGCGGGCAAAGTCGGCCACGGTACGTTCCTGGAACTGACTGATGCGCACCCATGCATAACCGGGCTCCAGATTTTTAGCCTTGACGCTTTGGGTCTTGATTTCTTCGCGGACGATGGTCACCGGAAAGGTGCGGTTTTCCTCTTTGCGAAACACGCTCAACAGCACCTTGGTGTTGGGTTCACCGCGCATGCGCTTGACGCCTTCATTGAGCGTCATGCCTTTGACAGGGGAGTCATCAATTTTGACAATCAGGTCGTTGGGCTTGAGTCCGGCCCGGTAGGCCGGTGAGTCTTCGATGGGTGATACCACCTTGATCAGGCCGTCTTCCTGCGAAATTTCAATACCCACACCGACAAATTTGCCGGTAGTGCCTTCGTTGAAATCTTTCAGCGATTTTTTGTCAAGATACACGGAGTGCGGGTCCAGCCCGGCCACCATGCCGGCGATGGCGTCGGTGATGAGCTTTTTCTCATCCACAGGCTCCACATAGTTGCTTTTGACCATGCCGAACACCGCTGCCAACTGCTGCAATTCTTCCAGCGGCAGTGGCGCCATGGCCCCTCGTGCCACGGTCTGCAGGGACACGGTGGTAAGGGCCCCTGCGACCACACCCACAGCGACCCAGCCAGCGACTTTCAATTTATGACCCATGGAACTTCCAGTGCGAAAAAGTGTGCCTTAGCGGCTTTGCAAAAATGATTTGAGCCAGGATGCACGTTTGGGTTCCCTGGGCTGATCACTTTCAGGTTTTACCTTGCGCAGCGACTGCCGCCGCCGCCTTGGCCGCCGCCTCGGCATCGCCCAGATAGTAGTGACGAATGGGCTTCAAGTTAGCGTCGAGTTCATAAACCAGTGGAATGCCATTGGGAATGTTCAGGCCCACGATGTCATTGTCAGAAATGTCGTCTAGGTACTTCACCATGGCCCGAATCGAATTGCCGTGGGCGGCCACCACAACGCGTTTGCCCAGTTTGATGGCCGGCGCCAGCGACTCGTTCCAGAATGGCATAACCCGAGCGACGGTGTCTTTGAGGCATTCGGTCAGCGGGACTTGCTCTGGCTTGAGCTTGGCGTAGCGCACATCGCTGCGTTCGCTGCGCGGGTCGGTGGGCTCCAGTGCGGGCGGTGGCGTGTCGTAACTGCGCCGCCAAATCAACACTTGGGCATCACCGTACTGCTTGGCCATGTCGGACTTGTTCAAGCCTTGTAAGGCGCCGTAGTGGCGTTCGTTCAAACGCCAGCTGTTCACCACCGGCAACCAGGTGCGGTCCATTTCGTCCAGCACATGCCAGAGCGTGCGGGTGGCGCGCTTGAGGACACTGGTGTAGCAGACGTCAAAGTCATAACCTTCGGCTTTGAGCAGGCGCCCACTGTTTTTGGCCTGTTCTAAGCCGAGAGGTGTCAGGTCCACATCGGTCCAGCCGGTGAAGCGGTTTTCTAGGTTCCAGGTGGATTCGCCATGGC
>DFWT01000061.1 GCA_002381045.1 Rhodoferax sp. UBA4127
GTGCCGTGGGACACGCTGCTGATCTCGGTGGGGCTGTACATCGTGATTCCGGTGATCGTGGCGCAGGTGCTGCGCAAGTCGCTGCTGGCCAAAGGGCAGGCCGCGTTTGACGCCACCATGGAGAAAATTGGGCCGTGGTCCATCACAGCTTTGTTGGCCACGCTGGTGCTTTTGTTCGCGTTTCAGGGTGAGGCCATCATCAAGCAGCCACTTGTCATTGCCCTGCTGGCAGTACCGATTCTGATTCAGGTGGCCTTCAACTCGGGGCTGGCCTATTGGCTGAACCGTGCTGTGGGCGAGAAGCACAACATTGCTTGCCCATCGGCCTTGATCGGTGCCAGCAACTTCTTNNGTGCCGGTGATGCTGCTGGTGGTCAATATCGTGAACCGTTCCAAGGGATGGTACGAGAGAGCCTAGTCGTTACACAATTTATATCTAATACAGCAATAGATATATCGGCTAAAGGCGTATTAACTTGCAAGGCGGACCGCAAGCTAGTACCGTCACCTCGCGGTGACGGTAAATCTTAAAGACTTCAGTTGGACAAAATCCAGTCAGCCAAGTTTTTCTGAACTGCGACGTCTTTGCTGTCCAAAATCTTGTGGTCAACTTCCTTGCCATCATCAGTTTTAACTTTGGCACCCTTGGTGAAGTTGTCGATCAGTTTGGCCTGACCGTCGGCTTTGCCCTTGTACTTGGCAGAAATCTTCTTCAACGACGGGCCCTTCTTCTCTTTGTCAACTGCGTGGCATTTGGTGCATTCGTTGTCTTTGAAAACCGCTTGTGCAGCTGCGGCATCGACAGCGGCGTGCGCGGGGGTCAAGGTGGCGAGTGTCAGCACAGCCGAGCTGGCAATGAGTGAAAGAGTGGCTTTGAACATAATTAAATCCTTAAAAAATAAAAGGTAAACAACCTACCTACGCCGACCGCAGAGCTTAACAGCTTGCTACCTTTACTGCATACAAGGAAGCATGTCGTTGAGGCTACAAGCAAGTTACTCAGAAGTGCCGGTTGTTTCCTTTAACGCGGCTGACGGCACCTCAGTTGACACCGACTGACAGACGGCATTCAGCCCTGCGAGCTTTCAATGTTTGCTTGCGCAGCCTGAACATCATTCACGGTGAAGTAACCAGACACAGTCAGGTGGCAATATCAGAAATCGGCTGCATCGTTTGCCAAATGCAACTCATCTTCATGTCCATGGTGTTTTACGGGGCAAACCTAAGTCATCGAGGGCAATGAAAGCGTAAAAATGGCCCCAGCGTGTGGCGCAGAAGTGCAAGTCAAATGCCCGCCGTGCTGCTCGACTATCCCGTAGCTGATGGAAAGACCCAGGCCTGTTCCCTTCCCGACGGGCTTGGTGGTGTAAAACGGATCAAAGATATGGGGCAGATGTTCTGGCGCGATACCCACCCCGTTGTCTTCGAAATGCACTTGAACCTGTTCGCCAGTCAAGTTGAGGGTGATAGTTAGTTGCGGCTTGTCGCCCTCAGGTCTTGCTTCCCCACAGGCAGCGTCGGAGGCGTTCTGGATCAAATTCATCATGACTTGCAGCAGTTGCCCCGAGTTGCCTCGGACGAAACAATCTGGGCCATGCTTCCAATGAATTTCAAAGTTTGGTGAGGAGCCTTTTTGTATCCAATGAATAGCACGCTCAATGACCGAATTGAGTTCAACCTGAGTCATGTCACCCTGACTGGAGGTGGAAAAACGCTTGAGGCCGTTGACGATATCGGTGGTACGTTGCGCCCCTTCAATGGTGCCTTCCATCAAAGACGGCAAGTCCTTTATAAGTGCGTTTATGCGCAGTTCTTGGCCTAAGGCTTGAACCGCTGGTGAAAGGGGAAGGTGGTGAACAGCATCTAAATATTGGGTCAATCGTTTGCTGTAGCGTTGCATGACATGCACATTGCCAAGCACAAAGCTGATCGGGTTGTTGAGTTCATGCGCAACACCCGCAACCAGCCGTCCCAAAGATGCCATTTTTTCTGAATGAAGCAATTGTTGCTGTGCCAACTTGAGCGCGTCGTGCGCCTCGCGTAGCTGGTGGTATGCCTGTTTGATTTCCGCAAGAGGGCGACCCACCAGCACCCGTCCCACTTGGCGGCCGTTGCTGTTGTTGCGTGGTGTGCAACTCATATCTACAGGGACCGATTGACCTGCTGCATTTATCAAATTGAGTTCCACCACGGCAACTTCGTGAGCAGTGAGGTGGTGCATGGCGAGTTGCCAGCGCTGAACGCTTTGGGCGTCGGCCAACAAGGCAAGCACGGGTGTTCCACGCAAGTCTGATTCCCGGCGTCCTACCAAGTCACACAGTGCGCTGTTGGTTTCTTCTATCAAACCGTCCTGATTGCAGGCAATCAGGACGTCGCTCATACTGGAAAGCAGGCTGAAAATAAAATTTTGGGATTGCTCGAGTTGCGCATTCTTTTCCTCAAGTGCAACTTCATCGGCGACCAGCTTGGAATACACCTCTTCCATTTTGTGAATGACATCAAGCCATGTGGCCTCACCCACGCCGTCAAGCTTGTCGGGAGACAGATCCTGAAACTGCGAAGCTTGGTTTGACATGTCCGTCACTCGGGCGTCAATGCACCGTACAGACCATGCACGGATCAAACGACCGCACGATGTGCTGGACGGCGACGCTTTGATTGCTGGACGCTCCAGATCCATTTCCGTCTATGGGAGCTCCTACCAATGCAGATTCAAGTGCCCCGGGGGTCCCAGCCGCATCGCGTGGCGAAAAGTTCCAACTAGTGGGCGCCACGATCTGGTAATGACTGATTTTGCCCTTCTCAATTCGAAGCCAATGCCCAAGCGCACCTCGGGCGGCCTCCGTTAAACCTACGCCCTGCCCTTGCTCAGGCACGCTATGGGGCTGATGAAACGCTTCACCGGGGACTAAATCGTTAAGCCAGGCCTCCATCATCGGCACGATGCGCGCAATTTCCAAAAGTCGCGCCAATATGCGGGTCGTGACGCATCCTCCATGGGTGGCGACGGCATCAACGATGAGCGCATGCCCGTCAACCAATTGACGGGCGATTGCACCGGTCTCGCAAACTTGACTTGCCAGGCGCGGGGCCTTATTCCAGGTATAGGCGCCAACCTTGTCGGCCAATGGTTTCGTGGATCCGTTCATTGGGTGCAAGGGCGCACGCAGAGCGCTGTCATCGTACCAAGCATGGGATGCATCTTCAGAGATATCGCGGCTGTCCAGTGAAGACACCAGTTGACTTTGCGCATGCCACACGCCCTGAGCGAAAGCGTGATGGCCATCGGGTTGGGCATAAGCCCCGTAACTAAGGTAGCGCCCTGGGCCAACCCCCAATTCAGGCAGCCTGGCCTGTGCCGAGATTTCCAGGAACAATGCCAAGTCACTGTCAGGTGCGCGCTCGCGCCAGCGCTCCAGGTCCGTTAGATCGCCCAGCGCCGTCACGCTTTCAAGCGCAGAACCAAACAGGCATTGCTCAAGAAAAGAGCGCATCTCACGGACCTTTCCCAACAGTCGAACTCGCTCGCTCGCCTCGATGGTGCGTGAACTGCCTCCGGGTAACACCGATCCTGTATGTGGCCATCGCCCGCCCAGTATTCCAATCAATTCAAACCAGCGGGCACGCGCAGCGAGGGCTTGGCGGCTATGAATTCCACCGGTTGCGCTACCTGCCAATGCTGCAAAGCGCAATTGGGCTTGTTTGAACCACGGCCGGGTAGCGTAAACCTCCCGGGTGAAATCCGGCATAAAAAAGAGGTAGAAATGGGTCAGGTGATCGGCCAGGTTTTCGCAGGCCAATATCAAGTTGGTCGCAATGACGCCGTTTGCAGGCGCCTGAACGCCACAGGCCTCAGCCAGTGCTCGTGCTGCGGCCACAGACTGTGACACGGAGCAAATGCCACAGATGCGTGGCACGATGGTCAAGGCGTCCATCGGATCACGGCCACACAACATGAGCTCAAAACCGCGAAACATGGGCGCGCTCACTTGTGCGTGTGTGACCCGCCCATCGACCACATCCAGTCGCACTTCGAGGTCACCCTCGACACGGTTGAAAGGACCAAGAATCAGCCGTTGCGACATGGGTGAGTCACCTGGACATCAACGGCTGTGACGCGAGGCTGGGGGCAACACCACATGGTCGCTGCGGGAATTGACCTTGACTCGTTTTGGGGTTGCGCTTTTTGACAGCGAGGCCAGCGCGACAAACCAGGCTTTGGGCATATCCGTGGGCAAGCCGACGGGGATACCGGCCAGTTTCGGGGTCATGTGGAACGCATGACCAGGGCTTTGAAAACCAGGTGCCGTGCACTTGATGCACGCAAAGCCACCGCGCAGGCAGGAACCTTCACCGTTCCAAAGTCGTGTATTGCAGTCAGCATGCGCTTGTGTGCCTTTGCAACCTAAATTCTCCATCAGGCATCCCAAGTCAGTAGGCAGGGCTGCACTGGCCTTGTACTCGTAGTACTCATTGCGCGGGCAACCATGATGCACCAGTTGATCAGCATAGAGGCGTGGTCGCCCCAGAGGATCCAGGTTGTCCGCGCCAAACTGATCAGAGGCGAGCAGCATCAAAGTATCAAGTACCCATCCCGGGTGGGTGGGACAGCCGGAAATGTTGATCACAGGCAGTCCAGAGCGGCTTTTAAATTCCGCTCCAAGCAGACCACCCCGGTACTCATCCTCAAACTGCAGGCCACAAGCATCTGCTGGGTTGCTGCCAGTGGCACTGATACCACCCCATGCGGCGCAACTGCCGATGGCTAAAACCTGTCCGGCCACCGCTGACAGCTTGCTTATCCAAGTCATCATGGGCGTGTCGGTACCCGCCAGCAAATGAAACCGGCCCGTACGATTTGGCCCACGCAATACAGCGCCTTCAACACAGAGTGCATCCAAACGGATTAGACCCGTCAGACAGTCGTCGAGCAAATCGAGCAACTCTTGTTGACCTTCCAATGACAAAGCGGGATGCCAAAGGAGGTTGATGTTGCTACTTCGCAGCCAGGCGGGGAAATCAGTGGTGTCAGCACAAAGCAGCGACATGCTGCAGCCACCACACCCACCAGACTGGAGCCACAACACATTGAATGCCATTTCCGTCCCTTTCAAAGATCAACTGCACAAGCAATGCAGGGATCAATTGCTGCTCTGGGTGATTCGGTCATTTCAGTGCTCAAGACCGAGGCGAAGAAGTTTCATGCGCAAACCAACCCGCGTCAAGCCCAACTCCTGCGCCACATGTGTTTTGTTGCTGTTGTGTCGCCGCATTGATTCTCGAATGAGCTGGGCTTCCATGCGCTCAAGACGGTGCTTGAGTTGACCTGATGAGCCATCGTCGTTTTCGATCTCAGGGATATCGCTGGCGTGCTTTACATGTGTCTTTTGCAATCTGGGCGACAAAACATCTGGACCCAACAAGGCACCATCACTCAATGCCATGGCCCGGCGTATTTCGTTTTGCAACTCGCGAACATTTCCGGGCCAGCTGTATTGCGTGAGCATATCCATCGCCTGCGGGGTCAAGCTGCGACCGATCAGGGGCGACTGCTTCAAAAGATCAGTAACGATCAATGGAATGTCCTGGGCGCGATCGCGCAGGGCTGGAAGATGCAGGGTCATTCCAGCGATGCGGTAATACAAATCTTCTCGAAAACGTCCCGAAGCGACATCGGCCTCCAAGTCACGGTTGGTTGCTGCGATCAGGCGGACATCGACTGCAACCGGTCGGGGGCTTCCCAGTGGTCGCACTTCGCCCTCTTGCAACGCGCGTAACAACTTGACTTGAAACGCCGGTGAGGTCTCGCCTATTTCATCAAGAAATAAAGTGCCGCCATCGGCCTGCTGAAATAGTCCAATGTGCGATTCGATCGCACCGGTGAAGGAACCTCGTTTATGACCAAACAATTCACTCTCGAGCAAGTTGTCTGGCATCGCACCGCAGTTTTCCACCACAAATGGTTTCTCGGATCTGCTGCTTGCATAGTGAATTGCGCGGGCAATCAATTCTTTTCCGGTGCCCGACTCGCCGGCGATCAGTACCGACAGGTCGTGCACAGCAACCCGTTCGGCGAGGGTACAGATGTGGTTAAGTGGGCTGGTGCTTGCGCGCAGGAGTTTGTCAAAACTCGCTTGTGCCTTCGCCTTGCGGCGAAGATCGGTGACACGCAGGGCAAGACTTTCAGGAGTGGTGCGCAACTCCATCGTCAGTCGTTGGTTTTCCTGCTGCAGACACCACAACTCTCCAGCCTTTTGCATCGTCAACATCAATTGATCGGGATGCCAAGGCTTTAAAATGTACTGCCAAATTCCAGCCTCATTGATGCCAGTGATAATGTCTTCAACTTCAGTGAAGCCAGACAAAATGATGCGAACCGTGTCTGGCCATCGGTCACGGACCGTGCGCAAAAATGCAACGCCCGATGTACCTGGCATGCGCTGGTCAGATAAAACAATGTGCACCAACTCATTTTCCAGGATGGTGATGCCTTCTTCTGCCGAGTTGGCGGCCAACACCCTGAAGTCATCAGCGAGCGTGCGCTGAAGCGTCTCGAGCGAACGCTGTTCATCGTCCACGACTAAGACAGACAGGGAATCGCGCGGTCTCATGGAAACGGTCTCCCTGAAGCGAGATAATGCGAAAGGAGTCGTGATGCCCCGAAAACTGAGACTTGAGACCTGGCCGTGCGCCGGGCATCTTCCATGATTTGCAGCGTTCCCTCTGTCACGAAGATCCCGTACATGCTGTGCGGCTCATTGTCCCGTGCGCACGTAGTTCGCTAGCCGACTGTCACGTGTGGCAATGTGCAGTTTTACAAATCCCAGAACCTCGTGGGCTTTACCAGCCAAGAGCGCCGACTTACCCACTTTGAGGTTGCTGGCGAGTCCAGTCAAAACATCGAGCATGTGAACGTGATCCTGTAAGTGATCTTCATAGTCCGGGTAGCTCTTCATTCGCATCAGAAGTTCTTCGGACATGAAGTGAGCTTCACTGTAGTCAATCAAGTCAGTGAGCAGCGACTCCACAGTTGCGGCATTCTCCCCTTGGTCGATGGCTTGGCAGAGCTTATGTAGCAGATCAAGTTGCAACTCATGCTCACGGGCGTTGCCATCATTAGCCTGCACGTTGAAGTCACGTATATCTGACATGTGTCGCCCCTTCAAAGTCGTTTGATGAGTGCAAGTCTACGACTTGCCTAAAGAAAAGAAATCGCGCCGCGATACGATCTTTTTTTGTTCATTGGAGATCGGTGAGTTGGTGGGTGATTGATCGACTTTGTCAACAGGCGCGGTCAACAAACCTATCAATGCCGCACGAGCCGTTTGCACCGCCTCTGTCTGATTCGAGAACTTGTTCATGGGTGAAAAAAGTGAGCAACTTTGGTACTCACCCAGTTCTTCTTCGTGTCCACCCAAAAAAGCAAAATCCCCTGCGGGAAAGTTGACAAACCGACGTTTGTTCACTCCAACAGAAGACCATCCCTCCCCGCTACCGGGCACCAATGTCATGCTCATGCACCAAGGAGTTATCACCATGCCTAGCCAGTGACCTTGCCAACGCTGGAAATCAATGGCCTGTACCTGGAGTGCCTGGTTAAGTATCGGCACATCGACCATGCTGGTATTTTGAATGCGGAAAAAAACTGCCTCGACGGCTTCTTCTGGGTTGCTCGCATGGATCCGAAACGTCATGTCAATTTTCCTTGATCCGAACCACAAAGACGTGCGTCATCAGTTTGGGTCATCAAGTCCTGCATCATCGCCAGGGCTTCTTTGGCGCGTTGGGGCTCGATGCGCTCGAACGCAAAGCCACCAGCCTGAATCAGCAGATAGTCACCGACCTGGATTTCTTCATCCATCAAGATCAAACTCACCGTGCGCAATTGCCCAAAACACTCTGTCACAGCCGTTCCATCACCAAGTTCAACGACCAAAGAGGGGGCTGCCAGGCACATATTTGAAATTCAGACCGCGGCTGCGACCAGGGGCTCCAGCACATACCCGCGGACAGTCAGTTCATCCACCGCCATGGCCATCAGTTGCGGAATGGTGGCCGCGATGGTGTCAGTCATTTCGATTCCCAACTCAAGTGAGATTGGCTCGACCCCCAATACAACAATTTCTTTTGGAATGGCATCCAGCAGTTCCAAGCTGGCCAGGACATCGGGCAAGCCGATCTGGTGAGGGGAAAGCTTGTCACGGAAAAACACCGGAATCTCGCTTCCTGAAATCTTGACCAGGGTGCCAGGGACTGCTCCGGTTTTGACGACGTCGACCACCAACAAAAAGTCCAGGTTGGACAGATCCTCGATCATTTCCATGCCAGAGGTGCCTCCGTCAATGATGAGCACGTTGGATGGCATCCTGTAAGCCTGCTCCATTGCCTCCACTGTTCGGACCCCGGCGGCCTCGTCGGTCAGTATGGTGTTACCGATGCCCAAAACCACAGCGTTCATAAATCAAAGCCCGATCAATAAAAAGGGCCAGCCCCAGGCTGGCCCGCTTATGGTAGCAAGGTGGGGTTTAGACCGCCTTGACTGTAAAAGCCGAACCGGTCTGCGTGTCAGTCAAATGGATGGCGCAGGCGATGCACGGATCAAAGGAGTGAATGGTGCGCAGAACCTCCAGGGGTTTCTCAGCGTCGGCAATCGGTGTGTCCACCAACGATGCTTCATAAGGGCCTGGCTCATCCTTGTCGTTACGGGGGCAGGCGTTCCATGTGGAGGGGACCACGCACTGGTAGTTTTTAATTTTGCCGTTGTCAATAACCACCCAGTGCGATAGTGCACCACGGGGTGCTTCATGAAATCCCACGCCCATGATTTCGTCTTTGGGAAATATCGGTTTGTTGAAAGTGGACATGTCGCCTTTGCCCATGTTGGTCAGCAGCGCGGTCCACTGCTCGGACAGGGTGTCGACATTCACGCAGCAAGTGATGGCACGCGCGGCATGGCGGCCAATGGTCGAATGCATTGCGTCGAGACCAATTTTTGTCTTTGCCAAAGCAGATACGGTATCCAGTGCAGCCGTGGCATATTTGGTTGTGCCAGCGTGTCCCGCAGCCAGACCATTCAAGACACGTGCCAGTGGGCCCACTTGAGCGACTTGACCATAGAATGTGGGTGACTTGAGCCATGAGTATTTGGCGTCATCCTTGAAGTCCGTGTAGTTGGGTGTGGTTTCTCCTTTGAACGGATGCAGCGACTTGGCGTCGTTGTAGTTGTACCAGGAATGTTTAACCGACTCCTCGACACCTTTTTTCCAGTACTCATCATGGAAACTTGTGATGGCACGACGTTTACTCAAATCACCGCCGGGAATGAAGCCGCCAGGAAAGGCAAATTGCGTTCCCTTGGTATCCATCGGGATGTCAGGCACTGATAAATAGTTGGTGATGCCCTTGCCGATCTTTGTCCATTCCGGATAGAACGCACCCACTGCGGCCACATCCACCAAGTAGACGTTTTTGACAAAGTCTGCCAAGTCGTCAATGTAGCCTTTGATTGCCATCAGACGCTCCACAGTCAGCACCGCTTCTGAGTCGGTGGCCAGAGGATTGGCCACACCACCAACAGCAACGTTCTGAATGTGGGGGGTTTTCGATCCCAGGATGGAGACAATCTTGTTCGCTTTGCGCTGTACTTCCAAGGCCTGAAGGTAGTGTGACACCGCCAACAGGTTCACTTCAGGTGAAAGTTTCATGGCCGGGTGGCCCCAGTAGCCGTTGGTAAAGATGCCCAGTTGTCCGCCGTTGACAAAATGTTTCAGACGCTCATGCACCTTGCGCATCTCATGTTTGCTGTTGAGGTGCCAACTGGAGAGGCTCTCCCCAAGTGCGGCGGTTTTGTCCGGATCTGCCTTCAGTGCCGACGTGACGTCCACCCAATCCAGCGCTGACAAATGATAGAAATGCACAATGGCATCGTGTACCGCATGGGCGGTAATGATGATGTTGCGGATGTATTGGGCATTGAGCGGAATTTCAAGATTCAACGCATTTTCTACTGCACGCACCGAGCAGATGGCATGAACCGTAGTGCAGACGCCGCAGATTCGCTGGGTGATCGTCCACGCATCGCGAGGGTCACGTCCGAGCAAAATGAGTTCAACCCCGCGCCACATTTGACCGGACGACCAAGCCTTGTTGACCTTGCCGTCGTTGATGTCCACATCTATGCGTAGATGACCCTCAATTCGGGTAATGGGGTCGATGGTGATGCGTTGTGCCATGTGAGTCTCCTAAAATTTATTTATCAAGCCAGCTTTTCTTGGCGCGGGAGCACCGGGAAGCGGCGTGTGATGACGATATAGCCCAGCACCTCAATGGCAAACATGCCGGTGGTGACCATGATCTCGCCGAAAGAGGGGAAATAAGTCCAGCCAGTGCCGGTGTGGTGTTCATAGCCAATCATGAAGCCGTTGAGTCGCAGCAGGATGCCGCCGATCATGATGGCCACCCCTGCCAAAAACAATCGTGCCGGATTGCGCCGGGATTGCGTATTGCCAATCAAAAAGAACGGGGCAATAAAACCGATGTTCTCGATCCAGAACGACAAAGCCACTCCATTGAAATGAAATGCTGCTGGCCATGCACCGCGCAGTGTCAGGTCGCCCACCCGAATCAGCAGGTAAAGCGCCAGCACCCCGAGCATGATTTTGGCAAGAGGCTCAAGCAAATGAGTTTCAATTTTTAGGCGGTAAGCCGATGATGCGACACAAGACTCAAACAACACAACGCCATAGCCAATGACGATTGCCGTAAGTAGATAGATCACCGGCTGCAACGGGGTTTGCCACAACGGGTTCACCTGGCTGCCCATGACAACAAGCATCGTGCCCAGAGAAGACTGGTGCATCATCGGAAGCAGTACGCCTAAAGCGATAAAGAAGAACAGCATTTTGTTGAGCTTCTTGCGTACGTCCTTCATCCCCAGCTTTTCCAAGAACACCGGTGAAAACTCAATCCACATGACCAGGATATAGGCGGTGACACAGACTGCAACTTCGAACATGACCGAGTTGGGGTTTGAATAGCTAGGCCAAAAAATGTGCCAGAAATTCCACCACCGACCAAGGTCAACAAAGATGCCCGTACCAGCCAGTGTGTAGCCGAACAGACTTCCCAGCAATGCCGGTCTTACCAACGGGTGGTATTGGCCCTTGTTAAAAATGTAGACCAGCAACGCCACCGAAAAACCACCGCATGCCAAAGCGGAGCCAACCATCACATCGATGACCACCCAGATGCCCCAGGAGTAACCGTCGTTCACATTGGTGACGCTGGCCAAGCCAAAGATGAAGCGCACCAACAGAAAGGTGGCCATGATGGCAATCAGAATGCCACACATCACGGTGGTTGCGTTGAGCAAATTGCCGCCCAGCGGGACTGGCGCGGCATGCGAATGCTGGCTCATGATGTGTGCTCCTCAAGGGCTTGGGATGAATCATCATCGTCTGGCTTGACATTTCTTTTGGCGATAAAGCTCAAAGCGCCAAGAGCCACTATCGGCATCACCAAACCACCATACAGAGAGTGCTGAATAGTCTCAGAAGTGGCGGCAGACGATTTTGGCGGAAGATCGGGCAAACCCATTTTTTGGAAGTTGACTGCCGAGAGCTTCAGGACTTGTGTCCCACCGTATTCCGTCTCACCATAAACATGCTTTAAATAGTTCCCAACCGGAGCTTCGTAACTTTGGTCAGGGCCACCGATCTTGCCGCGTGGGTAGGTGGTTGTGGTTCCAGGCTTTAGTGCAATGCGACGTTTCGCTTCAGCCAGAAGATCTGATGTCTTGCCGTAAAGCGTGGCGCCGGTTGGGCACACTTCGGCACAGGCTGAGTAGTGACCGTCTTTGTAACGATGTCGGCACAGCTCACATTTTCCGATTTGGCCGGTTGGCGAGTCGTACTGGTATTTGGGTATGCCAAACGGGCAGGCCACCACGCAGTAACGACAGCCCACGCAGGCATCGGCGTCGTATGACACGATGCCGGTGACGGGGTCTTTTATCATTGCCGAAACCGGGCAAGCTGATACGCATGACGGGTCTGCGCAGTGCATACATGAGGTCTTCATGAAGGCAAAGCCATTGGCCTCCGCGTCCTTATTTTCCATGGTGCCGTTGCGGTACATCTTGATGATGTTGAAGGTGTACCCCGAGGTATCGAGTGGTGTGTCCCACAATTGGTCTGTAGTGGAAAACTCAGGTGGGTTGTCATTGGCGGCTTTGCAAGCGGCCACGCAAGCTTTGCAACCAATACAAAGCGTTGAGTCATAGAGAAGACCCAAGCCTTCGGCAGGGCGGGTGTGGGTTTCGCGGGCGCATGCTTCAGGCGCGACAACCGCGCCAGTCAGCGCCGCGCCGCTGGCCAGCACCCCTTTTAGAAAGTGGCGACGAGAGTCCATGATCAGACTCCGGCTTTGTCGGCGGGTTTGGCCACGCTTGCCGCGCGTTCAGCTTCATCGGCGGCGTGTGAGCGGCCCAGATTTCGTGCCAGCATGGCAGCACCACCTGCAGCGGCACCGGCCAAGGCTGCCAAGGCCGCAGCTGCGGCAAAGCTGGCACCTTTGCCGGTTTCTTCGACGATGCGTGGGTATTGTTGGGGCGGGTAAATGTTGACCACCTTCGCCACTTGATGGATAGGTTTGGTAAAGCCCACGCCTTTTTCGGTGCAGCCAATGCAGGGGTGACCGCAGCCTACAGGCCAGTTGTTTTCACCCGCATCACCAAAGCCGATGGTTGAGCAATTGGCATATGTTTCTGGTCCTTTGCAGCCCAGCTTGTACAAGCAATATCCCTGACGGTGACCGGCGTCGCCAAACTCCATGGCAAAGCGACCGGCATCAAAGTGGGCACGCCGCTCGCAGTGCTCATGGATCAGGCGTGAATAGGCAAATTTGGGTCGACCGAGTTTGTCGACGTCCGGCAGTTTCCCGAAGGTTAAAAAGTGAACAACGGTTGCCAAGAAGTTATAGGGGTTTGGAGGGCAACCAGGTATGGTTACCACTGGTTTGCCCAAAATCTCTCCCACGCTTGAGGCGCCGGTCGGGTTGCCGCCAGAAGACGGCATGCCTCCCCACGAGGCGCAGGAGCCAATGGCAATCACTGCCGCGGCATCGGCCGCACACTCCTTAAGCAGATCAATTGCTTTAACACCGCCGATCTTGCAATAAATGCCGTTGTCTTTGACCGGAATGGCACCTTCAACTACCAACACATACTTGCCCTTGTTGGCGGCCATTGCCGCCTTGCGGGCTGCTTCGGCCTGGTGACCTGCTGCAGCCATCAGGGTTTCATGGTAGTCCAGTGAGATCACGTCAAGAATCAGTTTCTCAAGTGTCGGGTGCTCAGCGCGCAGCAGCGACTCCGAACAACCTGTGCACTCCTGGAAATGCAACCAGATCACCGAGGGTCTCTTGGCCGATTCAATCGCTTTGGCTACAGCTGCATCAGCGCCTTTGGCCAACCCCATGGTGGCTGCCAAGGTGGCGCAAAACTGCAGGTAGTCGCGCCTGGACATTCCCAAGCGGTTTTCAATGCCACTTAAAGTGCCACGCCCAAGCTCAAAAATTTCGCTGATGTTGCCCATGTCGTCTCCTCGTAATGTCAGACCATGTGCAGGCCCGATCAGGACAGACAGCGCAATTTATAGGCCAACTTTTTCACATCAAATATTGACAAAAATCAAGGGTTTACCCGGAAGTATTTTGGTGCTAAACACGCTGAAGTGGATAGCAAATAATCAGTTTGCTAAGCGGTTAGCTCATGTTCTTTTTGACTTGGTACACCCTTATATACTGCTGCGGTATCCGGAGAAAAGTGTGGAACGCATCACCATATCTATCGACAGCGTATTGGCCGAGGAATTTGACAAGCTGATCGCTTCACGAGGTTACAAAAACCGCTCTGAAGCCGTACGTGACTTGGTGCGGTCACATCTTGAAGCCCAGCGGATGACCCGTGCGCCCGCTGGCCATTGCGTAGCAAATCTGTCCTATGTATACAACCACCACGAGCGTGATCTGGCTGAGCGTTTGACCGCGTTGCAGCATGACCAGCATGACCTGACCGTGGCCACCCTCCATGCCCACCTGGACCATGACAATTGTCTGGAAAGCGTGATTTTGCGGGGCACCACCTCGGCGGTGCGGACTTTTTCGGATGCCATGATGGCTCAGCCCGGCGTGCGTCATGGGAAACTCAATTTGGTGGCGGTTGAAGTTGACGCGTCTCATCACCACTCCCATGCCCATGTGCATTCCCATGAGCCTGCACCTTCCCATGTGCACGGGTCAGTTGAACCCGCCTACACCCACATTCACCTCAAGCCCAAAACTTGAATCAGATCCGTCGTTGTCGGCTCAACGGTAACTCCAGGTGGCAGCGTGCCAGCAGTTCAGCATCCGCAAAAATCGTCTCAGGCGTGCCATCGGCCTCAATGAGACCTTCACGCATCACCAGAACCCGGCTGCAGACCTCTTGCACCAAATCCAGATCATGTGTGGCAATAAGTTGGGTGTGCTCAAGCCCCTTGAGCAGTTGAATCAGACGCCGCCGGGCGGCTGGGTCCAGGCCCGCGCTGGGTTCATCCATCACGATTACGCGGGGTGTCATGGCCAGCACACCAGCGATTGCAACCGCGCGCTTCTCGCCGCCCGACAGACGATAGGGTGCGCGCGAAGCCAGGTGGCTGGCACCGACCGTTGCCAGCGCCAGCGTCACCCTGTGTTGCACCTCGGCACCAGACAAACCCATGTTGCGCGGACCAAAGGCCACATCTTCCCCAACGGTGGACATAAAAAGCTGGTCGTCAGCGTCCTGAAACACCATGCCCACCTGGCGGCGTACTTCAATCAGATGGGACGCGTTGACGGTTAAACCGTGTACCTGGACTTCCCCCGAGCAGCCCTGGAGAACGCCATTGAGGTGCAGCAGCAAGGTTGACTTACCCGCACCATTGCCACCAATCAGTCCCACCGTCCTACCAGTCTGTAAGGAAAAGCTCACGCCACGCAAGGCTGCCTGCCCGTCTGGGTAAGCGTATGTCAACGAACTAACCTCAACTGCCACATCCGTCATCGTGCCCAGCCCAATACGAATTGTCCAACCAGGTGTGTCAGATCCAACTGACGGACCAAGACCAGCCCGGCCACACTGGTACCTGCAAATACGGTGTCGCGGCGCTGCCATTTCATTGCCGAGCTGTGATGAAACTGGCCATCAAAGCCGCGCGCCAGCATGGCATGGTGGATGCGCTGCGCACGTTGCATGCTGCGCAGCAGCAGGTGTCCAAGCAACGGGCCATACACCCTCAGGGGCATGGTCCGGCCGTTTGCCCGCAGCTCACGTGCCAAACTCATGCTGGCAACCTCGTCCGCCAGCATCCACATGTAGCGATTGAGCATCAGCAACTGCGTGGTGAGCAGGCAGGGTACGCCCAGTCGGCGCAATGCCTCACAAAGAGGGGCAATGCCGGTGCTGGCCACCAGTACCAGCCCAACTGATACGGTCAGGGCAAAACGGATCAAGATCGACGCGAATGACAAGAAGCCACCGCTGATGCCCAGGCCTGCCACGGTGATCATCACCTGCTGGTCGAAGAGGGGGTTGAACATGCCCAGCATCACCGCAAAAGGGGATGCCAGCAGGACACCGCGCACGATGATCCGCGTTGGAATGTTACCCAAGCCTGCCAGAACCACGGGGAATAAGAACAGTGGCAACAAACCAGCAACCGTATAGCGGTCAAACGACACCACGGTGATGATGAATGACAGCGTGACCAGAAGTTTGGCGCGCGCATCCAGAGCTGACAGCGTTGAGTATTGGGTTGCCAGCGACTCTAGCGCCTCAAAATCATGCAGCGCTGTACGGAGGGCCTTCACGCCGTGCGGGTTGTGCGACGCCTGAGCAAGTAGCTCACACCTAAAACCAGACCCAAGGTCAGCAAACCGCCCACAACGCCCGCCAAGGAGGTGCCAGCGTCAACCGCCGGCCAGTCTGGTTCTGCTGCTGATTTTGATTTATCAACTGAGGTTTTTAAAGGGCTAGGGGTTGATTTACCTTGGAAATTCCACGTGTAATCTTTGAACAGGGCGGTCGCACTTTGCCAAGCTGACAGTTTGGTGTGTACCTCAGACGTTGGTGCAGCAATTTCGGTTTGCCCGGTGACCCGCTCAATCGACCATTCCAAGCCATCCGGATGACTGGAGGCAAACCACGACAGCGTGCCCGCAACAACCAAGGCTGCACCGCCAAAGACCGCCCACAATCGTTTTGAAGACTGCGCTTTGACAAATGCGCCGTTGGCTGCTAACAGGTCGGGCCGCGCCTGCCTGATAAACATGAGCAGCGCCGCTGTAGCCAGCCCTTCACCCAGGCCTATAGCCAGATGAATAGGTTGCATCAGCAACAAAAAGGTGTCCAAGGGCAAACTGCTTACGCCCGACATATGGGTCTGCAACACCACCCCGCAGGCGCCCAATTGCAAGCCCACCACACTGGTTAAAACGGCTACCCACCCCAGGCGTTTGGCACTCGGCAGGCTACCCGAGCGCGGCATCAGGGTTCGGTAGATCAAGGGATAAGCCACCAAGCAGCTCATCACCCCCATGTTGAATAAATTGGCACCCAGAGCGAGCAGGCCGCCATCCGCGAAAAACAGTGCTTGCACGGTCAGCACCGACGCAATGACGATCAAGGCCGGCGCAGGACCAAGTAAAACCGACAACAACAGACCGCCCACCATGTGCCCGCTGGAACCCGTGCCCGGAATGCTGAAATTGACCATTTGAGCTGCAAATACAAAGGCACCCAACACACCCATCAGCGGTACCAAGTCCTCACGGGGGTTGCGCTTGACGCGCCGGGCGCACCACGCCAAAGCTGCACCAGAGGCCACCCAACACGCTACGCCCATGGCGGGTGAAAGAAGGGCATCGGCCATGTGCATGATGAGACCTCGCTAAAAGGCTTGGCGTATGACAATTTTTTTTATTGTATGAGTTTCAATCTAGCTTGTGCAAAAAATGCATTGCAAAAATCTGATCCGGCACAATAAGCGCAAGAACGCTGAACCGGTTGGGGGTTGTATGGCAGCGTCCACCAGGACGCAGGATTTTACTGGTCAGGCTTCACCCACCACCAGGCTGTTTTCATCTGAAAAGTGGTGGGCCGGAATCACCAGATTGGCCAGTGCCGGGCCGCCATTAAACACGCGCCCGGCCAGGTCATAACTTGACGCATGGCAGGGGCAGACGAATCCTTTGCCAATTTCCAGAGCAGGGGCGCAGCCTTGATGGGTGCATAACCCAATGGCGACAAACACATCGGGACGAATGGCGCGATTGCGATTGCGGCAGGTCGGAGGTTGCAGCGATCTCTCAGAATGGGGGTCCGTTAGCGTAGCCTCGTGGAGTGCCAAATTCGCCAAATCCTGGGGTGATCGACGCAGCACCCAAACGGGTCGGCTCGCCCACTCAACCACCAACAACTTGCCTTCAGGGAGAGCTCCAATACTTACGGCCAAAGGTGGCCCGTGAGGGAAGTGCGCGTCGTGTGTCTTTTCCCAAAGATAGCCCACCCCGGCAACACTTGCGCTCGACGCGGCAACCCAAAGAAAAACTCTTCGACTAGTGTTGGGCTGAGTTGGCATAGACGGTTGCCGTTGAGACTAAGAAAATGGACAACATGGGTTCGTCAAAATGAAATCATTAGGCCTCACAAGGATGACATTTGAAAACACGAGGACGAAAACCAACTCAAAACGCTGACTATTCATATTCAACGTCGGCCGGCAATTCGCGCATCGCGATCGCCTCGTTCATTTACTGAATTACAAACAGAGCAGTTTAGATCTGTATCGAGGAATCCGAAAGTGCAGCTTGGGGTCCGCGAGTCACTAACAGTGATCAGGATCCGGCTGCGCAAGCGTCACTTGAATGTCGGCTGAGGTCGCAATGCCCGCTTGCTAACGCAAAACGCCTCTGCGAACTAGCCAGGGCGAGTAAACAACAAGCACAAACCCAACCGCAACAATGGTTAACGAAAAGACCAACGCACTTACACCGCCCATCACAGTAAAACCATCAGAAAGGAGGTAATTGTGAATGAAGGTCAACGAGCACATCTTGAATTTGAATTTGAAAATTGAAAGTTCAGGTCGAACAGTCAAGACTGAAGTTGCGGTGCCCGTCGCCGTTTCGCTGTGTGTCAATGAGAGCTGGGCGAAACGCAAAGGCAAACTCACACCTTGCGTAATCTGAAAATATGTTTCAGCATCGTGCGTATGCCAAAAGTTTAGTTTTGAAAATTTGTTATAAATTTTGAGAATTTGTTGTCAGCAACCTAAAGACTTTCCATGTTTAAGTACCTCACCCTACCCGTCACAGATTTCGCTCAAAACTGCTCATTGGTTTGGTGCGACCAGACGCTGCAAGCGGCTGTCATTGACCCGGGGGGCGACCTCGATGTGATTCTGGAAAACGTGGCGCGCCTGAAACTGACGCTCGGTCAAATTTGGCTTACCCATGCCCACATTGACCACGCTGGCGGTACCGCTGAGCTTGCAAAACGGCTAAACCTGCCGATCATTGGCCCGCAAGAGGATGACCAATTCTGGATTGATGGTC
>DFWT01000100.1 GCA_002381045.1 Rhodoferax sp. UBA4127
TGGTGCCGCGCATGATGGGCCCCACGGCGGGCGGCATGATCCGCGACTGGTGCGAGACCAAGGGGGTTGAAGTGTTCACCAGTACCAAAGTCGAATCCATCGAACCTGGAGCGCCCCTGAGTGTGAAGTTGTCCAACGGCAAAACCATGCTGGCCGATTTGGTGATCAGCGCCGCCGGTGTGCGTCCCGCCATTGGCTTCATGGAAAACTCGGGCGTGACATGCCTGTTGGGCGTGTTGACCGATGAACACCTGCAAACCAATGTGCCAGGTATTTTTGCGGCGGGCGATTGTGCAGAGGCTTTTGACAAGGTCAGTGGCAAGATGATCGTCAGCGCCATTCAGCCCAATGCCGCTGAGCAGGCGCGCATTGCCGCGGCCAACATGGTGGCGCATGGACGGGGTCGGTCGGCGCATGCGATGCTCAAGGGTGTGACACAGATCAACGTGCTCGACACCCTGGGTCTGATTTCGACCAGCTTTGGCGACTGGCAAGGTGTGCCCGGCGGCGACCATGTGGAGTTGACCGACAAGGCGCAAGGCAGGCATCTGAGCTTGCAGTTCAAGGATGACGTGCTGGTGGGCTGCAATTCGGTCGGCTGGACCGACCATGTGGGCGTGATGCGGGGCTTGGTCGAGGGTCAGGTGCGCCTGGGCGCCTGGAAAGACACTTTGAAAAACGATCCCACCCTGCTGATGGAAGCCTACCTCGCCAGTGCGCAGGCGCAGGGCCAGTGGTCGGGTGCCGGGCAAGAGCGCATCCGCTAAAGCATGAAAATCACACTCAAACTGTTTGCTTCCTTGACCGATTACTTGCCCACCCAGGACAAGTACACCAACCATGTGGATTTGGACATCACGCCAGAGACGACCATCGGCCAACTGGTGGACCAATACCGCATGCCAGAAAAACTGGTGCATTTGGTGCTGGTCAACGGCAGCTACGTGGCACCGGAACAGCGGCCAAGTCAGACCTTGAAAGAAGGCGACGTGCTGGCCATCTGGCCGCCCATCGCCGGTGGGTAGTGCCAGCCCGCCGATGCAAGATTTTTACCCGGAGCGCTTCGAGCGCGAGATGGGCTGCACCGAAGCTGAGTGGTTGATGTGGTTGCCGAAAGCTGTGGGCGACAACCACTGGAAGCTTCAAAGCGGTGCAGCCGGTGTGCGCATTGGTGACGGTGCCTTGGGCCTGAAATGGCAGGAGGTATCCCCGCGCGTGATTGGCCTGGTGCGCATCCCCGTGCTGCAGGTGAGCTTTCGTTTTGCGGGCATTCCTGAAGAGGTGCGGCAGACTTTCATGAAGCGCTTTGACTTGTACATGCAGCGCGGTGGCGGCTGAACAAGTGCAATGATGTATTGACCTGAAGCTCTTATGGATCAAACGTGATCCGCTATAAAAAACGCAACAGTCTTAATGCCGGCCACTGTGAGCAGCAGAGAGCCCATCAGGTGAGCCAGGGCGGTACCAAAGCCGAGCAGATAGCGCTGCTGCCCCAGCATGCCCACCACTTCTGCGGAAAAGCTGGAAAACGTCGTGAGCGCGCCCAAAAAGCCGGTCACGATGGCCAGACGCCAGGCTGGATCAAGATGCGGCATGGCTTGGAATAAGGCCACTGCCACACCGACCAAATAACCCCCGATCAGATTCGCTGCCAGCGTGCCCATGGGAATGAATGCGCCCGGGTTGAGCCAAAGACCCAGACCCCAGCGGGCCAGTGCTCCCACACAGGCACCTAGACAGATCGCAAATACAGACATCATGATGGCTGGATCATACTGATTTGGAATTTGCAGCAATAAAAAAGCCCGCTTGAGCGGGCCTGTTTGACGGCGCGAATTGCGACTTATTTCTTGGGTGTGCTGGCTGGGCTGGCGACCGGCTTTGCCGCGTCAGTTTTGGCTGTGGCCTTGGTCTCAGCCTTCTTCTCATCTTTCTTTGTGGCAGCTGCGGCAGCAGCACCTTTGAACGCGGCACCATTCACCGTCAGACCTTCTGTAGAAAATTTGGCGGCATTGCCTTCGCCCAGACCCTTGACGCGGTCAATCAGGTCAGTCCAGTCCTTGAAATTGCCTTTTTTGCGCTCGTCAAGAATCTTGGCGGAAATGCCTGGGCCAATGCCTTTGATGCTATCCAGATCAGCGGCAGTGGCTTTGTTGACATCGACCGCTGCAAAGCAAGCAGCGGCGTAGAGCATGGCAACAAGGGCCAGAATTTTCTTCAACATGGGGGGAACTCCTGAGTAAATGGAAAAGTAAAAAAGAGGAAACTACAAACGAAACCAACTTCAAGCGACCCAATGGAACGCACGGATCAGTAGGTCAACGTTGTGCAAATGTGAGTGGCTGACCGGGCTTACCCTTGGCAACAAATTAGCCCTGTTGGGCCAGCCAGTCGACATAGGCGGCCACACCGGTTTGCACATCGGCAAACGTGTGGTCGCAGCCCGTGGCCTGCAATGCCCTCAAGTCGGCCTGGGTATAGCATTGGTATTTGCCGCGCAACGCGTCGGGAAAGGCCACGTACTCCAGCAGCCCCTGACTGACCATATCTTCACGGGACAACGCGCTTTCGCCCTTGTGCTGCCGCAGGGTGTTGACCACAGATGTTGCGACATCGTTAAAGGGTTGCGCGCGACCCGTGCCCAGGTTGTAGATGCCAGAAATGCCCGGGTGGTCAAAAAACCAAAGGTTGACAGCGACCACGTCGTCAATGAACACAAAGTCGCGCATCTGAGAGCCTGCCGCATAGCCGCCGTACTCGCCAAACAGCTTGACCTTGCCCTCTGCCCGGAACTGGTTGAACTGGTGAAACGCCACGCTGGCCATGCGACCCTTGTGCTGCTCGCGCGGGCCGTACACATTGAAATACCGAAAGCCCACCACTTGCATGGTTTTTCCTGCAAAAGCCCGTTGAAACTCTAGCCCGCATTCGCGGCGCATGCGTTGGTCAAACAGCAGCTTGGAGTAGCCATAGACGTTGAGCGGATGCTCAAACGCCGGGTCTTCGCGAAAGGTGTCTGAGCCGCCGTAAGTGGCGGCGCTGGAGGCGTATAAAAGGCGCGAGCCGCGCTTTTGACAAGCCTGGTACAACTGGACCGAAGTGGCATAGTTGTTTTGCATCATGTACTTGCCGTTCAGTTCCATGGTGTCGCTGCAAGCACCTTCGTGGAAGACCGCTTCGACTTGTCCCAGGGCACCGGCGGCGTAATCGTCATAGAACACGTCGGCGTCGATGTAGTCGGCAATATGCAGGTCAGCCAGGTTACGAAACTTGTCGCCTTGCGTCATGTCATCGACCGCAATGATGTCGGTAAGGCCGCGCTGGTTTAGCCCCTTGATGATGTTGGAGCCAATGAAACCCGCCGCGCCGGTGACCACGATACGTGTCATGTGAACAACTCCTCATAAGAAACGGTGGCTGTGCCAAATTTGCCAACCACCACACCGCCGGCACGGTTGGCCAAAGGCAGTGCCTCACGCAAACTGAAACCCGCTGCCACCAGCGCTGCCATGGTGGCAATCACGGTGTCGCCGGCACCAGTGACGTCAAACACTTCTCGTGCCTGGGCGCTCACATGGGCATGCCCCTGGGCATCGAACAGCGTCATGCCTTCCTCGCTGCGGGTCAGCAGAATCGCCTGCAGCTTGAGGGATTCACGCAGGTTCTGAACCTTGGCATGCAACTCGGTTTCGGTCTGCCAGGCACCAATCACTTGCTGTAATTCAGCGCGGTTGGGCGTGATGACATCTGCACCCTGGTAACGCGAATAGTCTGTGCCTTTGGGGTCGATCAAAATGGGTTTGCCCAGCGCATGTGCTTTGGCAATCATGTCGGCCACGTGCGCCAGACCGCCTTTGCCGTAGTCTGAAAACAGGACTGCCTGATGGCTAGGCAAAAGCGCAATAAAGGTGGCAGTTTGGGATGCCAGCACCTCGGTTTGTGGCGTATTTTCGAAATCCATGCGCAGCAATTGCTGCTGGCGACCGATCACGCGCAACTTCACCGTGGTTTTGAGTTGTGCATCGCGGCCAAAATGCGGTTGAATGCCGGTTTGTGCCACCAGAGCCTCCAGCTTGTGGCTGGCTTCATCATCACCGACCACCGTGAGCAGCGAGGCCTGCGCCCCGAGCGTGACCACGTTGTAGGCCACGTTGGCTGCGCCGCCGTTGCGCTCTTCTTCGCGGCTGACGCGCACCACGGGCACCGGCGCCTCCGGGCTGATGCGGTCCACCGCGCCATACCAGTAGCGGTCCAGCATCACGTCGCCTACCACCAGCACGCGGGCCTTGGCGAGTTGTTCTTTTGAAATCGTCATAACTCTTCGACTCTCTTAGCAGGGTAACTGTCCCAGGTTTGGCAGCCGGGGCACTGCCAAAAATGTTGCATGGCCTCAAAGCCGCAGGCGGCACAACGGTAACGCAGCAAGGGCTTGGCCGCGTGGTCCAGCGCGCGTTGCACCTGTGGGTGAAATTGCTCATGCTCCAGTTTTTCGCCAGCGATCCATTTGGTGGCGGCCACCAGCGAGGGTTCTTTTTCCAAGTGGCGGGCATACCACTCACGGGCGTTTGATTCTGCCGAGCCATCCTGGGCAGACAAGGCCACAATGGCGTCGAGCAAGTCCAGCGAGGGTGCGGTGGCGTACAAAGTTTGCAAAGTGGCGCTGGTTTGTGCCGCTTGGCCGCAGCGCATGGATAGATCGGCCAAGGGTCTGGCGATCAGTGGAATGGCTGATGGTGTTGCGGTCAGCGCTTCGCTCAGCTCTGTCCAGGCCTGGATCAAACTACCTTGTTTGACCCGCAGCTGCGCCAGCTCCAAACGTGCTCTTGGGGCATCAGGTGCCTTGATCACTGCTTGCTGAAGTAGTTTTCCTGCCGCCTGTACATTGCCTTGAGCGGCTTCGGTTGCCGCCTGTTCACACAGGTAGTGCGCCAGGCGTTGGCTAAAGCTACCCGGATTCACACGGTCCAGATCTTCGGCGACTTGAGCCGCAAGCGCCCAGTCGCGGCTGCGCTCGTAATTGGCCAGCAGCGCCAACTTGGCTTCGGCCTCGAAGCGGGTGCCATCCAGCTTGCGCAGCGCATCTTCGGCGCGATCCAGGATACCGGCCTTGAGGAAATCCAGTGCCAATGCGTGTTGGGCACGATGGCGATCGTCTTGGCTTAAATCACCGCGTGCCAGCAGATGTTCGTGAACGCGCACCGCGCGTTCGTACTCGCCGCGGCGGCGAAACAAATTGCCCAGCGCAAAATGCAATTCAGAGGTGTCAGGGTCATGCTGGACGGCTTCAATGAAGGCATCAATGGCCTGGTCCTGCTGTTCGTTAAGCAGGTAATTCAGACCCTTGAAATAGGCCTTGGGCGCTTGGCGGTCTTCAAGGCGAAACTGGCGGAGATCCAGCCTGGAAGCCAACCAGCCAAGGACGAACGCCAGGGGCAGGCCCAGCAGAACCCAGGTCAGGTCAAAGTCCATCGGCGTATCGTGGCGCGCTGGCAGAGGCCATGGGCAGGGGATCCTGCGAAAGTCCAGCTGGAAGTGGCGGGGGTGGGGCTTGGCGTGGATGCTTGCGCCGCCAAGGCACCATGCCCACCACACCGACGGCAACGCCCAGGCTGAATGCCAGCAAAACCACCAGCACCTGTGGTGCACGCCATTGGTTACCGAAGAAAAAATGGACCGTGGTGTCTTGCTGGTTGTTCAAAGCAAAGGCAAACAGGGTAAAAAAAACGGCTGCTTTGAGCAACCATTTGATGATTCGCAGCGCAAGTGACATAGGTTTCTCCGAGGCTGCCAGATTCTAGGGCTCACGCGCTTAACGCTGGCAAATTCAGGGACTAGATCTTGCCTGACTGCGTCAACTCACTTGTGCGCTGATCCACTGCTTGGCGCAGAGCCTTGCCGGGTTTGAAATGCGGGACCCGTTTCTCTGGAATGGCCACACTCTCACCACTGCGCGGGTTGCGACCCATCCGCGGCGCACGGTGTGTCACTGAAAAACTGCCAAACCCCCGAATTTCGATGCGGTGGCCACGGGCCAATGCGTCGTTCATGGCGTCCANNTTTAGCTCTGTCCCCAACTGATCATAAAAAAACGACCGGTGCAAATTTGCATCCGGTCGTCAGATTGTCAGCTAAACAGCAACGGTTTAGTTGTTGTCGAGCTTGGCACGAAGCAGCGCGCCGAGGCTGGTGGTACCAGCGTTTTCGCGGGCAGACTGCTGGCTGAGGGTTGCCATGGCTTCATTTTGATCAGCGGCATCCTTAGCTTTGATGGACAACTGGATATTGCGGGTCTTGCGATCCACAT
>DFWT01000112.1 GCA_002381045.1 Rhodoferax sp. UBA4127
TGCGGTTGAAATGCTTATCCGTCGCCACCCACCTTGACAGCAGCACGGCGGTGGCATTCGGACGCCCGGGATGGGACCATGTGCCGATCTCTCGTGCGGTGCAGGCCAGCGCCGCCTTGCCCGGGCTGTTTCCGCCTGTCGAGATTGACGGCCAGCACTTTGTTGACGGGGCCTTGATCAAGACCATGCACGCCTCCGTGGCACTGGACGAGGGTGTGGATTTGATGCTCTGCCTGAACCCTTTGGTACCCTTTGACGCGACTGCGCCCGCCATGGCGAGTCAGCGCATCATGCCCTGGACAGCCGCAGAGCCCATTCCCCGTATTGCAGAGGGCGGCTTGCCCTCGGTGTTGAGTCAGACCTTTCGGTCACTGATTCATTCGCGCATGGTACTGGGCCTCAAGAACTACGAGCAAGCCTATCCCAACACTGACATCATCCTGATCGAACCCAATCACCGCGACCCCGAGTTGTACCTGGCCAATACCTTCAGCTACAGCCAGCGCCGTCACTTGGCCGAACACGCTTACCAACAAACCCGGCAAATGTTGCGTTCCAATCAAACCAATCTGGCCGCCAAATTTGCCTACCACGGCATCACATTGAATCACCGCCGACTGGACGATACCCAGGCACATTTGTGTGCTCCCAAACACCCCCCTAGCCGGGTCGGTCAGGCTTTGACCAAACTGCACAACCTGATGAACAATCTTAGCCAGGTGGTCGATGGTCCTCGAACAGAAAGTCAAGCCCCATGGTAAAAAAGGCGCCCCGGCGCACAGCTGAAAGAATTCTCGAGGTCACTCTGGCTTTGTTTAACCGCTTCGGTGAGCCCAACGTTTCCACCACACTGATTTCAGCCGAACTCAATATCAGTCCGGGCAACCTTTACTACCACTACCCGGCCAAAGACGAATTGATCAATGCGCTGTTCAATCGCTTTGAGCGCGAGCTCGGCGACCTGCTCAACGCCAGCGACGATGTGCGTAACGTCGAAGACGCCTGGTTTTTTGTGCACAGTCTGTTCGAGTTGATCTGGCAATACCGCTTCCTGTACCGGGACCTCAATGACCTGCTGAGCAAAAACCGCCGCCTGGAAACACATTTTCAGCTGGTGCTGAAAAACAAGACCCGTGCGGCGCGTGCGTTGCTGGATGGCATGCGTCGAGGTGGTGCCCTGCAGATCGACTCACGGGAAATGGATGCCACTGCGACCAGCATTGTGGTTCTGGTGACGTATTGGCTCAGTTACGAGTATGTGCGCGATCCGCGCAATGCACTTGAACCCAATAACGCCCAGTCCGCCTTGCTGCGCGGAGCACAACACACGCTTAATCTGCTGGCACCTTACCTGGAGCCCGGACAGAGAGCCCATCTGCTCAAACTGGCAGATGCCTACAATAAAGGGTAGCAGTTAAAAAAACAGGTTCTAGGAGACAACAATGGCCAGATGGACGGCTTACCCTTATGCTGGCAGTAACAACTTTGATGCCTCCATCATCACAAAACAGTGGAAAAAGCTTCATGCAGGCGACCTGGAGCCCCTGCCGACCAACCCTCAGGTTCTGCAAGCCTGGATTCATTTTCACAATGGTGACTTTCACAAGGCAGCCACACTGGGTCACGAACTCGGTTATGAAGGCTTAAGTGTTTACTGCAAAGCCACCTGCACTTATACCACCTATCTGGAAAAACATGAGGAGCGACGGCTTGAGCTGTTTCTGCAGGTCGCCAAACTGGCAGAACAGTGGGCGATGGAGCAACCAGAGAACTTCAACGCCCACTACTGGTGGGCATTTGCACTGGGTCGCTACAGCCAGGGTTTGAGTGTGGCCAAGGCCCTGGCCCAAGGCTTGGATAACAAGGTCAAAAGCCAGCTTGAGAATGTGATCCGGCAACAGCCCAGACATGCCGATGCCCATCTGGCTCTTGGAAACTTTCATGCCGAAACCATTGACAAGGTAGGCTCGCTGATTGGTGCCATGGCCTATGGTGTCAACAAGGACATCGGGTTGAAACTTTTTACCCGGGCGATGCAACTCAACAACGAGTCGCCACGGTGCATGGTGGAGTACGCGCGTGCCTTGCTGATGTTGGAGGGCGACAAGATGATGGACGAAGCAACCACCCTATACCAACTCGCCGCGCGCACCCGGCCAAGTGATGCCATGGAGCGGCTTGAAGTCGAAATGGCAAAAGCCGAGCTCGACGACTGACTCTGGCTAGTCACTCCAGGGCAGCATCAGTGTCAGCAGGCTGAGCTTTTCAAACTCTGGCGCAAAGCCGTCAATGATCGCTTGCGGATCGGGGCAAAGAGTGGTGTCACTGATGATGCCAAACTGCACGCCCCCCCCATAGCTCAGGATCGACACCCCCAAGCCCACAGTGCCAGATTGCGGCACCCAAAACAGTGTTTGATCCAGGGTGGCACCACAAAATCGCAATTTTTCGCGTGGCCCGGGTACATTGGTCATCACTGCAGTGGTTTTTTTGGAGAACAAGCTGAGCATGGCGTCCTGCGCCGGCTTCATCAACAACCCCGCCACTGCCAACATACCAAAAGCCAGCAAGGGTTGCATACTACCCTTGAGTTCGGACATGCGCCGACGCACTTCGTAAACCCGCGCGATGGGATTGTCCAAGCCCAGAGGCAACACCACGGGTGCCAGACCAAACTGGTTGCCCAGCTTGTAAGCCTGCGACATGGGCCGCAGGTTCACCGGAACCATCGCACGGACCTCTTTGCCCAGCACGGCATCACCGTAACCCTTCAGGTACTGGGCAATCGCACCGGCCACGCTGGCCAGCAATACATCATTGATCGAGCAATGCAACGCCTTGCTCACGGCCCGAACCTCGTCGAGCGGGATGGGCCTGCACCAGGCCACACGTTTGCTGGTCCCCGGAACACCTTTGAGTCGTGTGGGTGAATCATCGGCCATCAGCGCCAGAGCGGCACCATCACGCAGTACTTGATAGGCGAGCCGCGCCATTTCTGCCGAACCGGCTTTTCCCTTGCTCAAGCCACTTTCAAGCCATCGCTCCAGCACGTTACGCGGGTCACCCATGGCCTCAAAGGCGTGTGCGGCCCCATCCCCTGCAACCTCCAGCGCCTTGACTGCAGCGACCGTTAACGGCTCGATCAGGGTATGGCTCATCCATTCTTCTGCCGCGTCCCAACCATGTGGCTGAGGTCCACGTAGCGCACGCTGCGGCGGATCCGAGCCACCATCGACCATGGACTGGATCACGGAGATCAATGCCAAGCCGTCAGCAATGCAATGGTGTATCCGCGCCACCAAGGCGGAGCCACCGTCGTAATTCTCAACCAGCCGGAAGTCCCACAACGGATACCGCGCATCAAGCGGCTGCATGGCCAACTCCCCGAGGCGCTGCTGCAACGCCCGTTCCGGCTGTCGCTTGGCTAAGGCCGGAAGTTTCTCACGCAGGACGTGGCGCTTGATGCTGAACCGGGTGTCCGTCACCCAACTGGCACCAGTGGCATCGATTTGAACCCGCTGAGAAAACCTTGGGTACTTCAACAACCTTTCCTCGATGCGATCACACACGGCGTCGTAGCGCACTGCCGGTTTGATGATCCAGACCCCGACAATCATCATCAGGTTGCTCGGTGCATCCATGCGCAGCCAGGCGGTGTCCACCTTGCTCATGCGCTCAACGGTAAATGGGATATCGGCTCGGGTCACCATAGGAGGTCTTTTTTGGGAATGGTCTCTATTTTGGCGGCAATTGCGCCCTTAAGATAGCTGTGTATTACCCTGATACGTTTTGCCTTGCCCCCACAACCTGTTACCGACAAAAGGCCCCCTCATGTCCGACCTGAAAACCAAGTTCGAAGCCGCCGTTGCCAACTCAAAAAATCTGAGTGAACGCCCTGACAACATGACACTGCTCAAACTGTATGCGCTCTACAAACAGGCCAGCAGTGGCGACAACGCAGACAAAAAGCCCGGCTTCACCGATATGGTCGGCCGCGCCAAGTGGGACGCCTGGAACGGGCTCAAAGGCACCTCGAGCACCGATGCAATGCAACAATACGTTGATCTGATCGAATCACTGAGTTGATCCATTGGTTTTTTTTGTCCGTGCGCGCGTCGCCTTAGGCGCCAAACCATCACTGTTAGGCGCCAGCAGCGTATCGAGGTTTTCCACGCCGAGTTGTCGTTCCAG
>DFWT01000027.1 GCA_002381045.1 Rhodoferax sp. UBA4127
CCCCTGCCAGGCCGCCGGAGGCCCCCCCCCCTTGCAGTACGGACAACCTCTTGATGGCCACAAGGCAGCGTGATGGGCAAAAAAAATCTCCCACAACGACTTTGAACAAGCGGTCTTTGTGGGAGAGTCTCTTTCGACCAAGAACGAGACCATCAAAGTGTGCCATACCCTACTTCATAGCCCCAAATTCTTTTGGCTGTTGCTTCAAATTGATGCCGACGCAGCAGAACAGATGCACGCAACGGTTTGCCCCCTGTGCGGCGATGGCGTGCTGCATAAGGCCAATTACCCGCGAAAGCCCAAGGCGTGTCCCGAAGAAGTTCTTTGGGACTTTCAATCGCGCTGGAGCTTTTGCTGCAGCCTGTGCCGCAAGCGCACAACGCCCATGTCCGTGCGCTTTCTGGGCAGGCGTGTCTACGTCGCTTTGGCCGTGGTGCTGCTGCCCCAAAGACGCTCCACCCTGAGCGCCGCGGCCATTGAAATATGCAACACCCTGGATGTGCCCCCACGCACACTGGCCCGTTGGCGGCAATGGTGGCGCGAGCTCTTTCCCGCCACCACCCTGTGGCAAGGGCAGTGCGCACGCTTTATGCCACCAGTACAAACCATTGACCTGCCCACCAGTTTGATTGCGCAGTTTACTGGCGCTGCCCATGAGGCCATGGGACGCCTGCTGGTCTTTCTTGCCCCCTTGAGCGTGCGTACCTGATCACTTTGTTTGATGTTGATCAACTACCCGCAGACAGTGACAATTTTCAAAACACCGCGCAATTCGTAATCTCACTCCCACAAGCGATGCCGCCGGTATTGCAACATTTGGAGTGTGATTTGAAACCACAAAAAGACCCGAGCCAGCGCGATCGATGGGCACGCCTGCGCTTCGCAATCATTGGCCCCTTGCTGGCCGCCCCAGCTCAAAGCGGTGAGCTGCAAAATGAATTAGCACTGTTGGCCGCCAAGACCTGGCGTCACCCCACCTCTGGACTCGATGCCACATTCAGTGCATCGACGTTGGAGCGCTGGTACTACGCAGCGCGCAGTTCAACAGACCCGGTGGCGGCCTTGAAGAATCGCCTGCGAGGCGACATTGCCCGTTTCCCCAGCCTGTCACAGGCGCTCAAAGATGCCTTGATCCAGCAATACCGCGAGCATCCGGGTTGGACAGTACAGCTTCACTTTGACAATCTGTGTGCAAGCCTCAAAGACAGCGCCACGGCGGTTGCGTCCTACCCCACGGTGCGTCGCTACCTCAAAGCGCAAGGCATGTTCCGCCAAGCCCGTCCCAAACGCGCTACTGCTGGGGCCTTGGCCGCGCGAGATCGACTCGAACGTTTGGAGGTGCGCAGCTTTGAGGTCGATCACGTGTGCGCCCTGTGGCACTTGGACTTTCACCACGGCTCGCGCAAGGTGCTGACACGCGCTGGTGAATGGATCACACCCATGATCATGTGTGTGATCGATGACCGCTCTCGCTTGGTGTGCCATCTGCAGTGGTATCTGGATGAGACCGCGCAGAGTCTGATCCACTGCTTGTGCCAGGCCTTGATGAAGCGCGGTCTGCCCCGCGCTTTGATGACCGATAACGGTGCTGCCATGATGGCCGAAGAAACCACCACGGGTCTGGCCACGCTGGGAATCCTGCATCAGCCAACTCTGCCTTACTCGCCCTATCAAAACGCCAAGCAGGAGTCCTTCTGGGGGCGCATTGAAGGCCGGCTCATGGCGTTGCTTGAAGGCCAGCAGAGCCTTACCCTTGATGAGCTCAATCTGGCTACCCAGGCTTGGACGGAGCAGGAATACCACCGCACGGTGCACTCTGAGATTGCAGCCACACCGCTGCAGCATTATCTGGCCGGCCCCAATGTGGCACGAGTCTGTCCGGATCAAGCCGTGCTGACTGACAGCTTTCGCATTGAGGTGACTCGCTGCCAGCGCCGCTCCGACGGCACCGTCAGTCTTGCTGGTGCGCGCTTTGAAATTCCGTCACGTTATCGTCACTTGGAACAGGTCAATTTGCGCTATGCCCGTTGGGATTTGTCGCGGGTTGATTTGGTGGATGCGCGCACAGGGGCCGTTCTGTGCCCCGTCAAGCCGCTGGATAAGTCAGCCAATGCGAGTGGCCAACGTCGCAGTTTGAGCCCAGCTGCGGTTGATCTCTCACCTGTGCCGCCAAAAAGCATGCCCGCTTTGATGACGCAGTTTCTGGCGGACTACGCTGCCACGGGTGTGCCCCCTGCCTATCTGACCATGCCCGATGTCTGCACCCAGACCAATCAAACCAACTCTGCCGGGGGAACACCATGAACCAAAAGCTTTTGGCCCTGTATGGGCTCAAATTCAATCCGTTCTCACCGGAGTTGCCGGTGGACGCGATTTATGTACCTGCCAAGATTGAGAGTTTTTGTTGGCGCATTGAGCATGCGCAGATTCGCGAGGGTGGCTTCGCCATGGTGCATGGTGACCCGGGCACTGGCAAGAGCGTGGTGCTTCGCTTGCTGGCCCAGCGCTTGAAGAGATTGCCTGATGTGACGCTGGGTGCGATCAATCATCCGCAGAGCAATCTGGCAGATTTTTACCGTGAACTCGGCGATGTCTTTGGCGTGCCGCTGCGACCAAGTAACCGCTGGGGTGGTTTCAAGGCTTTGCGCGAGCGCTGGCTTACTCACATGGAGTCAACCCACTGTCGGGCCGTGTTGCTGGTCGATGAGGCACAAGAGATGACGCCTCAGGTGTTGTCTGAACTGCGTCTGCTGAGCTCATCGAGCTTTGATTCACAGTCGCTGTTGTGTATTGTGATGGCAGGCGATGCGCGGCTACTGGAGAAGCTGCGCCGTGAGGAACTGGTTCCATTGGGCAGCCGTATTCGCACGCGGCTGGCCACCGAGTTTGCCAGTCGTGATGAGTTGCTCATCTGCCTGGGGCATTTGTTGGCGGGTGCGGGTAATGCCAGTTTGATGACAGCGCCCCTGCAGCAAACTTTATGTGACCATGCGGCAGGCAACTACCGGATTCTGACGACGATGGCAGCTGAGCTCTTGGCCGCTGCTGCCCAGAAGGATTTGCCCGTGCTCGACGAGAAGCTGTATCTCGATGTCTTTGCCCCGCCGGCAAAGCCCGCACCGCGACGTATGGCAGCAGGGAGATGATCGTGAAGAAGAGAAAACACCAGTCGATCTGCCCGTTGTGTGCCTGTACGCAAACCAGCACGTTATCCACTGAGGCCGCAGTCCAAATCCATGAGTTTTTGGAGGTGATCGCAGAAAACTTCATGGCTATACATGGCAGCGCGATTTATCGCCATTACGCAAAACGTGCCAAACGCATTATCAACGTACACGAGCCATGGAAAGGCGATTGCACTGACGAGTCGTTCTGATCTTTAATCACTCATAGCCAAAACGGCACCCGTAGCAATACCGGTGCCGTTTTGCTGCAAATCCTTGCCACCTTGTCCATCACGCAATGTGAACATCAGCCCATCAAATTGGGTGATCACACTCAACCATGCTGCAATAAAAAAATACTAATCAGTTTTCGCTTTGGCTATTACAGGCGACTAGCGACAAGCAACGCCCTTTGGGGCTGGAGGGAACTGGCAGGTCTGGCAAATGTATCGCGACACCGCTCGGGGCTG
>DFWT01000104.1 GCA_002381045.1 Rhodoferax sp. UBA4127
GCGCTCACGCCGCTGCCGCAGTGGTGCACCACCGTGGCCGGGTCGCGTTGGCCGAGCAGGGCTTCAAACTCGGTGCGCAGGGTGGCGGCGGGTTTGAAGCAGCCGTCGGGTGCGATATTGTCGGTAAATGGGCGGTTTAGCGCGCCGGGGATGTGGCCGGCCACCGGGTCCAGCGGCTCCATTTCGCCGCGGAAGCGGGGGGTGGCTCGTGCATCGACGATCGTCTGGGCGGGGCGGCCCAGGTTGGCGGCCACGGTTGGCGTGGTGGCGAGCGTAGTCTTTTCAGCCGAAAGCGTGAAGTGACCGACTTCAGGCTTGGCCGGCGCGCCACTCTCCACCGCGCCACCGGCGGCTTCCCAGGCCTGCAGGCCACCGTCGAGCACGGCTACGGCCTCGTGGCCGGCCCATTTCAGCATCCACCACAGGCGCCCACAGTAATTGCCGCCCTGGCGGTCATACACCACGACTTGTGTGGCAGGGGTTAACCCCACGCTGCCCAGCCACGCGGCAAATACCTCACGCGAGGGCAGAGGGTGGCGCCCGCCGCTGGCGGCATCAGCCGCACCTTTGGTTGCGCTCAGGTGTCGGTCCAGGTCGGCCCGCACCGCGCCCACGATGTGGCTTTGCTGGTACTGGGCATCACCAGCGGTGGGATTCATCAATTCAAAGCTGCAGTCAAACACCATCAGCGCTTGCTTGCTGGTCATCAGGCTGTGCAGTTCGGGTGCGGAAATCAGGGTGGTGTACATAAGGGCTCCTTCAGTGAGTCAATGGTCTTCTGCCGGTGTATTGGGCAGGGCGCGGGTGCGCAGCACGGTGGCGGCCACGCCGCTTGCCACAATCAGTGCCATGCCAGCCCAGCCGATCAGCGGGAGTTCGTCGCCAAACAGCAGCAAGCTGTAAATCGCGGCGAAGATGATGCCGGTGTATTGCAAATTGGCCACCAGCAGCGTGGCACCACGGCTGTAGGCGCGGGTCATGCACCACTGACCACCAGAGGCCAGCACACCAATCGGAACCAGCCAGGCGGCGGCTTGCCAGGTCACTTGGCTGGATGGTGTGAAGCCACGCCAAGCCACGCCCATCAAACCGGCCACGGTGGTGCCAACCGAGAAGTAAAACACGGTGCGGCTTTCGGGCTCACCCACCTTGCCCAGCGCAGTGACCTGTAGGTAAGCCAGGGCAGCGCCCATGCCAGAAAGCAAGCCCACCAGCCCGGCAAACAATTGGTTTTGGTCCAGGGTGGGCCGCAGCATCATTACCACACCGGCAAATCCTGCCAGCACGGTGGCCATAAGTGGCCCCTGGCGCGCGCTTTGCCCGTACAGCAGGGCACCGCCGACCACAAACGCGGCCACCCAGACACCGCTCATGTAGTTCAGGGTCATGGCGGTGGCCAATGGCAAATGCGCAATGGCGAAGAACCAACTTGCCAAAGAGAACACGCCGATCACGCTGCGCCAGGCGTGCATCCAGGGCACAGGGGTGATCAGTGGCACTTTTTTGGTACGCATCACCACCGCCATGAACACCACGCTGACCACGCCCCGGTAGAACACCAGCTCCGACGTGCTGAAGTCAGCGGAAGCGATTTTGATCCCCACCGCCATGGTGGCAAAGAAAAACGCAGCCAATACCATCCACAGCGCTTGCATCGTGACCTTATGCAAAAAACAGGGCGCTAGCCCTTATGAATAAAGTGCTCGCAGCTATCAATTTCATTTCGAATCCAGATGTGCATTTGGTCCCATTTGTTGCCGGTACCAGGTGTGAAAGTGCTGCATGCCGTCTTCCATCGGGCTCTGATACGGGCCAACTTCGTTGTCGCCGCGTTGCAGCAAGGCTTGGCGACCAGCGTCCATGCGTTCACCGATTTCGTCGTCTTCCAAGCAGGTTTCCATGTAGGCAGCCCGCTGCGCTTCAACGAACTCGCGCTCAAACGCGGCGATTTCTTCGGGGTAGAAAAACGCCACCTGGTTGAGGGTTTTGGTCGGGCTGATCGGATGCAGGGTGGAGACCGTGAGCACATGCGGGTACCACTCCACCATGATGTGGGGGTAGTAGGTGAGCCAAATCGCACCCCGCTCCGGTTGGGAGCCGTCACGGTACTGGGTCAGCGCGTCATGCCAACGTTTGTATGTCGGCGAGCCGGGCTTGCCAAAGGCTTTGGAAACCCCGACCGTTTGCACTGAAAAATGCTCGCCAAACTGCCACTGCAGGTCATCACAGCTCACAAAATTTCCCAGACCCGGATGGAAGGGCGCCACGTGGTAGTCCTCCAGGTAGACCTCGATGAAGGTTTTCCAGTTGTAGTTGCAGGTGTGCAGTTCAACATGGTCCAGCACAAAACCGTCAAAGCTGAGGTCATTCTGGCAATGCATGCTCGCCAGGTCGGCCGCCACGGTGCGGGCGTTGTCCTCAAACAGCAAGCCATTCCACTGCTGCAGGGGGTAGTTGCGCAGGTTCAGGCAGGGGTCGGCCGGGAAGTGTGGTGCGCCCAGCAAGGTACCCGCAGGCAAATTGCCACCTGAGCCATTGGCGCTGTAGGTCCAGCGGTGGATTGGGCAAACAATTTGGCCAGATTGCGCACCCAGCGAGCCACGGCCTTTGAGCATCAGCGCTTGCCGATGCCGGCACACGTTTGAAATCAGCTCGATGCCCTTGGGGGTGTGCACCAACGCACGGCCTTCACCTTCGCTGACCAGCGTGGCGTAGTCGCCCACCCTGGGCACGCTGGCTGCATGACCGACATAACGCGGCCCCTGTGCAAACAACGTGGCCTGCTCGCGCTGAAACAGCGCTTGGTCAAAGTAGGAATGAACCGGAAGTTGGCTGTTGGCCGGCTGCAGTCGAAGACTTAAATCAGACATGGGGGACCTGACCTAAAGACTCCCCACAGGGAGCGGCGCATGCGGTGCGGGCGCCGGATAAAAGAAAACCGGCATGCCGCCGGGTCATTGGCTTGCATTGTATCGGGGCACAGGGCAACGCCTAGAATCATGCCTTTGTTTCAGGAGTATTTCAGTCTATGGTCATCGGTTCCAAGCACAGCGCCACGCCCATCAGTTTTGAGGCGGCCATGCAAGAACTGGAGCAATTGGTGGCCAAACTGGAATCTGGGGATTTGCCCCTGGAGCAGTTACTCAGCCAGTACCAGCGTGGCGCCGAGTTGCTCAAAGTTTGCCGTGAGCGCCTTGAAGCGGTTGAAACCCAAGTCAAAGTGCTTGATCAGGACAAACTCAAAGCATGGACCCCCGAATGACCGAGCCCTCATCGCTGGATATTCCGGGTTGGATGGCCGCCCAACTGGCCCGGGTGGAGCAAGCCCTGGAGGGCTGGATTTCGCTGGCGCAGGGGGATGCGGCGCATCATGCGCCAGCGGCTCTGGTTCAGTCTATGCGTTATTCGGTGCTGGACGGTGGCAAACGTTTGCGTCCTCTACTCGTGTTGGCCGCGTTTGACGCGGTGTGTGCAGGATTTGCGCCTGGTTACTTGCCGGCCGAGGAGTGGGATGAAGAAGTCGCTCGCCGTGGAGCGGGTGATGTTGACCCGCTTGACCCCTCCCACGTCGAGGCCGCTTTACGGGCAGCCTGCGCCGTTGAGCTGATTCATGCGTACTCATTGGTGCACGACGACATGCCGTGCATGGACAACGATGTGCTGCGCCGCGGCAAACCCACGGTGCATGTGAAATTTGGTCAAGCCCAAGCACTTTTAGCGGGAGATGCCTTGCAAGCCTTGGCATTTGAATTGCTCACGCCAACAGAGGATGTGGTGGATGCCACCACGCAAGCCAAGTTATGCCGCTTGCTGGCTATGTCGGCGGGTTGTCACGGCATGGCGGGTGGGCAAGCGATCGATTTGGCCAATGTGGGCCAACATTTGCATTTGGATCAGTTGAAACACAT
>DFWT01000097.1:0-26696 GCA_002381045.1 Rhodoferax sp. UBA4127
ACGGATCACCGGGCGCAGCCACGGGTGCTGGCGCGCCGTCGCCCAGATCAGGCAGCGGCTTGTCCATGAACAAGGCCACAGCGTTAGCGTCACCGTAGCCGAGTTTGAAGCGCTCCATGAGCAGGCTGCGGAGCTCGCCAGTCTTGGCCAGCCCGCTGGCGGCAAGCACGGCATGCAACTGGGCAATCGTTTTGCCAGTCTTGATCTGTATGTTGCGCAGCTGGGTCAGCGTGGCGGCTTGTGGGTCGGCCATGGATGTTCTCCTTTCGGGACTGGTAAAGTGACAGCCCTGACGGGTCGTGCCGGCGGGTTGAACAGCGGCATCACACGGGGACAAATCTGTTGATCAACAAATTACCATACAGGAGTGTTGCTCAGGTTCTGACAGAACTCCCTACGAACATTATGTCAACTCCGAAGTCCATCGACGAGTACATCGTTTCGGCATCTGAAGAAGTTCGGCCAGTACTTGAGAGCTTGCGCGCAACAATCAGAAAGTTAGCGCCGGCTGCGGAGGAACGTATCAGCTATCGAATGCCCGCCTTCTTTTTGGATGGCGCGCTGATCTACTTCGCCGCATTCAAGTATCACATTGGAATGTATCCGCCGGTAAGCGACGAGTCTTTGGTACCGCTGGTGGTCAAGTACGCAGGACCAAAAGGCAACCTTCGCTTTCCGCTGACTGAGCCCCTTCCCCTTGGTCTCATACGAAGAGTCGTCAAAGCGCGTATCAAGGAGAACCGAGCACGCAAGGTTGTCGCGGGAAATGCACGGGCACTGAATGAGTAAAAGTTTAGGCCTGGGACCTCGCCAAGCTGCTTTTCAGACTCTGGCAGAACCGGGAAGAAGTCGACCACCAAGAATTCGAGGAGCAAAGAGATGTCAACTGAGCCAAAGGTCAAAGGCCCTGCCAGCTACTTTCCGTCCATTGAGACGAAGTACGAAAAACCAATGAGCTACTGGCTTGCTTTGGTCGATGAACGCAGTGGTTGGAAACACATGGAAGTCGTGGAATGGCTAAAGATCGAGCATGGCATGGGACACGGCCACGCTAACGCCGTCGTCGCTTACTGCCGTGCCAAGAAGGACGCGAACAACTAAGAACTGTGGCGAGCGATTTCAAATGCCGGCAACCGGCTGCGTAGACCGAATTTCAACGACCGTTTTCCTGAATCGCCAGCTCCCGCTTTGGGCACGTTGAAGCCCGCCATGAATGTCGGTTGCCCCGAATTTGAAAATTGGGAAATTGAACTTTGAGATGACTGGACCTGTAACCAAGGAGAGTCATTCTGTGTCCCTCCCGTCCCGTCTTGCCGGAAATCTCTCTGCTCATCGACCGCCAAGTGCAACTCCTGCCTCCTAGTCGCAATGTACGCTTTAGACCTCTGAATTAAGTCACTTTCGATTATGCGATTCACGCTCCTGTGCCATCTGCTCCTCCAACTGCTGACGACCTTGTTTGGCCACAGCAATCAGCTTGGCACTGTCGCGGTAATGCGGGTACATCTGCTCAAAGAGTTCAAGGTTGTGTTTGCGAAACCGCTGAATGCTTAGGTCGGCGGCGTCGGGTTCGAAGCCCAGCAGTTCCAGCACGTTGTGCGCACTTCGCAGGCTTGACTCAAACAGCTCTCGCTGCACCAGCATGATGTTTCTGTCCCGCAACTTGTTCCAGTGCGTCACATCACGCGCCCTAGCCACAATCTGGAGTTTTGCAAAGTGGGCTTGTACTTGGCCAATGATCTGCAGAGACTGATCAACATCGTCGACGGCCACCACCAGGATCTTGGCAGTTTCTGCCCCCGCAGTCCGTAACAGGTCCAGCCGCGTGGCATCACCATAAAACACCCGATAGCCGAATTTGCGCGCGGTCTCAATCATTTCCGCATCGTGATCCAGCACCGTCGCGGCAATGCCGTTAGCAAGCAGCACCCGAGAGACGATTTGCCCATAACGGCCGAAGCCGGCGATGATGATGGAAGCACTTTGCGGCTCTGCAATCTCGTCCAATTTGGGCACGCCACAATTGGCATAACGGGGCAACAGCAGCCGATCAATGGCAACCAGTATCAATGGGCTGACCAGCATAGAGACGGCCACCGCCCCAATCAGCAGAGATGCTGTTTGCGTTGTGAACACATTTGCACCGGCTGCTGCTTGAAACACCACAAAGGCAAACTCACCCCCTTGAGTCAGCAGCAGGGTGAAGACCGGCCGCTCCTGATAGGGCAACTTCATCATTCGTGCCAGTCCAAAAATGACGATGCCTTTGACAGCCAAAAGGCCAACCAAGATCGCCAGCATCTGACCGGGTGATGCAAGCAAAACACCGAAGTCAATGCTCATCCCAACAGCGATGAAAAACAGGCCGAGGAGCAAACCCTTGAATGGTTCGATGTCAGTTTCCAACTCACGGCGGTATTCGCTTTCGGCCAGCAGCACACCAGCCAGAAAAGCCCCAAGCGCCATGGAGAGCCCGACTATCTGCATTAAGGCAGCAATGCCCACCACCAAAAGCAATGACGCGGCAGTGAAGATTTCTGGCGTGTTAGACCGTGCAATCCAACGAAAGATAGGTCTCAAAGCCAGACGACCGCCAAGCACAATGCCAGCAATCACCGCGAGGATGGTTAGGGCTTCAATCGCTTTGGCTGATGCATCTGGGGAGCTCGTTTGACCTGAAGCCACGCCCAGCAGGGGCAGGAGGGCCAGAATCGGAATGGCAGCCACGTCCTGAAACAAAAGGATGGCAAAACCCGATTGGCCGCTGGTGGTGGGCAGCAAATTGCGCTCTTTCATCACCTGCAGAGCGATGGCCGTGCTGGAGAGGGCCAAGCCGAGTCCGGACACCAAAGCTACCCGCCAACTGATACCAAACAACATGGCCACGGCAGCCAGTGCAAGGGCACAGCCAATGACCTGCGCACTCCCCCAACCAAAGATGGGGCGCCGCAGGTTCCACAGGCGCGTGGGTTCAAGTTCAAGCCCGACAAGAAACAGCATCAGCACGACGCCAAACTCGGCAAAGTGCAGGATTTCTTGCACATCACTCACCAACCCCAATCCCCAGGGGCCGATGGCAATGCCAGCGCCAAGGTAGCCGATGATCGAGCCCAGCCCCAATGCCTTGCTAAGTGGGACCGCAATGACGGCGGCACTTAAGTAGATAAAGCTGCTGATCAGCCAAGTGGGTATCTGTTCCATGGCAATGAATGGTAAGGGCAACTGCATGCGCCAAGGCAATTACTCTGACGCCCTGCGAGTCGCGTACCGCCAATGATTTGGCGAGGGGCGAAATTACGACTCGAAACGCATATCACTATATTTGTAGTAGCTTGTAGCACTTACTCAGTAAGGGCTGGGAGCCAATTTCTTATATGGCTTTCAAGAATCTGCTGACGTAGACCACCACAGTTACGCCCAACGATGTGGGTCAGGGGCCAAGGGCAATCGCTTAGCTACTTGTTGCCCAATTGGCTCGGACTTCCTTGGCTTTAACACCGATGAAGCCAAAGCCTGTGTGCACTGATTTCGCAACGTCATCGCACCAAAAAAATCTGTTTAACGAAAAGACCAGCACCAAAGGCGTGCTTTTTGTACGCAATCAATACATTCTTTTGTACACAATTCTGGCACGCGATTTGCTGATGGGTGTTCATGAGCCCGCAAATGCCTGCATCGAACCAGAATGCCATCGAGCTGATCGCTCTGACCAAGCGTTATGCGCAGGGCAAGCCTGCCGTCGACAGCATCAGCCTGCGGATAGCAAGCGGAAGCTACTGTTGCCTGCTGGGTCCATCTGGTTGCGGCAAAAGCACCACGCTGCGCATGATCGCCGGGCACGAGTCGGTCACCTCAGGCGACATCCTGCTCGAGGATCGCAACATCACTGACCTGCCCGCTGCTGCCCGCGGAACCGCCATGATGTTCCAGAGCTTTGCCCTGTTTCCACACCTGAGCGCACTGGACAACGTGGCCTTCAGCCTGAAGATGAAAGGCGTGGACAAGCCAACGCGGCACAAGCAAGCCGCCGATTTGCTGGAACGTGTAGCGATGGGCCACCTGAGCAACCGCAAACCCGCTGAGCTGTCGGGTGGACAGCAGCAGCGTGTGGCGCTGGCGCGAGCCTTGATCACCCAGCCTAGGGTCCTGTTGTTGGACGAGCCGCTGTCTGCGTTGGATCCATTCCTTCGCATTCAAATGCGTGCCGAACTTCGGCGCTGGCAAAAGGAGCTTGGTCTGACCTTCATTCACGTGACGCACTCGCAAGAGGAGGCCATGGCGCTGGCTGACACCATGGTGGTGATGAACCACGGCGTGATTGAGCAGATGGGAAGTCCACATGAGATCTACAACCGCCCCATCAGCGAGTTTGTGGCGCGCTTCATGGGTGGCCACAACGTGCTGAACACCGCTCGAGGCAAGATCAGTGTGCGCACCGACCACATGCAATTGTCTGTTGACGAACCCACCTTGGCCGATGGCTTGGGCAACAAGCGCGCAGTCATCACCGATATCGAATACCAAGGCACTTATGTGCTGATTGGACTGCAGGAGCCCGGCATGGTGCAAAACGCGGCCAGCACCGCCGAGATTTCAGTGATGGTTCCCGAAGCCAGTTTTGATGCTCAGCCCTTTGCGCTGGGTCAGAGTGTGCAACTGCGTTGGCAGCCAGAGCTGTCACACGCATTGGTTCACTGATTTTTTCCCCCACTCTTCTCGCGAAGATTTTTTCACCAGCCCACCAGGAGTAATTGCAATGTCAGATCTTTCCAAAAGCCTCACCGATGTGGTCGCTAGCGTGGCCGGCGGCGCGCTCAACGCGGCTGTGCCTCGCCGCAGTCTGCTCAAAGGAACAGCCGGCATACTTGCAGCAGGCATGTTCCCTGCCGTGCACGCACAAGAAAAAATCGTGCTGCGCTACCTCGGTACCGCCGTGAACCAGGACAAAGCCATCGGCGAAAAGTTTGAGAAAGACACCGGGATCAAGATTCAATACGTGGCGGTGACCACGGACGATGTGACCAAGCGCGCGGTGACCGCGCCAAACAGCTTCGATCTGATCGACACCGAATACTTCTCTCTCAAGAAGATCGTGCCCACCGGCAACCTCAAGGGCATTGATGTCAAGAAGATTAAGAACGCAGACAAGATCACCACTTTGTTCACCACTGGCCAGGTGGCAGGGAAGGCTGTGGGCGACCAAGGCACTGCACCCAAGAAGGTAATTTACCTTGAAGGCGAAAAGAGCAAGGTTTTCTCCAAAACCCCAACCCAATTCATGAGCCTGATCCCCACCGTTTACAACGCTGACACTCTGGGTATTCGCCCCGACTTGATTAAACGTCCAATCAACTCCTGGGCCGAGTTGCTGAACCCTGAATTCAAGGGCAAGGCTGCCATTTTGAACATCCCGTCCATCGGCATCATGGATGCCGCCATGGTGGTTGAAGCCATGGGTCTGTACAAATACCCGGACAAGGGCAACATGACCAAGAAGGAAATTGACCTAACCATCAAGACCCTGATTGAAGCCAAAAAGGCCGGGCAATTCCGCGCGCTGTGGAAAGACTTCAATGAGTCGGTCAATCTGATGGCCTCGGGCGAAGTGGTGATCCAGTCGATGTGGTCACCCGCGGTAACGGCTGTTCGTACCAAGGGCATTGCTTGCAACTTCCAGCCTTTGAAAGAGGGCTATCGCGCCTGGGCGGCTGGTTTTGGATTGCCCGCCACGCTGTCTGGCCGCAAGCTCGATGGCGCCTACGAGTTCATCAACTGGTTTCTGGACGGCTGGGCTGGCGCGTACCTCAATCGCCAGGGTTATTACAGCGCCGTGCTGGACACTGCCAAGTCAAAGATGGAAGCCTACGAGTGGGCTTACTGGATGGAAGGCAAGGCCGCCACGCAAGACATCAAGAGCCCCAACGGTGATGTGTTGGCCAAGGCCGGTGCAGTGCGTGACGGCGGCAGCTACGAAGCGCGGATGGGTGGCATCGCTTGCTGGAATGCAGTGATGGATGAGAACAACTACATGGTCCAGAAGTGGAACGAGTTTGTGGCGGCTTGATAAGAAATTGGCCTCTAGCCCTTACTAAATAAGGGCTGGTAGCTATCAATTATATAAACTCAGCATGAACACTAGCGCGGCATCTCCCGCATCAGCGGCAGTGGTCACAGGCCGCAATCTGGCGGCCTGGTGGCAGGCCATGCCACTCACGCTGGTGTTCGTGCTGTTTTTCTTGGTGCCCTTAGTGCTGATCGGCATGGTCAGCTTTTGGGATTTCAATGAGTACGAACTGCTGCCAGCCTTCACTGGTAAACATTACCTGGCCATCTTTGACGGGTGCAGTAACACCACGGACATGTGCGTCACTTTCAAGACCTACTTGTCCACCTTCAAATTCAGTTTTCTGGTTTGGCTGATCACGCTGGTGATTGGTTTCACCGTGTCTTATTTTCTGGCGTTTTATGTGCGCTCCAGCGGCGTGCAAACTATGTTGTTCGTGCTGTGCACCATCCCGTTCTGGACCAGCAATGTGATCCGTATGATTTCCTGGGTTCCCCTCTTGGGTCGCAATGGTCTGGTCAACCAGAGTCTGATCAGCGCAAGATTGATCGACACGCCAATAGAGTGGTTGCTGTTCTCTGATTTTTCGGTCGTACTGGCGTTTGTTCACCTGTACACCATGTTCATGATCGTGCCGATTTTCAACAGCATGATGCGCATTGACCGCAGCTTGATTGAGGCTGCCAACGACAGTGGCGCCTCAGCCTGGCAAACGCTATGGAACGTGATCGTGCCGCTGAGCCGCACCGGCATCATCATCGGCTCTATCTTTGTTATCACCATCGTGATGGGCGACTTTGTGACCATTGGCGTGATGGGCGGTCAGCAGATTGCCTCGGTCGGCAAGATCATTCAGGTGCAGACCTCCTACCTCCAGTTTCCATTGGCAGCAGCCAACGCCGTGATTTTGCTAAGCATCGTGCTCATGATCATCTGGGCGCTGACCCGCCTTGTCGACATTCGCAAGGAACTCTGAGCATGAATACGGACAAACGCTCACTTGGTTTTTGGTTGCTTGCAGCTTTCTTTGCTGCTTTTGTGCTGTTTCTCTATGGCCCGATGCTGGTCATCGTGGTGCTGAGTTTTCAGGGCCCCGAGGGCGGTCTGACCTTTCCCCTGCGAGGAATATCTCTGCATTGGTTCGCCAAGTTGGTCGAGGGTCTGGGTGTGGTGGATATTGGCGCAGCCCTCAAGCGATCTTTGGCGCTGGGCACCGCAGTGATGGCGCTCACCGTGCTGTTTTCAGTATTGGCCGGGCTGGCCTTTCGCAAAAAGCTCGCGGGTGGCAATGCCTTGTTTTACGTCGTGGTGGCCAGTCTGATCATGCCGTCCATCATTGTGTCTTTGGGCATCGGGCTTGAATTTCGGCTGCTTGATACCGCATTGAAGTGGGCCTTGGAGTACATGGGTATGACCAGCACACTTGAGAACTACGGCACCTCACTGGGTTTGTTCACCTCGGCCCTGGGCGCACATCTGACATGGACACTGCCGTTTGGTCTGCTGATCATGTTCGCCGTGTTCAACCGATTCAACCCAGCGTATGAGGAGGCCGCCCGCGATCTGGGCGCCACCCCCTGGCAAGGCTTTGCCCATGTGGTGCTGCCGTTGATTGCCCCCTCCGTGGTTGGCATCGGGATGTTCGGCTTCACCCTGAGTTGGGACGAGATCGCACGTACTTCTCAAGCCATTGGCGATGTCAACACCCTGCCACTTGAACTCCAGGGCTTAACCACCACCGTTACCACACCTGCCATTTACGCCTTGGGAACAGTCACCACGGTCATATCATTCGGGGTCATGGGCCTGGCAATCGGTCTGGCCTGGTGGTTAAAAAAGAGACAACAGCGGGGATCGCATGAGTGAGACAGCGCAGACCCTTGTGGCTGCGGCAGCGTTGACAGATGGCGATATCTACGAGCGAATGATCTCGGCCATTCTGGATCACCGACTTCCGCCGGGCACCAAGCTGATCGAGGATAAGTTGGCCAGTGCGTTTGGCGTATCGCGCACCCGAATCCGGCCTGTACTCATGCGGCTGGCTAACGAACAAGTGGTGACCTTAACCCCTAACCGGGGTGCCACCATTGCCCAGCCCAGCGAGCAGGAAGCGCGCGAGGTGTTTGAGGTGCGGCGACTGATTGAGCCCACTCTGGTCGAGATGTTCATCGGCAAGGCGACCGACGCAGACATGCAACAGCTCAAAGCCTGTATCGACGAGGAAGAGGCAGCGCGATTGGCAGGTGACATGCGCAGAGCCATCCGACTGTCAGGCGAGTTCCATTCGTTGATTGCAGAAGGCGCGAATCACCAGACACTGGGACGCATCCTTCGCGAGCTGACCTCGCGCACCTCCTTGATCCTGATGACCTACAGCAGTGCCCATGAGTTTGAACGCTATGACGCCACCGCTTGTGGTTGTCGCGAGCACCGCGCCTTGCTGGATTCGATTCGTCTGCGAGACGGGAAAGAGGCTGGCAAACGCATGCGTGACCATTTGACACGGCTGGAATCCCAGTTGCAATTCAATGTTGTGGGTGATGCAACCCCAGATCTGAATGCCTTGTTTGGGGCAGTGTCCTGACCATGCGCAAACTGCTGGTTATCAATCCGAATACCAGTGAACCGGTCACGGGATTGTTGCAAAAGCATGTGCAGCAGGCGGCTGGTTCCCACGTCCATGTGCATGCTGTCACGGCCCGCTTTGGCGCACCCTACATCTCCGATGAAGCCAGCTATGCAGTGGCCGCGCACGCCATGCTGGATGCCTGGGCAATGGCCCTGGCGCAAGGTGATTCGCCTGACGCGGTGTTGATTGGCTGCTTTGGCGATCCTGGCCTGACGGCACTGCGCGAAAGCAGTCCGGTACCAGTGACCGGGCTGGCCGAAGCGGCGTTCTTTGAAGCCGCGCGCCATGGCCGGTTTGCCGTCGTGACCGGGGGAGAGCGCTGGGCGCCGATACTGCAAAGGCTCGCACAGTCATTGGGGCACGCCAGCGCGCTGGCGGGTATTCATACCGTTGCTCCCACTGGCGCACAGTTGGCTGCGGACCCCGAGGGAGCACGCCAGCTTTTGACACAGGCCTGTCTGGATGCGGTGCGCCAACTGGGCGTTCAAACGGTGATTCTTGGGGGCGCCGGTTTGGCTGGAATGGCCGCTGGCATTCAGCCTTTTGTTAACGTACCCATTGTGGACAGCGTTATCGCGGGTGCAACTTGGGCCATGCGGTCTCATCCCACGCCCTTGGGCAGACGCACTGCGGGCTTCGACGTGCCTTGGGTGAACCTGTCACGGGAATTGCAGGCACTGGGTGCGCCTTCCAATTACTGATGCCATCATTTCCTGTTGATTCCTGCCCAAACACTTGCACACTATCAACAAACGCTTTTTTGTGTGTTGCAACGATTCACAGATACTTGAACGCCGACTTCATCGCTTTGCGAATCATCATCGGCACCTCACCGGCACCGAACAGGGTGGCGGCAAACGAGAACTGAGTGCGCACCACGCCGCGCTCATGGCTGAAGGCCTTGAATCCATAGTGGCCATGCGCGTTGCCAATGCCTGAGTTATTGATGCCGCCAAAGGGCAGGTTGCCGTGCATGAACTGCATCAGGGCATGGTTCACGCAAGCCCCGCCAGACACGGTGAACGTCAGCACCCGTTCGATATTTGCGTTGTTGCGGCTGTAGATGTAAAGCGCCAATGGCTTTTGACCTTCATTGATTTTGGTGATGACTTCGCCAATGTCACGGTAGCCAATGATGGGCAACAAAGGGCCAAAAATCTCTTCATCCATGATGCGAGATTGGTCAGACACCTGATCGAGCAAAGTTGGCTGAATGAAGCACTCGCCTTCATGCGTTCCACCGCCCGCCAACGCGCGCGCGCCTTTGGCGGTGGCGTCATCAAGCAGGGCCTTGATACGGGTGGTGTGGCGGGCATTGACGATGTGCGCCAGATAGGGGCTGTCTTTTTGCTCAGCAAGCGTGGTGCCATAGGCTTTTTTAAGTTGTTCGCGGCAGCACGCCACCCAAGCATCCTTCACGCTTTCATGCACAAACACGTGGTCTGGCGCAATGCAGGTTTGGCCCGCGTTGGCAAATTTGGCCCACATCACATTGATGGCCGCCAGTTGCAGGTCCGCGCTTTCGTCAATGATGGTTGGACTTTTGCCACCCAGTTCCAGCGTGACACTGGTCAGGTTCTTGGCCGCTGCCCCCATCACGTACTTGCCGATCATCGGACTGCCGGTGAAGAAGATGTGATCAAACGGCAACTCGAGCAAGGCCTGTGATACGTCGGCTTCGCCTTCAAAGATGGCGACTTCATCTTCTGTAAAGACCTCTCGCACCACCTGGCAAATCAGAGCAGAAAGGTTAGGCGTCAATTCCGATGGCTTCAGAATGGCCGTGTTGCCAGCGGCGATCGCCGAAACCAATGGCCCGAGAGTCAGATTCACGGGGTAGTTAAATGGTCCGATGATGAGGCAGCGCCCGCGCGGCACGTACTGCACATAACTACGCATGCCGAACGTCAGTAGGGTTGGCCAAACGCGGGTGGGTTTCATCCACTTCTTGAGCTTGCGAATCGCTTCGTTGGCCTCAAGGCACACCGGCAGGATTTCTGCCAAATCAACTTCGCCCTGCGGCTTTTTGAAGTCAGCGTACGCCGCGCGGTACCAGCCCTCAGTGTGCGCAATCACGGTGTCGCGCAGCTTTCGGATTTTTTCAATGCGTTCATGTGCAGTAGAGCTGCGCAGTCGCAAGGCAGTGGATGCCTGCCGCTCAAAAACCTCGTGCATACGGGGTTTTCCGGCCGTTGGATTAGATGCAAGGGTGGACACGTTGGCTCCGGTTTTGAAAGATTCTTGAATTGTTCATCGCTGGCCCTGATCGTCTTGTTTGATTGATTTTTTGAAGAACATGGTGAGCTCCGTCAGACCTAAGCGACGCCGTAGAACACGTCCAATGTGGGAAAGTCGGCGCGACCGTGCAGGCAGTCCCACAAATAGATGGCAAAACCGGGGTCGCCGGTCCAAAGCGAATAACGCATCTGGCCATGCTTCTGCGCGTCCGCCTCGGTCTGCGCAATGCCGTGCATGGCAAACGCTTGTGCACGCTTTAGCCACATCACGTCGCCTGTGCGCTGGTAAAGCTTCAGAAAGGCATAGCCATTGCCACCCGTGCCGTGGCACAGGTTAGAGCCCTTGGTCAGCGGGCCGGCGCCCCAGATCGCTTCGCCGGCTGCGGTCAATACGTCGTCCAGCGCATGGCCTGGCATATCCGCCAGGCAAACCACAAAACCCGGCGCACCATGGCAATACTGCATCAGCAAGGGCCTGATGGACGGTGGCGTAAGAAAAGCACGCCAGTTGACCTGCTTGCCTTCCCAGGTGGCGGTGCGCAGTACGGTGTTTTCGATGCAAGCCTGCCAAGCGGCCCAGTCGGCATCGGCCAACAAGTTGCGACCATGAATCAAGGGTAGGGCGGTCGCCACAAAGCCGTGAACGGCGTCGATGTAGGTGGACTTTTCACCATAAAGGTCTTGGGTCCAGTAGTGACAGCAAAACTCCTCGGACCACAACAATTGCGACCACAGCATCGCCGCCGTGGTGCGAAACAACTCAGCCCAGCGTGTATCTCCTGTGCGCTGGTGCAAGAAGAGCGCGGCCAGTAGCGTGCCGGGTGATCCCCACATCAGCTCGCGGGACGGGTGCGTCAGGTTACCGGCAATCAATTCAGCCAAGCGATCGGCCGTGGCAGGAAGCGGCTGAGCGGCGTGCGCAAGCAAGCGCATCGGCAACTCACCCATCATGAAAGAGCCGGCCTGCGCCGCCGCATCGTCGCCTAGCCAGATGTTGTTGCGCACCAGCAGATCAGCCATCAGTGCGGGTTCCAGATAGTTGCGCTGCAAGCGCACAGCGCCCACATCTTGCAGGTAGTGCAGTGCCCAGACCACGCCGCAAGCGCCATAGTACAAAGACGTGGCGGGCTGTGTTACGTCGTCATCTGGATCGAGGTCACGCGGGTGCGGTGGCCACCATCCCTGGGTGGTGAACCGGCCTTCGGTGTCGGCCACGATCTGGCTGATACTGGCCCGAACCCGTTCTTCGTCCCAGGGGATGGACTGCAGCGGCTCGTGGCGCGCGGGGTCAAACAACATGGCTCACTCCTGAACATAAATCCTTATCCACCGTAATTCTGCATTGCCCTGTGAGCGACACATAGCCGTGCCCTTTGCACAAGTCAATTGCAATCAACTTTATAGCTGTTGACGCTTTATTTATTAGGGCTAGAGCACTATTTTTGCATTGAATTCGGTAGGGTTGGCTAAATGAAACCGTACAAAGATCACGCCAATCATCCCTCGGTCAAGTCTCGCATTGTGGCTTTCAACTTGGTACCGAATTCATCTCCCGAGCCAAGCCTTGCCCAATGCGCAGCACGTCTTGCAACAGCGACTCGGCATGCGTTTGGTGGGTTCGTGCACCAACAAAGCAGGGCCGCAAGGCCAACATGCCATTCACCACGGTGGTGCTGGGCAGGTTCTGGTTCTCCCGAATCAGCCGTCGATGCAATTGCCTGTTGAATGCGTCAAGGTCAACGATACCCGGCGCCACATAACGAAAGCAGCAAATGGACAGCGTGGGTTCGAGCAACAGTTCAAGATTGGGGTGCGCTTTGGCAGCCGTGGCAAGGTAAGTTGCCATGTCGTTGTGGCGCTTGATTCGCTGCGTCATCCCCTCTACACCAATCTCACGGATCAAAGCCCACACCACCACCCCGCGGCATGGGGCACTCAGCTCCACACCATAGTCGTAATAGGGCACACCAAAGTCGTCCAGGGAGTGCGTCATGTGCGGAACTTCATCGGCGTCTTGCTTAACCGCGCCTTCCAAATAGTCGGCGGGCTCTTGTGTGAACGCCCGGTACAACAGTTGGCGATCACGCACAAAGGTCGCCGCCACACCCACCGCCGCTCCCAGCCATTTATGGGGGTCGACGATGACCGAATCAGCCATCGACAGGCCCTCATACAAATGGCAAATTCGCTCATCCAGAATTCCGGGTAAGCCATAGGCACCGTCCACGTGAAACCAGATGCCGTGGGCCCTAGCGATCTCTCCAATTTCTTTCAATGGATCGATGGCGCCGGTGTTTGTTGTGCCGGCACTGGCCACAATGGCCATGGGAACAACTCCTGAATTGCTGTCTTTTTCGATAGCGTCTCGCAACGCGTCCACCCGCATCCGGCCCTGGCTGTCACATGCGATGGTTTGTATGGCCCGCCGTCCAAGGCCCAGTACCCCGGCAGATCGTTGGATGGTGTGGTGCGATTCAGGACTGGCGTAAACATGGGCAGCTTGGGGAATCCCATTGGCACCTGCGTCATGCCCCAATTTTTCAAAGGCAAACTGCCTTGCTGCACCCAACGCCAGCAAATTGGCAACCGACCCGCCACTGCTGTAGACACCCTGCATTTGTCCGATGTGGCACATGGATGCCAACCACCGCAGTGACACATCCTCCAACAGGTTGAACGCCGTCAGCCCATAGCGTTGCGGTGAGGCGATGCTGGCAGCAGTGGACGCCAAAGAGGCTGCACTGGTTGCCCCTGTGGTGATGAACGAGGTAAAGCCCGGCTTGGGAACCACTGAGCCGTACGGAATCACATGGGAAACCAGGTCATCAATGACGCGGTTAATGCCCACCCCCTGGGATGGCAAGGGCAAGTCCAGTTGGCCACGCCACTTGGCTTCATCTTGCAAACAGTCCGCATGTTCAAACTTCAAGAACTGGTCCAGCCCGGCACCAATTCTAGAAATTAGTTTTTCGATGTTCGCGGTTTCAGCATGGTCAACTTGCATAGCGCTCCTTGAATCGTTGGTGTTCACGGGTCCGGTCAAAAGGGCTTGAGACTTGCCTGCCTCAACCATGGCTTTAACACCTTGCGAAAGTACTGTGGTTAGCTTTCTAATTGTTGCAACAGGTACAGCCGCTGGTACACACCTTGCGGTATCGCCATCAAAGCCTCGTGGCTGCCCTGCTCATGAATGCGACCGTGGTTCAGCACCACGATGCAATCAGCCGCGCGGATAGTGGACAAGCGGTGGGCAATGGCAATCACCGTGACCCGGCCGTGCAGCTCGGACAATGCCAGTTGGACAATTTGCTCGGTCTCAGAGTCAATATGGGCAGTGGCCTCATCCAAAAACAAAATACGCGGCTTGCCTGCCAAAGCCCGGGCAATCGCAATCAGCTGCTTTTGCCCAACCGACAGACGCGCCCCGCCTTCTCCTAACAAGGTGTCGTAGCCCTGCTCCAGTTGCATGATGAATTCGTGGCAATGAGCAGCACGGGCAGCCGCTTGAAGGTCAAGCTCTGCAATGCTGCGCCCCATGGCAATGTTCTCGCGCACACTGGCCGCCAGCAAAAATGGGTCTTGCGGTACCAGGCCCACATCCGCGCGGAAGTGCGCGTCGCTGAAATGAGCCAGGGGCACACCGTCCACGGTGATGTTGCCCGATTGCGCCTGATAAAAACGCAGCAACAAACTGAGCAAGGTGGACTTGCCACTGCCGGTGTGCCCGACCAATCCGTAAAAGCCACCGGCGGGAATCTCCAGGCTCACGTCATGCAGAACCACGGTGTCGGGGCTGTATCCAAATTGGATATTCTCGATACGCACCGCACCTTGAGAAATTCGCTCAGGGCCAGTCACCGCCGCAGGCCGCTGTTCTTGAAGCAAGGTATCCACTCGGGCTGCCGCAACGATGGCTTGCTGCAATTGCCCAAACTGCAATGTAATCTGGATCAGTGGGTCCACCACCCGACCCAGGTAGCTCACAAAGGCATACAACACACCAATCTGCAGACCATCCATGGCGCTTTGACCAAAGCTGTAAATCACGGTGACTAGCAAGAACACATTGATCAGGTCGAGCATGGGGCGCAGCAGCCAGGCGTTGACACGCATCTCGGCAATGCGGGCACCCAGGTGTTGCTGGTTGGTGTGGTCGAACTTCTGGCGAAAACGGGCTTGCGCGTTGCTCGCCTGAAGCACCGGCATACCTGCAATGGACTCGGACATCTGGGCATTGATGTCGCTTCGCTTCTGCCGTGCCCGTGACACGGCTGGCGCGCTCCAGCGCTGGTAGAACCAGACGATGACCACCACCGCGGGTACCAGCGTGAGCACAATCAGCATCAAACGCCAATCCAGCCAGGCCATGGCCACAAACGCACCCAATACCACGATGCTGCTGTCGAGCATGACAAAAAGCACCTGCACATAAAGGTTCTTTACCTGCTCGGTGTCATTGGTTACCCGGCTCACCAGCTGACCTGTGATGGCCTTATCAAAAAATGCCATCGGCAGGCGCAGCACATGGCCGTAGACCTCTTCGCGCAAACGCCGCACTGAGCGCATGGCCACGCCAGACAAACGCGTCAACTGCGCGTACCGGATAACACTTGCCACCCCACCCGCAATCAGAATGCCACCCAGCAACAAGCTCACTTCCAGCAAGTCAAAACGACGTGGCACCAGCGTGTGGTCAATGAAGTATTTGCCAAGCAAAGGACCGGCCGCCTCAAGCAGCGCCGCCACCAGCAGCCAGACACCGCCCATCCAGACATGGTGGTGCTCTGACCTGGCCGCGTGCAGCAACAGGGCAATGGCCTGGCGTGTGTTACGTGGTTGGGGCGTGTTTTCAGTCTGCATCCAGGCTCGCTTGCAGTTGTTGATAGCGCCATTGGGAGGCATACCAGTTGCCACTTGCAATCAGGCTGGCGTGGTCGCCCTGCTCGACGATGTGCCCGTCTTTCAGTACCAGAATATGCTCGGCATCCATCACGGCGCTCAGACGGTGGCTAACGATGACCGTGGTCTTGTTCCGACTGCTTTTGCGCAGTGTCAGCAGATGCTGCAGGATGCTGGTTTCGGTCTGGGTATCCACGGCAGACAAGGCATCGTCCAAAAGCAAAAGCGAGGCATCCGCCAATAGCGCACGCGCAATGGCCACCCGCTGGCGCTGGCCGCCTGAGAGCGAAATGCCTTTCTCGCCGACCGGCGTGTCGTAGCCCTGGGGCATGCGTGCAATGTCACTGTCGATACAGGCCAAGCGGGCGGCATTTTCAATTTCGGCACGGGTTGCGCCTGCTTTAGCCAGGCCGATGTTGTCTGCAATGGACGCAGAAAAGAGAAATGGCTCTTGGGGCACCCAACTAACCGCTTGATGCAGGGTGTCCAGGGTGTAGTCAGCCAGTGGATACGCGCCCCAATAGATGCGGCCCTTGTTGGCGGCATATTGACGCAAAATCAAACGCACCAAACTCGATTTCCCGGCCCCGGTGGCACCCACCACACCCAAGGTATGACCGGGCAACAGGCTTATATTGATGCCCGACAAGGCCAGTGCCTGATGGCCCGGGTATGAAAAAGAGACCTCTTTGAACGAGAGTGCGCCCACGGGTGTCTGGGTCTGTGTGCCATGGTCTTCGATGGACAGTGGTGTTGCCAACGTGGGCTGCAAGCGCCCCCAGGCGGCACGCCCTCGCTCCATCAACGACAAGACCCATCCAGCGGCAAACATGGGCCAGATCAATTGCCCAAGGTACATGCTGAACGCTGTCAATGCGCCAATGGTCAATGCGCCTTGCCATACCAACACCCCACCTAGCCCCAAGGCAATGACGGTGGCACTCACCAGCGCAATTCCGACCGCGGGCTCAAACGCAGCCTCCCAACGCTGCGCCTCCAGGCTGGCACTTGCGGCGTTTTCGGCCAATTCCGAAAGGCGTGCGGCACTGCGCTCCTCCAGACCCAACGCACGCAGGGTACGCACACCTGTCAGTGTCTCTTGCACATGGTCATTGAGTTTTCCAAAACACGCAAGAGAGTCTTTGGATGCTTGATGAATATGCGCTGAAATGCGCGCAAACGCAAATGCCATAAAGGGAAACGGCAGCAGCGCCACCAAGGCCAAGCGCCAGTCAATCCCAAGCGTCATCATGGCCACCACCAGGATCAAGGTCAGCGTGCCGTCAAACCCGGCCAGCATGGCTTCGCCCGAGGCCATCTCTACTGCATCGATGTCGTTGGTGGCCAGGGCCATCAGGTCACCGGTGCCGCGCTGGTCAAAAAAATCCGGCCCTTGCCGACACAGGCGCGCATAGAGGCGTGTGCGCAACTCAGCCCCCAGCCGGTAACTGGCGGCAAAGAGTTGCAGTCGCCATGCCACTCGTAAAAAATAGATCAGCACACCCGCCAAAACCAGCCAGCCCAACTGACCCAACAGCATCGTTTTGTCCAGTTGCCCAGCCGCCAGACCGTCCACGATATGACCCACCTGACGAGGAATAAAAACGGTAAGCGCACTCACAGACGCCAACATCAGCGCCGCTAAGGAATACGGACGCCAGTTCTGGCGCACGTAGCGTGCAATCAAGCCAGTCAGGGTCATGGGGAATACGCCGTCAAGGCGCAAAGAACATTGGGAAGAGTCGAATTCTAGGGTTGGAACCGTAACGACGACTTGCACACGATCTGCCATCCAAAACAAGTCGCCAACAAAACGGATGACTGTTGACAAGCGGCAATCATGAATGGGCTGTACCTTGGCACGAGTGCTCGACAAACGACCTGCTGAATCACATTTGACAGGCAACGCACTCCTCTCCATACTCCCGACCTCACTCGCAGCAACCCCAGGGCATGGCCTGAGGATTGCACCCAATCGATCCACATGGAGCACACTATGGCCACAAAAATCAAAAAAACTGCCGCATCCAAAGAAGGTGCGCCCCTGCAATCGGTGCTCCGGCGCTCGCATATTTGCTTTGAGCGCATCATCCCTGACGAACTCGACTCCGAACAGCATGTGCGCAGGGCACTGCGCGGCGAAATGATGACCGCAATTTCAAGCGGCAAAGCGTTGAGTGCCAACGATGTGGCTCACGTGGCACGGATGGCTGTGGTCACTTCAAAGAAGTGGGGCTCAGGGTTCACTTTGCGCTGCCGTTTTCTGGATGGCAGCGCAAAGATGCAAAAGAAGGTTCGAACCCTCGCCAAAGGCTGGGAAAAGTTTGCCAACATCAAGCTGAAGTTTGTGACCAAGGGTCCGGAAGAAGTCCGCATTTCTTTTTACGCTGATGCAGGTTCCTGGTCAGCGGTAGGCCGTGACGCACTTAACGCGGCGTATTTCCCGGTTCACCAGCCGACCATGAACTTCGGCTGGGTGCGTGATGATTCCGATCCAGTGGAAGACAAAGCGGTGGTCCTGCATGAGTTTGGCCATGCGCTAGGCTGCATCCATGAACACCAAGCACCCACCTTTGACCGCAAATGGAACAAGGCAGAAGTGATGAAGTACTTCCAGGGCCCACCGAACTTCTGGGATGCAGACGCGATTCAGTCCAACGTGCTGAGCAAGTATTCGCCCCGGGGCATCAAGGCGACCAAATTCGACCCGGAATCCATCATGTTGTATGCATTTGACGCCGAGCTGTTCTCGGATGGACGCGGCCCGACCAACGAGAACGTGCGGTTGTCAGTGACTGACCAAACCATGATCAAAAAGATGTACCCAGCTTGATGGCGCTGGGCCAAATTTAGACTGTGGTTTTGGGCGCAGTCAACTTGTAGCCCAGCGCTGGGTCGTGCGCAAGAAAACCCGCTTCAACCAGCTTGCGCATGGATGCGCCAATTGAGCCTTTGGCCATGCCAATGGCAATGGCCGCACTTGTCTGATTCACTGGCTCAAAGGTATTGGGGTTCAGTAGCTTGGACAAGTGTGCGAGCAGCACGGTCGCGTTGCCTGGCAAAGGTCCGCCCGATTTGACTTTGCGACGCACCTTGGGTGCCAGTTTGCGTGGCCGTTTGATCACGACATCGGTGGCTTCAACTTGCTCGACCACTTCAAGGGTGCCCATGTCTGCGCGGCTCGGCGCAGCCAGTGCACGGGGTTTGTTAGCCGGCAATACGGCGCTCTGCAGACTTGACGCGGCGGCGTAGATCTTTTGCATCTCGGCCTCGATTTGGCCTACGGCTTGTGACAGACGGCATACCGACTTCCATTCCTCAAACAAACTGTCATTGGCCAGATCGAACGGGTTTTCCAGCATGGCTGCGTGAACTTGTGCCGCGTATTCTTTCACCGCGCTTTTCAGTTGCGCATCAGCACCAAAAACGGCGGCACCGGCAGATTGAATGGCATGGAGGGTCTTGGAACTGAGTGGCATGGTATTCCTGTGATCGTATGCGTTTGCCGCATCACTGATTTCTTGTTTCGACATGGGCAACACCTCCAGTATAAATTGTGGCGCAAGCCAACGGCAAAGCGGGTGACGGATGCAAGCCTTGCAAGCCCGGACCAAGCCAGATGCAGCCCCGACCATTAGGGCTTAGACTTGAAGCCACGGGTCCCACGGGCACAGGGGAAGCTCACCGGATGAATTTCGATTGGATTGTGCAGGCATGACATTTGAATAAATGTGCTTTTAGCCCTTATAAATACTGCATTGTTAGCTATTGATGTTGTAGTAATTTTTCAAAATGACTGACAAAAAAACCTTCGAGGTGGCGCGCGAAACGCTCAAGCAGCTCACGGTACGCAAGCTGCCGCCCACTCCACTGAATTACCAACGCATCTATTGCGAGTTGGCAGGCCTGCCGATCGAACCACCCTTTCCAGTCGACCGCTTGCGCGACATTGCAATGGCATTGCCCACCAAAACGCCGGGCCAACAAAAGCAGCGGGGCTTGCTCGAGTCTTCCATCAACCACTTGAATTGGGATGGGGTGAAGAACGCGCTGATGGCTTATGGTGGCTTCACGCCCACCGGCAACACCAACTTCGCCCCTTTCCCCGACAGCGGCCCTGCGCCACTGGCGCGTGAACCCTTGCTACGCGAACCGCTGCTGGCTCCCAGCCCAGTCAGCGCACCGGCCTTGACCGCGGATTTTTTTGGTCAAATCGCCCGCCTTATTGAATACGCCATGCCCGCGCTTGGCCACGACGACGACCGATTTCAAGAACAAACGCATGCGTTGATCAAGGCACTGCGCAGCCCTGAATCCGATGCGGTCGCGGTCAAACAAATGATTGCCAACTACGGCCATCGGTTGTCGTTTGTGGCGGAAGACCAGGCCGAAATCAAACAGGTCTTGCTCAAGCTGCTGCACCTGATCATCGAGAACATTGGGCACCTCAGCAGCGAAGACAGCTGGCTCAAGGGCCAGGTGGAAGTGCTCATGACGGTGTGCGTGCCGCCCATCACTCTGCGCCGCCTGGACGAAGTTGAAGTCCGCCTGAAGGACGTGATCCACAAGCAGACCGAGGCCAAAGGCCAGATCGTGCAGGCCCAGGAAGAGATGCGCCAGATGCTGGCCGCGTTCATCGATCGTTTGGCATCCATGACGGAGTCCACCAGCAGTTTTCACACCCAGATGGAGAACAGCGCCAGATTGATCGAACAAGCCCGCAGCATCACCGACCTCGCCCCAGTGCTAAAAGAAATGGTGGGTGCCACCCGCAACATGGCGCAAGACACCCTGGCCGCGCGTGACACCTTGATGGGTATGCAGAAGAAGGCGGCAGCCACCGAAGCAGAAATTGTCAAGCTCCATCAAGAGTTGGACCGGGTCAGCGCCCAAGCTCGGCACGACCCGCTCACAGGTGCCCTGAACCGTCAGGGCCTGGAAGAAGCCGTGACACGTGAGGTGTCCAAGTTCAAACGCATGGACAGCCCCTTGTGTGTGGCCCTGCTCGACATTGACAATTTCAAACGCATCAATGACACCCATGGGCATGATGTCGGTGATGTCGCATTGGCGCATCTGGCCGAAGTCGCCCGCTCAGTGATGCGACCCCAGGACAGCCTGGCGCGCTACGGTGGCGAAGAATTTGTCATCTTGCTGCCCGACACCCCGTTGGACAAAGGCATTGAGGCAATGACCCGGCTGCAACGCGAACTCACCACCCGCATCTTTATGACTGGTAACGAGAAAGTGCTAATTACTTTCAGCGCAGGTGTGGCGCAATTGACTCCAGGTGAAACGGGCGCTAGTGCCATCAAACGCGCCGATCAGGGCATGTACCTGGCCAAGCGGGCCGGTAAAAATCGCGTGTTAGGTGCTTAACTTCAGGAAGTTGAGATGGTTTATTTGCTCGCGGGTTTGGTCATTTTTTTGGGTGTGCATTCGGTGCGGGTGTTTGCCGATGGCTGGCGCAGCCAGATGCGTGACAAGCTAGGGGTGCAAACCTACCGTGGCTTGTATTCCCTGCATTCGCTGGCTGGGTTTGTGCTGATCGTGTGGGGCTTTGGAATGGCGCGCCAAACACCGGTGCAGTTGTGGCTGCCACCCGTGGGCATGCGCCATCTGGCCGCCCTACTCACCCTCGTGGCCTTTGTCCTGCTGGCTTCGGCTTATGTGCCCGGCAACATGATCAAGGCCCGGGTCCATCACCCGATGGTCGCTGGCGTCAAGGTATGGGCGTTTGCGCATTTGCTGGCCAACGGCACCTTGGCGCATGTGCTGTTATTTGGCAGCTTTTTGGTCTGGGCGGTGCTGCTGTTCATTGCATCGCGCAAGCGTGATCGACGCGACGCTGCGGTCTATGCGGTGGGTCAACCGGTGGCAACCGGCATGGCGATTGCGATTGGTGTGGCCAGCTGGATCGCTTTTACCCTGTGGTTACACGGGTGGTTGATTGGTGTTCGGCCATTCGGCTAATACCGCTCACAGGCATACGGTGGCGGCAACCGCCGGGTCACTTGATGTCCATCACCGACTGGATGATGAACTTGGCTACAAAGCCCACCATGCCAAAAGCCAGGCCCAGCATCATCACAAAAAAACCAAACTTGCCGGCTTTGGACTCCCAAGCCAGTTGACCAATGATGAACAGCATGTAGAGCATCAAGCCGCCCACGCCAAAGGTCATACCAAAGGAGGTAATCTGTTCTTCGGTAAAGCCAAACATCAGTTTGACTCCCGAACCGGCCAGCTCGACGCATCAAGCACATCACGGTAGGCATGCCAGCTGGCGTGACCCAGCAAGGGCATCACCAGCACCAAACCAATCAGCGCTGAGACAAAACCCAACAACGTCAGTACCAGCAGCAGTGCACCCCATACCGCCATGGGCATGGGCTGAGAGGACACGACCTGGAAGCTGGTGGCGATGGCAGTACGCAATGTCACATCACGGTCCAACAACATGGGCACAGTAATCACCGTGCAGGCAAAAATGGGCGCGGCCAAAACGCCACCCAAAGTCAACCAGGATTCCAGCAAGAAGCTATCGCGGGCCAGCACCACAGTCTCCAGGAAATCGCGCATGCTGATGATCGGGTGCGGTGCCAAGTACAACAGCAGCGCTGCAGAGGCAATCACCCACAAGGTACTCACTGCCGCCAGCACCAAACCAAACTTGACCAGCGCCCATTGCGCATCTGACCACGGTTGAATGCGGCCGTTTTGCCAATTGAGCCAGGTTTTGAGGAGTAGATTCAGGTCCGCCGGCTGCCCCAGTTCCAAGGCTCGACTCATGGCGTACAAGCCGGTGGCCAAAATCGGTGCCACCATCAAAAAGCCAGAAAAGGCACCGGCCAGAAACCAAAAGCTCTGGTCAGCCAGAGTCAATAAAAGCGCGCCAAACAAGGCTGCGGCTAGGCCATGCAACAGACCCAGACCAGGGCGGCGACGAAAATCTCGCCAGCCAGCAGCCAGCCAAGCCAGAGGCTGGGTCAAGGTGAGGGGACGAATGGGATCAGGCATGGCAAACAATCGTAGGGGACACGGCAGAAGGCGGCCCCTGCCACAAAAACACGGGCCGCCTGAAAGCCTAGGATGTTGCCACAAGCCCCGCCGTCGATGGCCTAGGGCTTGCCCTGAACCCTTGTGCGCAGCGCGCGCGGGTCAACAAGCGCTTACTTGCTGGCAGGCGCGGTGGGCATGTTGCCGTGTTTGCCCATAGGCATGTCATGCCCTTTCATGTCGTGGCCCTTCATGTCGTGACTCTTCATGTCATGGCCTTTCATTTCGTGGGCATCAAACAGCTTTTGCTGTTCAGGCGTCAGAGCGGCATAAAAGGCCTTGACAGCGGCGCCCTTTTTTTCCATCACCGCCGTTCTTTCGCTCACACGCTGGGCGTGCACTTCGCGCATTTTGTCCACCCGTTCAGGGGTGGTGAGCTTGCTCATGTCAGGCATTTCGTGCTTGCCCATCTTGCCTGCCGGCGGTTTGTGGGCTTCCATGAAGGCCACCCATGCAGGCTCTTGTGCGGGTGTCAATTTGAGTTGGGCTTTAAGTGCAGCATGGCGCTTTTCCATCATGGCCTGCATCTTGGCGGGGTCCTTGCCGCCCATGTCATGCCCTTGCATGCCTTCATGCATGCCGCCGCCCATCATGGGTGATTGGGAGTAGGCCAAACCCGCCACCAGCAGCAAGCCGGCGACAAGGGAGAGTTTTAGGTTGGTTTTCATTGCAATGTCCTTTAAGTTAACCCCAATGACCTGACTGTGGCATTGGTGTGGGTAGAAGTATCGGTTGAGCGTGTGTCGGCGGCATGAGGGTAGATCAAAGCTTTGTAAAGTTGTCTGGCTTGCACCGCAGGAACCGGTTTGATTTGATGGGATGATCGTCGGCTTTCCAATCCCAACCATTCAAAGATTTCCTGTGTTCAAGAACCTCATCATGTACCGCATCGCGCCCGATTGGCGGGCCGCTGCCGCCGAAGTCGATACCTGTTTGCAAGACGCCCGTTTCATCGAATGTAGCCCTAGTCAAGACAAATCATTGGGCTGGATCGAGCCTCGCGGCGAAGACCATGGTCCCCTGCTTGAAGTCATCGGCGGCCATTGGATTTTGAAACTGATGACCGAGACCCGGGCCCTGCCAGCCTCGGTGGTGAAACGCAAGGTCGATGAGCGCGTGGCCCAGATTGAGGCCAGCACCGGGCGCAAGCTTGGCAAAAAGGAAACCCGCGACCTAAAGGACGACATCCGCCTGGAGCTGCTACCCATCGCCTTTACCAAGCAAACAAGCACCACGGTATGGATTGATCGCCAGGCACAGTTGCTGTTGGTCGATGCGGGCAGCCAATCCCGTGCCGATGATGTGGTCACGCTCCTGGTGCAACGCCTGCCTGGGTTAGCGCTCACTCTGGTCAACACCCAAGAGTCACCTAGCGCGGCCATGGCCGACTGGCTGCTTAGTCAGGAAGCCCCTCAAGGCTTCAGTGTGGACCGCGAGTGCGAACTTAAAGCGGCCGATGAGTCCAAAGCCGTGGTGCGCTACACCCGCCATGCACTGGACACAGATGAAGTCAAGCAACACATTGAAGCCGGCAAGATGCCCACCCGCCTGGCCCTGACCTGGAATGACCGCGTGTCTTTGGTGCTGACCGAAGGCCTGCAACTCAAAAGGCTGGCGTTTCTGGACGTCGTTTTTGAGGGTGCCAAAGCCGGTAAGGACGATGGTTTTGATGCCGATGTGGCGATTGCCACCGGTGAACTGCAGAAGTTGCTGCCAGCCCTGTTGGCGGCGTTGGGTGGCGAGTCACCGCTGGGGCAACCTGCTAAATAATAGGCCTCTAGCCCTTATAAATAAAGTGCCAATAGCTACTTATTTTGTAGCTATTGGCGCTCGTTGGCCAGGGTCTATGCCGTGACCAAAGGAAGCTCTGCGCTTACTTTTTCATCGAACAGGTGTTAAAGCCAAGAATGGCGTAGGGCGGGCACCAGCCGATAGCGCCCGTGGCCAAGGGCACCACACCCAACCAGCCCCAAACACCAATATTGCCGGTGACGGTCAGGCCGATCAAGGCCAGACCCAAAGCAATGCGAATGATGCGGTCAAGACCGCCAACGTTGGATTTCATAACATCTCCTAAAAAGTGACACAAGCGGGCGCTTGATGGGCATGAATTAGATCTTCCTCACGCTTGGAGGTCTGTGACTCAAGTCACCCAGCGTTTTTTTCAACGGCAAAGGCGGGGCTTGCTCATGGGCTGTGTCGACAAACCTCAACGAATTTTGGCGGCTTCAAGCTCCATCTGTGCCACCAGTTCGTCCATCTGGTCCACCACGGCCTGAATGGTTTCACGTTTGGACAAGTCCACACCGGCCTTTTGCAGTTGCGTCATGGGATGGTCATTTCCCCCGCTTTTAAGCAGCGTCAGGTAGCGCTCTGTAGCCTCGGCGCGCGACATATCGGTGCCTACCGTCATGTCTTTGAACAGCTTGGCGCTCGACGCAAAACAGGTCGCGTATTGGTACACGTAGTAAGGTGAATTAAAAAAATGTGGAATGCGGGACCAGGTGTATTTGTACAAATCATCAATGGTGACCGCATCGCCGTAGTAGTCTTTGAGCAGCTTGAGGTAGATGGTGTTGAGCACCTCAGAGGTTACCGGCTGTCCCTGCTCCACCAGTTTGTGGGCTTGCAGCTCAAAGTCGGCAAACAGCACCTGGGTGTAGAAGGTGCCCACAATGGAGTCCACCGCGTGCTGCAATAGCAAGAAACGTTGTTTGGGGTCTGTGGTAGTTTTTAACAACTGATTCAGCAAAAACCGCTCATTGGTGGTGGAGGCCACCTCAGCCACAAAAATGGTGTAGCCGGATGTTACAAACGGCTGGGTTTCATGGGACAACACGGTGTGCATGGCGTGCCCGCCTTCATGCGCCAAAGTAAACATAGCGTCTTGCGTGTCGTTGTGGTTGAGCAGCATGTAGGGTCCCACGCCGTAGATGCCGCTGACGTAGGCACCACTGCGCTTGCCCTCGTTCTCGTACACATCGACTTGCTTGCCACTAAAAAACTTCGTGTACTTACCCACATAGTCCGCACCCAAGGGGGCCACTGACGCCAGCACCAACGCGCGTGCGTCGGTAAAAGGGTAGACCTGATCGGTCTTGTAGATGGGCAAAAAATTGTCGTACAGGTGGTAAGTGTCAAGCCCCAGCAGTTTTTTGCGCAGTTTGGCGTAACGCTGCAATGGTGCGGTGCCCTTTCGCACCGCATCCACCAAGTTGGTCACCACCGCCGTCGGAATCGCATTGCCATCGAGTGCCGCCTGCAGCGTGCCGGAGAAATTGCGCGCTTGGGCATCGAACCAATTGCGCTGGAGCACCCCGTTGTAAAGAGCGGCGTAGGTGTTTGTGGTGGCGGCGTAGGTTTTAAGGTGCGCTTCAAACGCCTTGGCCCGATCAGCCTGATTGTGGTTGGTTTCAAGCACCACCGCATAGGCGCTGGGCGTCAGCTTGACTTCCTTGCCGTCGGACAAGGTCACCACGGGAAATTTGATGTCGGAGGTAGAGAGTTCCTGAAACGCCGACCTGGGCGCTTGGCCAAGCTGTGCCGCGTAAGAGAGTAAGCGTTCGCCCTGCTCGTCAAGAACATGTTTTTGCTGGCGGTAGTTGTCAAGAATGCTGAAGCGGTATTTGGCAAGCGCTGGGGTGGTGGTTATCCACTGGGTCATTTGCGCCTCGGGCACGGCGAGCAGTTCGGGTGTGAACCAGGAAGTGGCCGTGCCCAGCTTGGCAAACAAGGCCATTACCCGCTGAAACTTGCCTGAGATGTCCTGTTTGCGGGTGTCCACATCACGCTGTAAGGCGGTGTAGCC
>DFWT01000097.1:26778-40768 GCA_002381045.1 Rhodoferax sp. UBA4127
CCAATGACATTGCGGCGCACACACCGCTACGGTAAAAGGCAAAGGACATAAAGAAAACCTCATTGGTTTGGAAACTTGTAGAAACCCAAGCTAACCCGGCAACACGGACACCAAAAGTCGCAAGGCATTGGGATTGACAATTTGAATCTGTTCACGCCCCAGGCTGACCCAGCCTTCACGCTCAAAACGGCGCAGCAAGCGGGTGACAGNNCAATTTCACGAACAGTACCCAGCTCGTCGGCCAGTGTCTGGTGCGTCACGTTCACCTGCTGGCCCCGGCCCAACAAAGCGGCGGCCAGGCGCCGATCCAGCTTATGAAAGGCCACGGCATCAATCAAGCTGGTCAGGTCGGCCATGCGTTCGGCAAACAAGCCCAGGATGTCATTGCGAAAAGCCGGTGTATCCAGCCAATGCCGAAACAGGTCGGGTGTGATCAGCATCAGAGTGCTGGCTTTGGTGGTCACACCAAATGCGGAAAGGGGCTCGGCCCGAAACAGGCTGGCGCTGGAAACCAGACACAACTCCCCTGGCACCACGCGGTAAAGCTCCAGGCTGCGCCCATCGCCCGAGTTACGCGACACCTTGATTTCACCCTGCATCACCAGCGGGAAACCGCGGCACACCGCGTTCTCGTCGAACAGCACCGTATTGGGCGGCACCTCAATTGGCGCCAGGCCCGAGGCCGGGTTATCCGGTGAGGGCTGCACCTGCGCCAGCGACGGATACAGGTCAGCCAGCAGCGTGCTGAGCTCAGCGGGCGTCATGCTTGAAAATGCTCAGGGGGTCACCACAAATCCTTCGTCGGCAATGGCTTTGGCCAAGGCATCACGGGGCTGCTCAGAAATAACTTTCACGTTATTGGTCGTGCGATCGGCCGTCACTTCCGCGGTGCGATCAAGCTGGCGCACCGCCCGAACTACCGTTTTTTCACAATGCTCGCAGGTCATGCCTGTCACTACAAAATCATGCTTCATTTCAATTCCTTGGACAATGGACGTCTTTGCAAAGCGCGTATTGTGAACCTGACACCCGTTTCTTGAATGTGTTTCGATGACTGACCTGCAAGCGACCCCGGATACTTTGCGTATTGACATCGGCATCCATGGCATGACCTGCGCATCCTGCGTGGGGCGGGCCGAGCGCGCCTTGAAAAAGGTACCCGGCGTACAGGAAGTCAGCGTCAACCTGGCAACCGAGTCAGCGCGGGTGATGGTGCAGGGGTCTGAGCAGATTGAGGCGCGGCTACGGCGTGCAGTGCGCGATGCCGGCTACGAGCCAGTGGCCGCCAATGCCGCCATCGATGCGCCAAATGAGTCCCTCTGGGCTGGTTTTTCGCCAGTGGCGATTGGGCTGCTGTTGTCGGCACCCCTGATGTTGCCGATGCTGGGAAGCCTGTGGGGCCAGCACTGGATGTTGCCTGCCTGGCTGCAATTTGTGCTGGCCACGCCGGTGCAGTTTGTGCTGGGTGCGCGCTTTTTCAAAGCCGGTTGGCATTCGCTGAAGTCGCTCAGCGGCAACATGGATTTGCTGGTGGCCATTGGCACCACCGCGGGCTGGACGCTTTCCGTCTGGCTGTGGCTGACTGCGCCAGCGGGGCAAGTGCCGCACCTTTACTTTGAAGGCTCGGCAGTGGTTGTTACCTTGGTGCTGCTGGGCAAGTGGCTCGAAGCCCGGGCCAAGCGCCAGACCACCTCCGCCATACGCGCGCTGCACGCGCTGCGGCCTGAAACCGCGCATTTGCTGGGTTTGGATGGCGAAGTGGATGTGCCGATTGACGAGGTGCTGGCGGGTGATGAGTTGGTGGTTCGCCCGGGTGAGCGCTTTGCCGTGGATGGCGTGGTGCTGGAAGGCATGAGCCAGGTGGATGAATCGATGCTGACAGGTGAGCCTTTGCCGGTGTCCAAGGTAGTGAACGACAAGGTGACCGGCGGCACGCTCAATGGCGATGGACGGGTGGTCGTGCGGGTGACAGCCACCGGCGTGGACACGGTTCTGGCCAGCATCATCCGCCTGGTGGAGGACGCGCAAGCGGCCAAGGCGCCGATTCAGCGCTTGGTAGACAAAGTGAGTTCGGTGTTTGTGCCGGTGGTGCTGGTGATTGCCTTGATCACCTTTTTGGGCTGGTGGCTCAGCGGCCAGGCGTTTGAAGTGGCAGTGGTGAATGCGGTGACGGTGCTGGTAATTGCCTGCCCTTGCGCTTTGGGTTTGGCCACGCCCGCAGCCATCATGGCGGGCACCGGCGTTGCCGCGCACTTTGGCATTCTGATCAAGGACGCCCAAGCGCTGGAACTGGCCCACAAAGCCCAGGTGGTGGTGTTTGACAAAACCGGCACGCTCACCGTGGGGCAGGCCAGGTTGATTGAGTTTGCCGTGACACAAGGGTTGAACCAATCGAGCATGCTGGCGATTGCCGCCGCCTTGCAAAGCGGCAGTGGCCACCCGCTGGCACGTGCAGTGGTGCAAGCAGCCAATGAACAGCAACTGACGTTGCCAAGTTTGGGTCAGCTGCAGAGCACGCCTGGCAAAGGCCTGCGGGGACAGGTAAGCGGCGACGACTACCTGATTGGCAGCCTGCGTTGGATGCAGGAACTGGGCGTGGCCTTAGACCCGTTCGAAGCCCAATTGCAGCGACTGCAGACTTCGGGTGCCACCCTGGCGGTGATGGCCGAGCAAACGCCCACAGGCTTAACGGCGGTGGCACTGATGGCTTTTGGTGACGAGCCAAAGGCCGGTGCGGTGGCCACGATTACTGCCCTGCGCGCACGCGGCATTCGGGTGCTGATGCTCTCAGGTGACAACGCCACCGCCGCACAGGCCATGGCCCAGCGTGTCGGTTTGCAGCCCAGTGAAGTCATCAGCGAGGTGCTGCCCAGGGACAAGGCCGCGCACATTGCGGCACTCAGACAACAGGGTCAAACGGTGGTGATGGTCGGTGACGGGGTGAACGACGCGCCTGCGCTGGCGGCGGCCGATGTGGGCATGGCCATGGCCAATGTGGGTGGTGGCACCGATGTGGCCATGCACGCAGCTGGCATCACCCTGATGCGCGGTGATCTGGCGCTGGTGGCAGCGGCCCTGGACATTTCGGACCGCACGGTCGCAAAAATTCGTCAGAACCTTTTTTGGGCTTTTATCTACAACGTGGCGGGTATCCCGCTGGCCGCTTTGGGCTACCTGAACCCCATCGTCGCGGGTGCTGCCATGGCCATGAGCTCCGTCAGTGTGATGAGCAACGCTTTGTTGCTCAAACGCTGGAAGCCAAAAGCATAGATCTTATAAAATTAGCCTCTAGACCTTATATTTCCTGCGCTATTAGCTATTTATAAGATAGCGAATAGCCTAATCACCAATCAGCGCGCGTCGGGCAATTCAATTTTGACTTCCAGCACTTCCAGGTTGTCTTGCCGTTCCAGGTTCACTTTGATGTCTGCCGGGTTGATTTTGACGTATTTGCTGATGACAGCAATCAATTCACGCTGCAAGTCTGGCAGGTAGTGTGGCTCGGCAGGACTGCGACCGTCGCGCTCATGCATCAAAATAAACTGCAAACGCTCTTTGGCCAGGTTGGCGGTCTTTTTCTTCTCGCCCAGAAAAAATGAGAAAAACGACATGGCCTTACTTCCCCCCGAACAGGCGCTTGAGCAAGCCTTGCTTGGGTGGCTCAGTAAAGCGCATGGGTTTGTCTTCACCCAGAAAACGGTCAATCACATCCTTGTAGGCCTCGGACACATCACTGCCTTCCATGTGCACCGCAGGCACGCCCTGGTTGGACGCTTGCAGCACCGATTCGCTCTCTGGGATCACACCAATAAGTTTGATGCGCAGGATGTCGGTGATGTCTTGCAAGGACAGCATCTGCCCTTGGTTCACACGGGCCGGGTTGTAGCGGGTGATGAGCAGGTGTTCTTTGATCGGCTCTAGGCCTTCAATGCCACGTTTGGTCTTGCTGGAGAGCATGCCCAGAATGCGGTCTGAGTCGCGCACCGAAGACACTTCAGGGTTCGTCACCACCAGGGCTTCATCTGCAAAGTGCATAGCCATCAAGGCACCGGTTTCAATGCCGGCTGGCGAGTCACAAACGATGTATTCAAAGTCCATTGCGGCCAAATCGGTGAGCACTTTTTCAACGCCGTCTTGGGTAAGTGCATCCTTGTCACGCGTTTGCGAGGCGGCCAGCACAAACAGCTTGTCGCATTGCTTGTCTTTGATCAACGCCTGATTCAGGTTGGCTTCGCCGTGGATCACGTTGATCAGGTCATAGACCACACGGCGCTCGCAGCCCATGATGAGGTCGAGGTTGCGCAGACCCACGTCAAAGTCAATGACGGCTGTTTTGTGGCCACGCATGGCCAGGCCGGTTGCAAAACTGGCGCTGGTGGTGGTTTTGCCCACACCACCTTTGCCAGAGGTCACCACAATGATTTTTGCCATGGTTCAAGAGTCTTTCAAATTGGATTGGTTACGCGTTCAAAGCTTCAAACAAGAGTTTGTCCTGGCCGTCGTTGCTCAAACGGACTTGAGCCGACTTGCCATGAATATCAGCCGGAAGCTTGTTTTCGCTGGTGCGGTACACACCGGCGATGGAAATCAGTTCGGGCTCCATGCAGAGCGAAAAAATACGTGCCTTGGTGTTGCCGCTGGCACCGGCCATGGCTTTTCCACGCAGCGGCGCATAAACGTGGATGTTGCCGTCAGCAACTACCTCAGCACCCATGTTCACCATCGCCAGCACCACCAGGTCTGCGCCGCGCGCATAAATTTTTTGACCTGAGCGCAAGGGCTTGTCGATCACCATGGTGGGTGCACCCGGAACTTCCCGGATGACTTCCCTGACGACTTCTTTGACCACCTCTTTGATGACCACGGGTGTTGTCTGAGGTTTGTCGTTGGCCTTTCGTGAGACGTTGGTTTTTTGACGCGACACTTCAATCGGCGCTTCGATCAAACCATAAGCAAGAGCAACCTCTTTTTGAGCCGGCGATGCATTGCGAAATGCAATGACCCGCAACTGGCAATTAGACAAGGACGACACCAGTTCACCCAGACCAACTTGAAGGTCAGCCTGGCCCAAAGCCGAAAAGTCAAGCACCACCGCATCGTTGTCAAAAAAATCCGGGTTATCGCTGCCGGGACCAAACTGCGCAGTGAGATCGGTGATGACTTGCGCCAGGTCATTGGTCTTGGGCACCAGTGCAACCATTGGCAACTGCGCGCTTTTGATGTCGAAGGAATGGGTTGCGGTCACGGAACGGGTGAGTATTTTTAGGGGGTGTCAATGAGACTTTGGAAGTGGCTCATTTGCCCATGTCGGAGTCGGCCTGAATCTTACTTGATGACCCGTAAAGATCACCGTTTTGGTGAAAAATTTATTGTTTGTACACAGGTTAAAAAATTGCATGAACATTTTTCAAAAATCTGTGAATTGTTTGTCTAACCCATTCTCTTCTTTTGATTTTTTAAACTAGTAGTCATAGATAGAAGGTATAAGAAATGGTGGATAACCTATATTTTTGTATATAAATCAATAACTTGTTTTATTATAAATCCTGTGTACGGCTGTGACTTAGGTCTGTCTTCCTGATATGAACAACTTTGAGAATCTAAAAAAAATGTGGATAACTTTGCGTTTCAAGAAATTTTATGCACAGACTTACCCTTGTGAAAATCTGGGGACGTTTGTGCTGTTTTGTAGGTTGCGGTGACAGGCAAAAAAAAGGCCCAAGCTTAGCCGGGCCACTCGTTTGAAGATTCAACGCGTTACTTGGTTGAGCTACCCATTTTTAGCGAGGCGTCGGCAATTTCAGATTTCAAGGGTTCAATGTCTGGTGACCCGGGAGGCAGCACCGACAAGGCGGTTTGCCAATGCTTGACAGCGACATCAAATTTACCAGCTTGGTACGCCGCTTGTCCGGCCATCATCAGTGCCATGGGATTCTTTGGTGCCAAAGTCAAAGCCTTGTTTACCAGCTCGGAGGGTTTGCCTTGCATGGATTTGGCTTTGGTTGCCAACAGGTCAGCGTATTGGGTCATCAGATCCGGGTCGGTATCCATCAATTTACCGGTTTTGGCATACGCCGCTGCTGACTCGTCCAGTCGTCCCTGGACCTTGTAGGCCAGCGCCAGCCGTGCCCAACCCTGCAGGTCATTGGGGTTGTCTTTGAGTTTGGCTGCCAGGCGGTCCACCATTTCATTGATTTTCTCGGGCGTCATGGCTGCGGCAGCACCAGCGGGAACCGGCGGCAAAGCATTGCTTTGGCTGGTTACGGGCAAGCCAGCTTTGCCGCGCACATCGTCAATATTGGCCTGGATTTGTTGTGCGTCTTCAGAGCCAGGTGGCAGCATCAACAGAAGTTTTTCCCACTGAGCCAAGGCACCAGGGAAGTCTGAGCGCTGGTATAAGGCAACCCCCGAGAGCATCAAGCCCATTGGGTGCTCCGGATTGAGTTTCAAAGCCTCTTGAATCATTTTCTCGGGTCTGCCGTCGAGCTTGTTGCCAGCTTGGATACCCAGCAGTTCCGCGTACTCCACCAGCAGATCCGGGTTGCCATTGACGAACGCACCGGCTCGTTCAAATGCCTGTTGTGCATCTTGCAGTTGGCCAACAGCTTTGTAGGAACGAGCCAACATGGCCCAGCCTTTGGGGTTGTCGGGGTTGGCTTTCAGCTTGGCAGCCAAAGCGTCGATCATTTGGCGCATCTGCTGGTTGTCCGCAGGTGCCGATCTTGCTTGTTGTGTGACCAACGACATGGCCGATGGTTCGCCCAACATCATGTACATGCCAATTGCGAATACCGGCAAACTCAAGCTGATGGCGACGGCAGTCCGTTTGGAGGTCAGAAAGCCGGTGTTCGTAGTCAACACCACATCGGTGTTCTCAGTGTCGTCAAGCATGCGCAGCTGAAGTTCGTCACGCGTCACTTCAAAATCATGCTGATTGATCACACCACGGGCCAGATCTTTTTCAAGTGCCAGAAGCTGGTCGCGATAAATAGAGGCGTTGAGTTTGTCACTTGAGACGCCCGTGCCGCGGGGTTTTTGCAGCAAGGGGCGAACAAACCAAGCCAAAACCAGCAGCGTCAACAGCGCTGCAATACCGATAAATACGTTCATTTGGAAGAATTGTTTTCTTTGAGAAGGGCCTGCGCTTTGGCGCGTTGGGCGTCGTCAAGGACTGGCCCATCTTTTTGGCTTTGACTGCGGCGAATGATGCTGATTAGCACCCAGGCGGCGCCCAACAGCAAGATCAAGGGGCCGAACCAGAGCAGCCAGGTAGTGGGTTTGACTGGTGGGCGGTACAGCACAAAATCTCCGTACCTGGAGACTAAGAACTCTTTGATTTCTGCGTCGGACTTTCCTGATTTGATCAAGGTGCGAACCTCGCGGCGTAAATCCATCGCCAGGTCGGCCCGCGACCCAGCCAATGATTCGTTTTGGCATACCAAGCAACGCAGCTCTTCAGCAATAACAATCAGTCGCTGTTCAACAACCGGATCTTCAGCCAAGGGGACGGCCTCACTGGCATGTGCCGCAATTGCTGCATGTAGCGCAAAAAAAAGTACGAATAGGAACTTCATTTTTCCAGTTCCTTGATCAAGGGAATAAGTTTGTCGCGCAAGGCTTCTTCGGTGAAAGGGCCAATTTGTTTATAGCGAATGATGCCGGACTTGTCGATCAGAAAACTCTCAGGCACTCCGTACACACCAAAGTCGATGCCGATGCGGCCATCCCGATCGGTAACTGAGACGGCGTAGGGATTGCCGTAGCGGGCAAGCCACTGGATGCCATCGGATTCTTTGTCCTTGTAGTCCAGACCAATGATGGGTAAGGGGTTGGTTTTGGAAAATTCAACCAGTAGTGGATGCTCCTGGCGGCACGCCACACACCAAGAGGCCCAGGTGTTGAGCAGCCAGACCTTGCCCAGCATGTCTTTGGTGGACAGGGTCTCACCGGGCCGGTTCAGTACCGGGGCCGTGAACGCGGGCGCCGGCTTGCCAATCAGGGGTGAGGGAATCTCGTGCGGATCACGGGTCAGTCCAATGGCCAGAAAAACCAGCAGGACGCCAAAAAGGCCTAGCGGGATCAGCGCCTTTTTGTTCATACTGAAGCGCCCTTCATCTGACCCAGACCTAATTTAGCGGCTACCTTTTTACGGTAGCGCTTGTCCAAAGCCGCCATGCCACCGCCTATGGCCATGAAGAAACAGCCAAACCAAATCCAGACGATGAAAGGTTTGTGATAGACCCGCATGGCCCAGGCCGGTTTGCCTTCACCCTCGAGTTTTTCGCCCAGTGACACATACACATCGCGTGTGAGACCACTGTCAATCGCGGCTTCGGTCATTGGCATGGTGGACGAGAAGTAGGTGCGCTTTTCCGGGTGCAGGACACGCAGCACGCGGTCACCTTTGATCAGTTCCACGGCACCCCGGTCGGCGGTGTAGTTGGGACCGGGTACTTCTTCGATACCGGTGAGGCGGAAGGTGTAACCACCGACTTCCACCGTGTCGCCGATGGTCATGCGCACGTCTTTTTCGGTCTCATACCCTTTAACCATGGTCACACCCACCACAAACACGGCCACACCAATGTGTGCAACGTGCATGCCCCAGTAAGAGATTGGGGTGGACTTCCAATTCACCGTGTCTTTGAGCTGGCGGTAGATTTGAACCGCTGAGGCCAGTACCAGCCAGATGGCCAGAGTCAGGCCTACGGAAACTATCCAGGACCAGGGTCCAGCCAGGAACGGCAAGCCACATCCCAAGACAATCGAAACAAGAGCAATTGGCTGAAGCTTTTTGGCAAGTTCTTTGGCACTGTCGCTCTTCCAGCGAGCAAAGCTTCCGATCACCATGAAGAACATCACCGGTGTCATGATTGGCGCAAAAACCGCATTGAAATAGGGCGGCCCCACCGACAGTTTGCCTAGATTGAGCGCGTCAATGATCAATGGGTACAACGTGCCCAGCAGAACGGCTGCTGCGGCTGTGGTCAGCAAGACGTTGTTGACCAGCAGCAAAGTCTCACGTGAGACCAGGGCGAAGGAGCCACCGGAGCGCACTTTGCCAGCACGTGCTGCAAACAACAGCAGAGAACTGCCCACAACTACCGCCAGGAAAAACAGAATGAACACGCCACGTTTTGGGTCAGAGGCAAACGCATGCACCGAGGTCAAGACACCCGAGCGAACAAGGAATGTGCCGAGCAAGCTGAGCGAAAACGCAATCAGCGACAGCATGATGGTCCAGCTTCGGAAAATGCCACGCTTCTCGGTAACCGCCAAAGAATGGATCAACGCAGTGCCAACCAACCAGGGCAGGAAAGACGCATTTTCAACCGGGTCCCAGAACCACCAGCCACCCCAACCCAGTTCGTAATAGGCCCACCAAGAGCCCATCGCGATACCAATGGTTAAACAGATCCATGCGGCAGTGGCCCATGGCCGTGTCCAGCGGGCCCAAGCGGCGTCCAGGCGACCATTGAGCAATGCGGCAATAGAGAAGGCAAATGGAATCGACATGCCCACATAACCCATGTACAACATGGGCGGGTGAAACACGAGACCTGGGTCTTGCAGTAAGGGGTTCAGGTCACGCCCATCTGCCGGGATGTCAGCCAAGCGGGCAAAAGGGCTTGACGTGAACAACATGAACATCAAAAAGCCCACCGCAATCAGGGCCAACACACCCAGCACGCGCGACACCATGACTTCGGGCAACTGGCTGGAAAACAGGGACACCGCCATCATCCAGCTGGTCAGCATAAACAACCAGAGCAACAAGGAGCCTTCATGACCACCCCATACGGCGGCNNTAAAACGCATAGGACAGGCACAAAAATGAAAAGCCGGTGAGTAAAAACAGGGCTTGCGCACCCGGTCTGGCAAGCGCCATCCAGTCAGCTCGGCCACGCTGTCCACCAGCAAGGCTCAGGCCTCCCAGGGCAGCAGCAACAAACATGGCAAGAATCAATGCGAAATGTCCAAGTTCTGGGATCATGGGTGGTCTCTTTGCGTTGGATTGATGGGGTGATGAAGCACGGCCGTTAAGCCGTTTACTTCAGCGTTTTGCTGGCTTTTTCGATGCCTGCCTGGTCCAGCGCATGCTGGGCTTCCGGCGGCATGTAGTTCTCGTCGTGCTTGGCCAGCACTTCAGAGGCGGTAAATTTGCCGTCGGTCTTCATTTGACCTTGGGCCACCACACCTTTGCCCTCGCGAAACAGGTCAGGCAAGATGCCCGTGTAGGTCACAGGAACTTCCTTGACAGTATCTGTGACGATAAACGACACGGTGAGGTTGTCGCGTTTGACGCTGCCCTCTTTGACCAGACCACCCACGCGGAATGTCCGGTCTTTGGGGGCTTCTCCAGAATCAACCTGGCTGGGTGTGAAGAAAAACACCAGGTTGCTTTGGAAGGCGTTCAGGACGAAATAGGCGGCGATGCTGATCGCTGCCAGGGCCCCAACGATAAGGGCGGCGCGTTTGTGGCGTGGTTTCATGGTCATGATGGAGTTCAATCGCGGTCTGAGTGGGTTTCGTGGGAAAGGTTTCGCAAAATCTCGCGGCGTTTGGCCCGAACTTGCCATATTTCGGCAATCACGACCAGCGCAGAAATGCCAAAACTGCCCCACACATACAGGGCGTAGCCGCCCATATCAAGAAATTCGGAGACACTATTCCACTGCATGTTTTACCCATTCTGTGTGTCGTTCACGTTCCAAAATGATGTTGCGCACCCGATAGAGGGCAATGGCGATGGCGTACATCCAGAACGCAACCACCATGATCAGCATGCCCGTCAGCATGGTGGTGGCCATGGATGAACCTTTCATGGACACCGACGCGCCTTGGTGCAATGTGTTCCACCATTTGACCGAAAAGTAAATGATGGGGACGTTGACGGCACCGACCAAGGCCAGCACGGCGCAGGCTTTGTCGGCACGCCGAGGGTCGTCAATCGATGCCTGCAGCGCCAAAAACCCCAGGTACAAGAACAGCAAAATAAGCTCGGAGGTCAGACGCGCATCCCACACCCACCATGCCCCCCACATGGGTTTGCCCCAGAAGGCGCCGGTGACCAAAGACAAAAAGGCAAACAATGCACCCGTGGGGGCCAAGGCCGAAGCCATCATGCCAGAGAGCCTGGTGTTAAACGCCAGCCCAAAGGCAGCCCAGCCGGCCATGACCAGGTAAATAAACATGGACATCTGAGACGCTGGTACATGCACAAAAATAATGCGATAGCCTTGTCCTTGTTGCGCATCAATCGGTGCAACAAAGAACGATATCCACAAACCAACAATGGTGAGCACGGTAGCAAGTGCGGCAAACCAAGGCCACATCTTTCCGGCCAGGAAGTAAAAGTTTTGCGGCGACGCAAACTTAAACCAATGAATCACGCGGGTTTTCATTCCAACGATATCCTCAAAGCGGCCGCGGTGGCCATGGGTGAGAAGAACAGCGACATCACCAAAAGCGCTGCCAGCAAAGAGAAGTGGCCGCCGATTCCCAGTCCTGCAGCGTCGGCTTCGACGGCGCCAGCGCCGAAAATCAGGACCGGAATATAAAGCGGCAAGATTAACAAGGACAACAAAACCCCCGCGCCCCGTACGCCTAAAGTCAGTGCGGCACCAATGCTGCCAATCAAACTTAAGGTGGGTGTGCCAAGCAGCAAAGACAGCATAAGGATACCCAAACTACGGCCATCCAGCCCGAATTGCACGCCCAAGATCGGCGCTACAAACACCAGCGGCAAGCCCGACATCACAAAATGCGCCAATGCCTTGGATGCCACCAGCAGTCCCAGGGGGGTGGGTGACAGCACCATTTGCTCCAAAGAACCGTCGGCGTAGTCGGTGGCGAACATGCGCTGCAATGACAGCATCGCCGCCAGCAAGGCACTGACCCACAACACCCCAGGTGCCATGCGCAGCAGCAGTTTGGACTCGGCGCCCACCCCTAAGGGGAAAAGACTGGCGATGACCATGAAAAACACCAGGGGCGTCAGCACTTCGCCCTTTTGACGCAACCCAAGCGCGATTTCGCGCTTGAAGACAGCCAGCATCACCTGGCCGATGTTCAACTGGGGCAGACTAGCGTTCATGCAGCTTTCAATTCCAGCAATTGGGCTGGCAGATTGCGGATCGGCACTTTCTGGTGGCTGGTTAGCACCACCAGACCACCCGCATCCAGGTGCCCACCTATCAAATCAGCGAGCAGGCTGATACCGGATTCGTCCATGGCGACGTAAGGCTCATCAAGTACCCACAGGCGTGCGGGACTGAGCGCCAGACGCGACAGTGCCACGCGGCGTTTTTGTCCCTGGGACAAATGGCGTACCAGTTGCTGGCTGCGTCCACGCAAGCCAAAATGGGCAAGTACTTGTTGGCGTTGCTCACGCTCAGGGGCCAGGCCACCCAGGGCAGAAGTGAAACGCAGGTTTTCGTCAACCGTCATGGATTCTTGCAGCGCATTCAGATGCCCGAGGTAACACAAGTCTTGCCGGTAAACGTCAGCCTGCTGCTGAATGGGTGTGCCATTCCAGAGGATGGCACCGCTCTCAACTGAGGCCAAGCCGCACACCATGCGAAGCAGACTGGTTTTGCCAACCCCGTTGGCGCCAGTCACGTACAGCCAGTGACCCGCCGACAAATCACAATCAATGTCACGGAACAGTTGACGCCCGCCCTTGATGCAGCCAAGCTTGGAAAAAGAAAGGGACGGGACAGAATTCAAGACAGGGGGGTCGGCGAAGACAAAGGTCGAATTATCTTACGATCGGCCGCCACCCCCGCCCCGGGGACACATTAACGGGTGATGATTACCTTTTGATACAGACCGCCGAAGTAAGTCTGCTTGTCAAGCGAGGCAACGGTGCAACCCTTGGGCAGCCAATCGGCGATGTTGCCATTCCACAGGTCCATGGCAAATGGTTCCAGGGTGGTCAAAATGGGCACCATCAGGTAGCGAAACGGACTGGTGGCCTTGGGTTTGTGGTAATCCACAAATATGATTTTCCCGCCCGGCTTGGTTACCCGCAGGGCTTCCGCAATGGTTTTGTGTCGGACTTCCACCGGTTGTTCATGCAGCAAAAAGAACACCACCACGGTGTCGTGGCTGGCATCGGCAAAGTGCAAAGCGCTGGAGTCTTGCTGCAGGATGCTGACCTGCTTTTGCGGCCCAAGTTTGTCATGCAGGTTGGTGATCTGCACCGGAGCCACGTCTATCACATTCAGGTGCGCCTTCGGACCTAACCGGCGCACCACATGCTCGGTGAAATTGCCATAAACACACGCCACCTGCAATGCCTGACCATGAATGACATCGCCCATGTCGTCCAATGCCAAGTCGCGTAATTTGGCGAAATTGCCCCACAAAATCAGGTTAACCAACCACTGCCGCTCGAAAACGCGCACGGCGTTTGGGTGGGTATAGGCCCACCAGTAGGTTTTTTCGAGATAGTCGGGAACAGCCAATGGCAGTGCTTGGGCAGCAACACTTGATTTATCGGTCATAGGTGACTTTGAGGGAGGGTAAGCGGGGCCGGCAAGTGCGCCGGAGCCCGCAACAAAACAGCGGTCAATCCTACCTGAAACCACTGCCGGGGCTTGGCGCAGGTACTTTACTTGATCAAACCCTCAGCGCGCATGGCCTCCTGAACCGCAGGACGCGCCGCCACGCGAGCCATAAATTCAGTCAGGTTGGTTAGGCCGGAAATGTCCACACCGACATGTTTGCTCCAGCCTGCCACCACAAAAAGGTAGGCATCGGCCACAGTAAAGACGTCCCCCATCAGGTAGGTTTTGCCCGCCAATTCACCATTGACCCAGGTCAGGCGCGACACCAAGCGGGTTTTGGCCATGTCTTTGGCTAAGTCTGGCATGCCGGGCGTGAACAAGGGTGAGAAGGCTTTGTGCAGTTCAGTGCCGATGGTGTTGAGCCATTCCTGCAACTTGTAGCGCTCCCAGCTGCCGTTGGTCGGGGCGAGCTGTTTTGC
>DFWT01000077.1 GCA_002381045.1 Rhodoferax sp. UBA4127
CAGGTGACCGGGCTTTGGGGTGCAAGGCGTGCGTCTGCCGAACTTGGCGTGCTGATGGGCGAGACCGTGCGTGTTTGCACCCCAAAACCGCATGCATCTGACCAAGTCGCCGCGCCGAGTTTGAATGTTGCGCATGAGCACAACCACTTCTGCCACACAGAGCAACTCGACCCTACCCCCGGCGCATCACCACCAAGCCCTTTAGGTACTCACCTTCCGGGAAACGCAAAGTCATCGGGTGATCCGGCGCACCCGCCATACGCTCATGGATGAAACCATCCACCCCGGCATCACAGCCGGCCGAGGCCACGATTTTGTGAAACAGATCCGCCGAGATGCCGCCCGAGCAGCTGTAGGTAAACAACACGCCGCCCGGCTCAAGCAATTTGAAGGCGAGTCGGTTGATGTCCTTGTAGGCGCGGGCAGCCCGTTCCGCGTGGGCCACGGTGGGTGCAAATTTGGGTGGGTCAAGCACAATGGCATCAAAGGTTTGGCCTTTCTCGATGAACCCACGCAGGGACGCATTCACATCCGCATCCATGAAACTCACCCGGCTGGCATCGAAACCGTTTAACGCCACGTTGGCGGCCGCTTGTTGAAGCGCCGGGCCAGAGGAGTCAATTGAGGTGACATGTTCAGCGCCACCACTCAGAGCCGCCACCGTGAAGCCGCCGGTATAGCAGTAGCAATTGAGCACGCGCTTGAAACTCAGGCGACGCGCGTATTCGGAAAACAGTTTGCGGCTGTCGCGCTGGTCCAGGTAGAACCCGGTTTTGTGCCCGGTGGCAATGTCCACGCCGAGTTGCCAGTCGTGTTCCTTCAGCACCAAACTCACCTCGCCTTGACCACGCAACCAGCCGGTGGCGGGTGGCAGGCCTTCCAGCGCGCGGCTGCTGGCATCGCTGCGTTCGTACAGCTCGGTCAGACCGGTGGCGCCGAGCAGTGCATCCGCAATCACGGTTTTCCAGCGCTCCACGCCAGCGGAGGTGAACTGCGCCACCAGTGTGTCGCCATAACGATCAACGATCAAGCCCGGCAGTCCGTCGGACTCACCATGGATCAGGCGCATGGCATCGCTATTTATAGAAAATCGGGCTCTGGACCTAATAGCTGCTGCGCAAGCAGCTATAAAAAACGCTGCATCTATGCGCTGCGACTCGTCAAAGCTCCAGACCCGGGCGCGGATCTTGGAGTTGGGGCTGAACGCGGCCCAGCCNNTGCTGACGCAGCAGTGAGCGCTCTTTGCCAGCACGCAGGCGAATGGTTTTCATGAAGTCCTGTCAAAGCCTCACCGCCGCCCCACCGGGACGGCAACGGCAGCTAGCGGTGAAATAACCGAGGCGATTTAGTAAGTGATCGCCATGGCGGGCACATCGACCCGGATCATGGGCTTGCCCAGGGCGGCGCTGACAGCCGCCACATACTCAGCTGACCACTTGGCGTCACCCAGCAGCTTGGCACCGGCAGCCTGAGTGACCACCAGAATCTTGTCAGCGGTCAGTACTTTGCCGCTGGCGCGCAGCGGTTCGCATTCCAGCGCAACGAACTGCTTGTCCAGCCAGGCACGCGCCATGTCATGCGCCAACTTGGCACCTTCTGGCACATGGAAAGAAAACTCGACGCCTTTGTCAAGCGTCACATTGATCAGTTGTTGCATACGTCACCTGTGGATAAACATCGTAAGGGCCCTATTTTGAACCACCCGGCCCGTTGCGCCTCAAATGGGCACGCGGGTGCGCCGCATCGTAGGCTTTGGCCAAGTGCTGAAAGTCAAGCCGGGTATAGACCTGCGTGGTGCTGATGTTGGCATGCCCCAGCAGTTCTTGCACCCCGCGCAGGTCGCTGCTGGACTGCAGCACATGGCTGGCAAACGAGTGCCTGAGCATGTGCGGGTGCACTGGTGCTGGCAAACCGGCGCCTAGGCTGCGCTGGCGCAGGCGTTGCCAGATGGACTGCGCTGTCAAACGTGTGCCGTGGCGCCCAATGAACAGTGCCTTTGATGCGCCGTCCAGATCCTCGGCCTGAATCACTTGGCCACGCAGACCCAAATGCCGCACCTGCAACCAGGCCTGCAGGGCACGCACCGCTTGGCTGCCCACCGGCACAATGCGCCGCTTGCTGCCCTTGCCCAGAACATGGGCCTCGGCCGCGTCCAGGTCCACCCAGCCAAGCGCCGTGCTGCTGGCCCAGGCATCCAAGCCGGTCAGCTCAGCCACCCGCAGCCCAGCGCCATAAAGCAGCTCCACCATGGCAGCATCGCGGGCTTCCAGCCAGGGGTCGGCATTTTTGTCTTCGAAATTGGCCAGACGCACGGCGTCGTCCACACTCAGGGCTTTGGGCAGGGGTTTGGGTGCCTTGGGTGAGCGCACATCCAGCACCGGGTTGCTGGCCACCAGCCCCTCACGGCCAAGCCAAGCGTAAAACCCGCGCCAGCCCGACAAAATCAGCGCAATACCGCGCCCGCTTCGGCCCTGGGCATGCATCTGTGCCACCCAACGCCGGATGTGGGTGGGTTGAACCTCCAGCAAGCCAACACCCGCCTCAGTGGCGTTAACGGCCAGCTTCTCAAGGTCTAGCGTGTACAGGGTCACAGTGCGGATGGCCAAGCGCTTCTCAAAGCGCACATGGGCCAGATAACGGTCCACCAACGGGTCAAGTGGCGACGTCACGCCATCCGCAGCGGGTGAGGTCGCGGGTACAGCATCCGTCATGACAGATGCGTCATTCAAGGTCTTAACGCAGAGGCGACAGCGCGGCGCTGGCCAACTCGGCCAGCCGTGCCAGAAAGTCGGTGCCCATGGCGCTGTTAAAGCGGTGGGCATCAGGCGACGCCAACACCAGCAGGCCAAACGCCGGTGCGGTGCTGCCCAAGGGGCCTGGGCGCAACGGCAGCATGGCCAGGGATGCAACTGACTTCGGATCAGGCAGGCAGTTGACCGTGTCTAGGCCGGTGTTCATGCCACAGAACGGCTCGGTGAGTGAGGACACAAAGGACTTGGTGTCATTGCTGACTCCCTGAGCAAACGGCGCGCTGGCATAGGCCGGGCGCACGCCCCACACCTTGATGCCCACTTGCGGCACGGTGAATTGCTCGGCCAGGTCAGCGGCCATCAGTTCGGGCAGAGTCAAGGGGTCGTCATGCAAAAACAAGGTGCGCGCCCATTGCAGCAATTTGTCGGACAGCAGCATGTTGTCATTGCCATTGCGGATCATGTCCATGATGCGCGCTTCAAGCTGCTTGATCTTTTCACGCAGCAGCAGCGCCTGACGTTCCTGTAGGCTGACCGTGCGTGGACTGTGCGGGCTGTTAAGTTGTACCGACGACAGCAACTCGGCGTGGCGCTCAAAAAAATCTGGCGTATTGGCCAAGTAGTTGGCAATATCGTCCTCGGTGATCGGGTTCGGTAGGGCGTTGGAATAGTTGGAGTTGTTCATAAAGACCACAGGTGAGGTTATTCAACAGAAAGCGCGTACAGAAGAAAGTGAATCCGGCAAGTCAATTCCGCCTTGAAACACGAAGGTCGCCGGGCCCGTCAAGAGCACGGGCGCATTGCCACCGGCCCAGCGGATGGTCAGCACGCCGCCATGGGTTTGCACATCCACCACGCCATCCAGCAAACCCAGCCGGATGCCCGCCACGACCGCCGCGCAGGCACCGGTGCCGCACGCCAGGGTTTCGCCGGCGCCACGCTCGTACACCCGCAAGCGGATGTGTGCACGGTCAAGCACCTGCATGAAGCCTACGTTGACCCCGCGTGGGAAGGCGTTTAAGGCCTGCACCTGTGGTCCCAGAGTGGCAACTGGCGCGGTAGCCACATCGTCCACAAGCATCACCGCGTGCGGATTGCCCATGGATACAAGTGCTACGTGAACAGTAGCTGATGACGCTTGATTTGTAAGGGCTAGAGGCCAAATTTCCCATGAGCCTTCTGGTACTGGTGCCAGCCCGGATGAATCAAACGGCACCCTTGACAACTCAAAGTCTGGCGCTTCCATGTCCACAGTGACGCGGCCATTCGGCTGCCACTGGAGTTCCAGCACCCGGTTCATGGTTTGAACCCGCACCAGATCCTTGTTGGTCAGTCCCCGACCACGCACAAAGGCCAGAAAACAGCGCGCCCCGTTGCCGCAGTGCTCCACCTCGTTGCCGTCAGAGTTGTGAATCACGTACGAAAAATCGATGCCCGGCGCGGGCGAAGGGCGCACGGTCAGAATCTGATCGGCACCCACACCAAAGTGGCGATCCGCCAGAAAACGGTACTGCGCGGTGCTCAGGCCCAAGCGGCCCTGTGTTTCGTCCAGCACCACAAAATCGTTGCCGGCACCTTGCATTTTGGTAAACGGGATGTGCATGGCGGGATTATCTATGCCAGGAACTCGATCGACAGCATTGAGCCGTTGGGCCAGGAGTTTGCAAGAAGCTCACAGGTCGCCGGATGGCAGCGGGTGCTTAACCGCGTTCTTCACCAGCTTGTTGCCCACGGCCTTGGCTACATCGATATCGCAGTGGTCAGCCAACTGCACCAAGTACAGCAACACATCGGCCACTTCATCTGCAATGTGCTCCTTCACAGTCGCGTCGGTATGTGCCTGCTGAGACGCTTCAGGCGTCATCCACTGAAAAATTTCAGCCAGCTCAGCCGCCTCCACCATCAGCGCGGTGCTCAGGTTCTTGGGCGTGTGAAACGCCTGCCAATGCCGCGCAGCAGCAAAGTCTCGCAGAGTCGATTGAAGGGCAGAAAGGTCCATATTGTGTTCTCGTGGTAGTGGGCAAACCAGGCCAATCAGACAAACGGCTCTGTGCCCCACAGGCTTTGCATGGGCAATGCAAACAGTCGTGGCCCAAACGGGAGACTGACCTCGCCGTCGTACAGCACCACGCCGCAGGCAAACCTCTCGCCTGCAATTTCCTGCAGTTTTCTTAGCCCCCGAAAATCTTCGGCGCGCACCGTGCCAGAGGCTTTGACCTCGACTCCCGCCAACTGCATGCCTTGCTCCAGCACGATGTCAACCTCGTGGTCATCGCGGTTGCGAAAGTGATAGAACGAAATGGGCTCAGACTGGCCACCGGCCTGACGGCGCAATTCCTGCAACACAAAGGTCTCCAGCAATTGCCCCAGCAGCGCCCGGTTCGCGTGCAGCGCTGCTGCGTCCAGACGCAGCAGCGCACAGGCAACGCCGGTGTCACCCAGATGAAGCTTGGGGGTTTTCACCAGACGGTTGATCTGGCGCACGTGCCACGGCGGCAAAACATCCACCAGAAACACCCGCTCCAGCAAGGTCAGATAGTCACGCACCGTAGGCCGACTCAAGCCAAACGGGCTGGCCAGATCACTCACGTTGAACAGATGCGCTGTTTGACCAGCCGCCAACTCCAGCAAACGTGGTATCACGTCCAGCGCGGCAATCCGCGCCAAATCACGCACATCGCGCTGCGCCAGGGTTTGCACATAGGCTTGGTACCACGCCCGCCGACGGGGCGGTTGGCGCATCAACGCTGCCGGAAAACCGCCTGCCACGACCAACTCGGCCAGTGCCAGCCCCATTCGGGTGGTGGCAACAACGCCAAATTCCGCCCCAAAAAGCCTTGGCAAAAAACCCGCTGCCTGCTGGCGCAATTCAACTTGCGCCAAGGGGTGAAGGCGGACGACCTCCATGCGTCCGGCCAGTGAATCAGCCAGCTTGGGCAACAGCAACACATCGGCCGAGCCGGTTAGCAAGAACCGCCCCGGCTGACGGTCGCGATCCACCACCAGCTTGAGCGTGGTGAAGATTTCGGGAACCCGTTGAACCTCTTCGAGCACCATTTTTGGGGGTAAATCGGTCACAAAACCCAGCGGATCAGCACGCGCAGCACGTACCAAGTTGTCGTCGTCAAAACTCAGATAGCCAAAACCAGCGGGCTCGGCCACAGCGCGCGCCAGCGTCGTCTTGCCACATTGCCTTGGCCCCTGCAGCAATACCACCGGGGTGTCATCCAAACTGGCTTGCAAGCTGGCCTGCACCAAGCGCGGCAACGCCGGATTAGCTGGTAGAAGTGGCAAATTTGTCATCGGCTAATTGTAATATTTAATGCCGGCTAATTGAAATGTTTTGTTATTGCCATTTGAAACATAACTGGTACCTGCATAATTTGCCCATGCCCCGCCAAAGCCAACTCCTGCACCCCGCGTGCCCTCCCGCCCCCACCCGCCTTGCTGCCACCGTGCTGCTGCTGCGCGACACACCGCAGGGGCTAGAGGTGCTGATGACACGCCGCTCAGCCCACGCCAGCTTTGTGCCCGGCGCCTATGTGTTTCCCGGCGGTGGCGTGGATGCGTCGGATGCGCTCAACCACCATCTCGCCCAACGCCGTGCCAACCAAACAGACGCAGCGCTTACCGAGGCCATTGCCGCCATTCGCGAGAGCTTTGAAGAATTGGGTGTCCTGCTGGCCCGCCACGCCGATGGCAGTTGGGCCAGCGCAACCGACATCGAAGCGATCAGCCGCAACGGCCAGTTCTCTGAGCAATGCGCCCAACGCGGCCTTACTCTGGCAGCCAGCGACGTGTATGTGCTGGCACGCTGGATTGGCGCTCGGGATTTGCCCAAACGTTTTGACGTGCCGTTTTTGGTGGCCCGCATGCCACCGGGCCAAACCCCGGTGGCCGACGAAACAGAACAGTTCGAACCGGTTTGGGTGCGCCCGTCAGACGCGCTAGAACGGCATCAGGCCGGGACGTTTTTCATGATCTTCCCGACCATCCGCACGCTGGAACGCTTGGGTACATATGCCACCGTGGACGCCCTGCTGCAAGCCTGCACCGCGTCAGAAGAGCCCTTGTGGACCAGTTGCCCGCGCGGTGGTTTGCTGGGCGGTGCCGATGTGCGCTACATGGAACATGACTTGCCCTTTGGCGAACTTGCCCTAGTCTGCCCCGATGGCCAACTGCTGCACCCACTGGACTGGCAAAGCGAGCGAGCCGTGCCGCTCCTGAAAAACGTGCAACGCCTCACCGCGCCCAACCCCGGTGCCATGACCGGCCCGGGCACCAATAGCTATCTGCTGGGCGACGCCAGCACTGGCTATATCGTGATCGACCCCGGCCCGGCAGACCCCGAACATCTGGACAAGTTGCTGAGAGCCGCTGGTGGTGACATCCGCATGATTGTCTGCACTCATTCACACCCAGACCACTCTCCGGGTGCCGCACCGCTGCAGGCCATGTGCACCAAGCCGCCGCCCATTCTTGGCTTACCCAGTGCACCCACCGCTCGCGCAGCCAGCGCCTTCACACCCGACAGGTCGCTACAAAACAATGAGCTGCTTACGCTTTCATCACAAGGGCTAGATGTCGATTTAGCTCATAAGACCCACCACACCCTGCAAGTCATCTACACGCCAGGCCACGCGGCCAACCACCTGTGTCTGATGCTGCTGGAAGACGGTCTGCTGCTCAGCGGTGACCATATCCTGAACGGCAGCACCACGGTGGTGGACCCGCCTGACGGCAACATGAACGACTACCTGAATTCACTTGAGGTGCTAAGTGCAGCCTGCACCGAACACAGCCTCAAATACATCCTGCCGGCGCACGGCTATGTGATCGGCGGGCCTGACGACGAAGCACTGCTGGCCATCGCCCGCCTCAAGGCGCATCGCCTGCAGCGCGAAGCCAAGGTCATGGCCGCCATGCAGACCCAGCCGCACGGCAGTCTGGACGACTGGCTGGCACTGGCCTATGCCGATGTGCCGCAGCGCATGTGGCCAGTGGCCAAGCGCTCGTTGATGGCGCATGTGGCGCGGTTGCAGTGCTTGGGGATTTGACCTACCTCAGACAGACCCGGATGTGGCTCACGGAACCGTCTGCGGTTGATGGTTCGTCGCCAAACGTGAGGCCAGCACCTGCAATGCGCTATGCGCGGGGTGACGCCGCAGAAAGCTCTCCCGAAACGGCTCCGGCACGTTGCGATCGGCCAGTTGACGCAAACCAATTACTCCCTGCGTAGCCAGTTCACCAGCCACTTGCAACTGACCTCGCTGCGCGTGGCAACGGGCATGGAAAAAGGCAGACCAGGGAAGCAAGACCGGGCTTCGTTCACAACTTGACTGCTCGCCTGACCAAGGTCCGTACCCCAAGGCGGCCAGCAGCGCTTGCAGCGGTTCGGCAAACAACTGTAAGCCTGCCTGTGAAACCCGTCGTACCAAATCTGTCAACTCGGCCTTTGGCCAGGGTGACTCCTCGGTCAATCCCGACCACAGCACCCACTCCGAAGCTAAGGCCAGATCATTGGTGGTAAGAGCTTCAAGCGGCCACTCCAGCAGGCTCCCTTGGCCAGTGGTCAACCCCAACTGCACACGCAACAAACCCAGTTGCAGGCGTTCACGCTGGCGCAGTGGGGTGCTGGCAACAGCCTCCGCAATGGGAAGGATTTGCATGGCCAGGTCGGCACGACCCAGGCTGAGGTACAAGCCTGCTAACGTGCGCTGCAGGCTTGAAAAATGACCCTGCGGTGCCAAGCGTCGCTCAAACTCCTGCCCAACCTCAAGCGCCTCTTCAAACTGTCCCGCCCAACGCAGGGTGTCCACCAAGTTGCGCAAGATCACCAGCAAGTCCATGGGCGCTATGGATGCACCCGAGCTTGCCACTCTGACACGTTGTGCCTCAGCCAGGGCTGCCGCTAGTTCGCCCTGTCGCATCCATTGAAGGGCACGCGCCGAGCACAGGACCGTCCAGGTGGCGCGATCATTGTGTTGGACAAGCAAAGGCAATATCCGCTCCGCCTCTCCGTGCGCAAGTCGGGGTTGCCCGCGCAAACCCAGCACCATCGCCTTGGTCGCGGCCATCGCGGCGGCCAGGCGTACATTTCCCAAATCGTTTTGCAAGCGTTCCCCCACCGCAAGGTGCTGCAACGCTTCATCGAAATCACCATCAGCTGTGGCGCGGTTGGCGCTGGCAAAGCGGCACTCGGCTTCAACGCGCGTGTCACCCAACGCAATGGCATCGGCCAGCATGGCACTCACTGCACTCAGTCCGGCGTCAACCTCACCCTGGGCCGCACGCAGAACCGCGCGCACGAACTGCACACGCAAGGCCTGCATGTCCGTGTGGGCCAGCTGTTCAAGTTGTTGCAGGCATTCGGCAGTTTGCGCGGCCGTGCCAATTTCGCTCATGGCTTCGGCGTTGTCGAACCAGTGCGCAAAGGCCAGGTCCAACTTTCCCTGTGCCAAGTTGACCTGCGCTGCTTGAGCGAAAAAGTCAAACGCTTCCTCGGCCCGAGCAGCATGCCAGGCCAACATGCCAGCAACCAGCAAATGCGGCACGGCCTCTGCGTCCTGTCCAGCTGCGCGCCAATGGGCGGCCAGACGGCCAGGCTCATGTGGGCGAGGTGCCAACCAGCGCGCCACGCGCTCGTGCAGCACTCTGGCAATCGCATCGGGCAGCTGGGTCAACGCAACTTCGGAAAACAGGTCGTGGCTGGCTCCCTTAAGGCCAAACATACCGCATTGCTCCAACTCACTCCAGGCTTTGGCCAGGGCCAAGGCATGTCGCCCCATCACGGTCTCTGCCAATTCCACACAGAAGTCTTGCCCGGCCACCGCGGCCACCTGCAGCAGGTGGCGTGCATCATCAGGCAACTGGGCTAAGCGCTCGGCCACCAAATCACGCACCTGACGCGGCACATTCAGGTGCTGAGGTTGCAGCGGCAATCGGTTGTGAGCCATGTGCCGCAAAGATTCCAGCAGGTGCAGCGGGTTACCACCCACACGCTTCTGCATTGCTTGCACCAGTGAAGAACAGTCAGCCACATCAGCAGCTTGCCCCTGCGCGCAAAGGTCTGCCAGCAAGGTGTCCAGTAACGCGGCAATGGCCACGTCGTCCAGCGGCTGCAAACTGACACAGCAAAGTGCGCTGACTTGCCGCAAAGTTTGCAAACGCTGCTCAACCAGCGGCCCGCCACGCACTCGTGAGGCTAGCCCGATCCTCAAGGGTGCCGAACCCGACTCTGTCAAGCACGGCATAAGCAGCGCCACACTGGTTTCATCGGCAAATTGCCAATCGTCCAGCATCAGACTCACCCCCAGCTTGCCCGCCTCCACCAACCACGGCTGCAGTGTGGGCGCCATTGAGCAAGGCGGTTGGCGCTGCAGAGCCAGATCTGTGGTGAACTGAAACTGCAGGCGTTGCAACAACTCCAGTCCCGACGGGCTCGTGCCCAGCACGGGGTAGGTCGAACATAACTGCTCTACCAACCGAGTCACCAAAGCCAGCGGTACCGCCTCGTCGCCAGGTCGTGCGCGCACAAGTTGCGCACCTGGCCACAACCCCGCCAGTTGCTCAAGCACCCGCGTCTTACCCAGGCCAGGTTCACCCAGCAGCACAAAATGCTGTTGGTTCTGCCAGGCCTGCTGCAACTGCATCAATACTGGCTCCCGACCAAACAACTGTGGCGGGCGACGCAATGACACAGGCATGGTTCGGGGCGCGGCCAAGCCGACGCTCTGAGCCAATTCAATCGCCTGTAGCAGACCCAGGGTGTCGGCCGAGGGCCGCATACCAACCTCGTTCTTCAGAACCTGTTCGCAGGCATCAAAGGCCAGCAATGCAGCGGCTCGGTCACCGGCCAGATAGTGCAAGCGCATCAGATTTCGATGGGCGTTCTCAGAAAGCGGTTCCAACGCAAGCAGTTCACGCGCGTGGCGCAAAGCGGTGTTGAGATCCCCTGTGGCCTCCGCCTGCTCCATGTGGGTGACTAGCGCTTCCCGGATGCCCAGCCCACGTTGTGCCTGTTGCCGCGCCAGCCACTGCCCAAACTCACCACCGATGGCGATACCGGACTTTTCCAGGATCGTGCCTGACCCGGCAAGGTCGTGGACAACCCCAGCGGCCAAAGACAGCGTCTCCTGACCACACACCAACTCAAAATTCAAGCTCTTCTTCAACGTAAACAACCGCTGCCGCAGCGTTGCGCGGGCGGCCTCGGGTGTGCTTTCTGGCCATAGCAGTTCTGCCATGCGCGCACGTGGGGTGGCGCCTTCCAGCGCCAACCAAGCCAACATGGCCGCATTCGCTTCACCCAGCGCGGTCGTGCGCCCATCTGGCCAAACGACATGCGGAGCGCCACTCAGCGACAGGCGAAACCCGGTCGGTTCAGTGGATGGATTCACGTGCTTGATCGCCATGGAAAGATTATTTCATCCGTGCCGATTGTTTGAGCCGGTCGATTCACTGACACAAGAGAGAAAGAGTGTGTGTTTCCTAAATGGAAGTCAGCTGTGGTGACCAGCGACCACAACTGACTCATCCCATCATGGTTTCCAGAAGATCGCACCAGCGGTGGTGCTGGTGGGCGTCAGCACATCGGCGGTCCCGCCGTTGCCGATCTGACCGCTGGCACCCGCACCCCAGCACTGTACGTCGCCACTAGTCTTGAGCAGGGCGCAGGTAAAGTCGCTGCCTGCGACTACCGTGGAAATGGCAGTGGAGTTGTTGTAATAGGTGCTGACGCGCCCGGCGGCTTGCGGGTAAAGCAGCGTGACCACGTTGCTGCCATTGCCGAAGTAGGTCCTCCCCCAACAAGTCAGGCTGGTTGCCGTCGCGCTGTCCACACTGCAACTGTGATAACGCCCTACCGCGACATTGCCGATACCAAAGGCACCGACTGCCACGGCAGTGTCGCGTCCGGTCACGTCGTTGTCGCCGAGGCCTCCGTAGGTGTTGGAGCCCCAACAGACCGTTTGTCCGCCACTACTTTCGACGGCGCATGCGTGGTCCAAGCCACTCGCGATGTGGCCGGTGATGGTGAAGTCCACCGTCGTACCGTCAGGCAGGAGCCTGACCAAGCGCTCTGGCGCTAAGCGAGCGTAAACGTAACCCAAGCCCCAGCAGTACACCTCGCCGCCAGTCATCTTTGCGCAGGTTTCGCCGCCGCCCGCAGCGACTGAAACGGCACCGGTCACTGCCGTGCCGTTCAACCACCTCACCTGGACCGGGTTGGAAGCGCTGGTCTGCGTGCCATCACCTAGCTGTCCGTTCCCATTTTCACCCCAACACCAGATCTCCCCGCCGGTATTGACGTAGCAGACATGGCCACTGCCGACCGAGACCCAGGTCGCATTATTGACCCCCGTCGGACTCGGCGTTGGCGAGCTGTTCAGGAAACCCCAGCAGGATAATTGGCCGCCGCTTTGGATGGCGCAGGTGTCATAGACCCCCGCGGAGACAAACTCGACGTTGCTCAGATTGGGAACGAGAAGCGGCGTGGAAGAAGATCCACCACCATTTCCGAGTTGACCAATGATTCCGTTACCCCAGCAATACAACTGCCCGGCAGGGGTAACGGCACAAACGTGTTCGTGGAGCGCGGAAATCTTGCCGTAGGCAGACTGCGATACCGCGCTGACGGTGAGCATAGCTCCCTGGCTGAAAACCAGGCCAGCCCCGTTGTAGACCANNTGTCCGACAAGCTGAGGGCAGGCGTGGTGTAGCTGGAAGCCGTGGCGCTGCCGATGGGCAAACCATTGAGCAGCCACTGGTAGCGCAGACTCTGACCGCTGGCGGCAACGGTGAAGGTAGTCGTGGCGCCTTCGACCACACTGACCGACGCCGGCTGAGTACCGATGGCGGGTGCGCCAACCACAGTGAGCGAGGCTGCCGTGCTGTCTAAGCTGCCCAGCGTGTTGCTGACGGTCACGCTGTAACTGGCCATGTCATTGCTGGTCACACTGCTCAACAGCAGCACAGGCTGGGTGGCACCTGCGATTGCCGTGCCGTCCTTGAGCCACTGGTAGCTCAGCGGCCCGGTGCCCGAGGCGGCCACCGCAAAGGTGGCGCTGCCACCCGGCAACTGCACTTGAGCCGACGGGTGAGTGCTGATGCTCACGGCCGTGGGCGCGGCACCGGCCAGCACAGTCAGTTGTGCTGTGGTGCTGGTGACACTGCCAGCGCTGTTGCTCACCAACACGCTGTAGCTGCTACCGTTGTCGCCAGCGGCGGCGGTGAAGCTATGAAATGCGGCGGTGGCGCCCGACACCGGCTGCCCATTTTTCAACCATTGGTAACTGATTGGCCCAGTGCCAGCGGCACCAACCGCGAAGGTAACCGTGTTGCCACTATTGACTTGTACGGCGGAGGGTGGTGTCACCACGCTGGGTGCCACCGCTGGAGCCACCCCGGCGCTGACCTGCAGCGTGGCGTCCGCACTGGTGACATTGCCGACTGCGTTGCTGACCTGCACTGAGTAAACACTGGCGTCGCTGTTACTTACATTGCTCAGCTTGAGCAGCGGCGCATTTGCCCCGCTGATAGGCTGACCGTTGCGACGCCACTGGTAACTCAGCGCCTCGGTGCCACGCGCCACCACAGCAAACACCGCCTCGCTGCCTGCCACCACGCTGAGCGAAGCGGGTTGGGTGAGCACACTGGGAGGCACGTCCAGGTCACTCACCGATACCGTCACCGGCACACTGGCAACATCGCCTGCCAGATTGCTGGCCACAGCCCGCAATTGCAGGCCATTCTCGGCCAGACTGAGCGCAGCAGTGCTGTAGTTGGCCGTGCTGGTGCCAGTGCCGCTGGCGACATCCGACCAAGCGGCCGAGGAATTCGCCGGTCGGCTCTGCCAGCGCAAGGTTGGCTCGGGCGTGCCGGCCACCTGTACGCTGAGGCTGGCTGTCTGCCCGGTGCGCACCAGCAGCGCCCGCGGTTGTTGGGTAAAACTGGCCGCCGCCACACCCTGAATCACCGAGAGGCGCGCGGGGATACCGTCGGTGCAACTCTCAGCCACACTGGCCTGGCGCGGCACGGTGCACAAGCGCACCCGGAACAAGGCGTTGTGGTCTGTGTTGACCACGGCGTCGAGCGTGAAGGTGTCTGCTGTGTCAGTGGTGGGCACCAGGCTGGTACGCACCCGTGTCCAGTTCACGCCATCGTTGTTGGAACGCCACCACTCGATGCGCTGCTCGCCTACTGGCGTGGGCCAGGCGCTGACGGAGAAACTGGCTGAAGCGCCAGCCGCCACCGTCACGTCGCTGGGGTGACTAATGAAGCCTTGCGGCAGGTAGTCCACCTTGTACTGCACGGTGTTCCAGACCCAACCCTTGTCATCAATGAAATCCATGTTGAAGGTGGTGTCGCGCACCTTCTCGGAGCCTGGTGCAATCTTCCACGTTCCAACGAGGTTGCCACCGCCCATGTCCACCGGCGTGGTGCAACTGGCCCAGGCGTTGAACGAGACCGCAACCGTGGGGGTAGCACCGGTGTTGTTAGCGGCGCGCAGCGCTTCAAACACGCTGCGCTGGTAGGGCGCATTGGCCATATTCAGGTCGAAGGCGAAGTCCAGCGTGGGGTAGCTGTAGCCATTGACCGTGGTGACTCCGGTGGCTGCCGTGGTCTGCGCAAAGGCGGGCTCCTGGGCATAACCCGTACCCAGGGTGCCGCCGTTGGCATCCTCGGCACGTGCCGATTTAGGAAACCGCGCCTGTCCGTTCAGCGTGATGTTGGCACAGCTCGCCGGCAACCCGACGACGTGGCCTGCGTAGTGCAAATTCTGTGTGCGGGAGGTGATCTCGCCGTACAGGCGCCGGTGCTGGTTAGTGGGGTTGGTGGGGCTGGGAATCGTGAATGTCTCTGGCCCAACACCGTCGAAGGTGGCAGCCATGTCGATGAAGAAGGGGGCCGGTGCAGCAATGAGTGGCTGCACCGGCATTTGCACCAGGCGAACCACCTTGTAGTACGAGAAACCGTCGATGGCCACCACGGCCGCGCCGCCTTCGACTTTGTCCACCGGTATCAGCTCCCAGCTGCCCTGTCCGGGTTCGCTGCGCAGAACCGCCAAGATGCCCGGGCCTGCGGCGGCTGTGGCACTGATTGGAATGCGCAATTCCACCGGCTCAGCAAAGCGCGTGCCGTGAGGTGTCATAGCATAGATTGGACTGAGGTCAACCGACTTTGTTGCATCGGGCGCTGCGCCCAATAGCGCAGCGTTCATGCCAGTGGTGTCCTTGGCCACGCGCAGGGTCAGCGTTTCGCTTAAAGCACCCGCAGGCACTGTCAGCTTCACGCCATCGGCATGGGCCAATGCACCGCCGCTGGCACCCACCGTGGCGGTGTCCGATGTGCCGCTGGCTGGCGCCGAACCCCCGCCACCGCCACCACATGAAGCCAACAACAGCGACATGATCAAACCCATGACCATGGTTCGCCATGAGATGGTCGCCCCATCCTGCGTCCATCTATTTGCTTTACCTTTCATATCAGCACCCCGCATCAAGTTGCAATGCAGGCATGCTAAAAAAGCAACCGTTACGGCAGCGTTACGGGCTTGCGCCAGCTAAGTCAGAAGAAAATTGCAACAGTTTTATAGCTATCAGCGCTTTTCATTCAAGGGCTAGAAGCCCATTTCTTATACAAACTTCAGGTCACACCATAAACCCCAAGTTCACCGGGTAACCCGCGCCACCAAAATGCGCTATGTTGGGCAGGATACTTGGCAGTTCGACATCGGCCACGCCAAACCAGCGCGCCAGGGTGGCGGCGTATTGGTCCACCGAAGTGCTGGGCAGCAAGCGGCCTTGGCCCACATGCCACTGATCGGCCGGGCCATAGTTGCCGGCGCTGTCTTTGGTGTCACCCACGCTCACTGGCGGCGGGGTTCCGTAAAACGCCTTGCCGTTGACGGCGCCGCCCACCATAAAGTGGTGGCTGCCCCAGCCATGGTCTGAGCCGTCACCATTGGAGGCCAGCGTGCGGCCGAAGTCCGACGCGGTGAAGGCTGTGACTTGATTGGCAACCCCCATTTCCACCGTGGAGTTGTAGAAGGCTGTCATAGCATCGCTGACCTTACCCAGCAAACCAGCGTGGTCGCGAATCAGGTTGTCATGCAGGTCAAAGCCGCCGATGGACACCAAAAACACCTGACGGCGGGCACCTAGCATGGCCTGTCCTTTGATCAGACGCGCCACCATCTTGAGCTGAGGGCCTAAACCATCAGTGGGGAACACGGTAGTGGGCGGCGTTAAGGCCAAGGCTGCGGTTACAAACGCCTCGGCATCCAGCGCGCGCTTGGTCACGGCGTTGTAGTCGTTTTCCAGCTTGTGGCTCCTCGGCTGCTGAATCAGTGCATTGATGGCCGAACTGACTGCGCCGGAACCGTACACCGTAGCGGCGGTAGCTGGAGTGATCTTGATGGCGCCACTGGTGCTGAGCTGGTATTGCAAGGCGGTGTCGCCCGACAGAAACACCGCGTTGCCTGTGACCGACATGCAGGTGAAGGTGGCGCTGCTGTTCAAGTTGTTCTGAATAGCCAGGTCACCCAGGTTGCCGCCCCAGCCGACCTTGGAACCCTCGGGTGAGGATGACTGCCAGATGGACTGCTGGTCATTGTGTGAAAACAACTGTGGCGGGCGCGGGTAGGTCGTGCGGTTGCTGCTGTTGTATTGCGCCCGTGTAAGCGGCACCACCAGCGGGCCGACATTGAGCTGAACCGCTGCCTTGCCACTGTTGAACAAACCAGCCAGACCGGTCATGGTCGGATTCAGAGCGTATTGGCGCGGCACACCCACGCTGTCGACGGGCGCAGTTGTTGGGACAAGCAAAGTCGAACTCAGGGCGGACTGCGCCAAAGCAATGCCACCAGCCGTGCGACCGGCACCACCACCGCGAATGGCGCTGTACTGGTCGTAGCTGGCGTTGTCATAGGTAACCACCGTGTTGGCGTAGTCGTTGCCACCATAGAGGAACACACAGACCAGCGCTTTGTAGTCATTGCCTGGGGCGTTGAATGCGGCGGCCTCGCCCATGGCGGCCAGGTTCAAGGCCAGGGGCAAGGCGGTGCCTGTCATGGCCAGCTGGCCGGTGCGACGCAAAAAGGCCCTGCGCGTGTGGAGGTCGGGGTTGAGGTAGTGCAAGGCGGGCTTTCTATTTTTGGATCAGGTACTCGGCGCTGGCCATGACCATCAGCACTGCCGCACAAATGCGGTTGCGCTTGGTTGCATCGCTGCTGGATGCAGTCACCGTTGTGGCATTGAGCGCGTTCACGATCAGGGTTTGGGTAGCACTTGAGAGTTGCCCACCACACATGAGGGCGTTGAGCCGCTGCACCAGCGCAGCGGTATCGGTCACGATGGCCAGTTCGGCGGTGTAGGCGGCCTTGATGTCACCCGAATTGATGCCGTTTGAAATGACACCGGTCATGTAGTTGAGGTAACCACCCACACTGCTCTCGTTGACCAGTTGAAACTCTGGCACCACCGACCCGGCGCTCAATGTGCTGGTCGGTGGAACGTATCCCGGCCGGAAAAAGTTGAACACTGAAGGAGAGCGCAAAGGACTTTGACCAAGCTGGGTGGATGCATTGCTCAAGTCACCAATCTTCCAGGCACCACTTGTGGAGGTGACTGCAAAGGTGCGTGCCCACTGCACCAGACGCAGCATGGGTTCACGCAGCTTGCCAAACTCAGGGGCACTCAAGCCCTGCGGGCCACGCGCTTCGTCGTCCAGCAAAACCGCAAACAGCACCGCAGCCAAATCACCGCGCACACCCTTGCCGTTGTTGACAAACACTGCAGCCACCCGGCCGACATAGGCTGGGCTGGGGTTGCTGGTGACTATGCGCTGAATCAGTTGTTTACAGAAAAATGGCGCGGTGTTTGGATGGTTGAAGAGGGTGTCAAGTGCAGTCTTGAGTGCGTCTTTGACGGGGGTATCAGCAGGGATAGTGACGCCCAAAAAAGTGGCCGCCAGCATGGAATGGTTGTTGCCGCTTTGGATCATGGGCAGCCGCGCAAACGCAGTGTTGCCTACGTTGCGGGTACCGCCACCGGTTTGCGCGATGGCGGTGACCACGTTCTGGCTTTGGTCGACGTCGTAGCCGGTGAACACCTGTGCAAGGTTGCTGATGTCGCTGGCGGTGTAGGTGTCGGTGGTGGCGCCATTTATCAATTGCGGCGTGCCGTCCGGGTTAAGCAGCACCAGCCCGACAGTGAACAGTTGCATCACCTCGCGGGCATAGTTTTCGTCGGGCTGACTGCCCCGACCGTTGGCCTTCTTGTTGCCTTTGGTGTTGAGGTAATAGCCCATGGCTACATTCAGGCTGATGGCTTCCAGCAAGTCCCGAAAGTTGCCAAACGCGTGGGTATTGAGGGTGTCCCAATAGTGGGCAGCAGCATGGCTGCGCCAATTGAAACTCAGCCCATTCGACGACACCACAAAAAACTCTGACAGGGCCAGCGCCATGCGTTTACGCACCGCGTCGGGTGCGGTCATGAGCTGGCTCCACATCATGTAGTCCGCAGGGCTGTTGCTGTCGTAATAGTTGGCGGGGTTGTTCACATCGCCATACCCTTTGCTCTCAAGCCAGTCCCAGCCGGTGGTGCCCATGGGCCGCGCGATTTGCTGTTGCAACCAGGCGGCAAACCCGGCGCTACGCACCGCAGCAATATCCGCATCGCTGGCAGAAAACTGCGCCTGGTTAAGGAATCGCGCCGCCTCCTGGTCGGAAGTCGCGGCCTGGTAGGTGTAGGTATAGGCCAGGGTGACGGGCACCGATGCCACAGGCGCAGGGGAAGATCCGCCACCGCCACCGCCACCGCACGCAGCCAACAAAGAAGCGGCAGAAGCGCTTAACAATGTGGCTTGAAGCCCGCTTGGTGCACTGCCCGGCGGGGTTTGGGAATCTTGGTCGACCACCGGCAAATCTGTCACATCAGCAAGCATGGCCACACCTAAAAAGGGGTTAATGCTATCGGGCGCACCCAAGCAAACAAGTCGCCTTACAAGGTGTTACGGGGGTTACCATGCTTGCCAAATGCGTCCTCCCCAAAAACCTAGCTTGCCTACCCCAAAACCCGCCTTGGAAGGCGAGCGCCTGTCCAAACGTGTGGCATTTCTCATGCGCTGCTCGCGGCGCGAGGCCGAGCAGTACATCGAAGGTGGTTGGGTGCAGGTGAATGGGCAAGTGGTTGAAGAGCCTATGGCGCGGGTGTCAGACCAGACCGTGGTGGTAGACCCCCACGCCACCNNGGTATTCACACAAGACTGGCGAGTGCTGCGCAAGCTGAATGAAGACGCTGCATTCATCGAGCATGAACTGCTGGTGGAAGTTCAGGGCGAGGTTGCTCCTGAGGTGTTGCAACGCATGAACGCCGGTGCGCGCCATGAGGATTCTTCACTGCCCGCCCTCAAGGTCAGTGTGAACAGTACCGCGGAAGGCTTAACCCGCTTGCGCTTTGCCTTCAAAGGCGCGCATACCGGCCTGATTGCCTACGTGTGCGAACGCGCCGGGCTAGAAATCAAGAGCATGAAGCGCCTGCGGGTCGGACGGGTCGCACTTTCGGGTTTGCCTGAAGGCCAATGGCGCTACCTGCACGATGGTGAGCGCTTCTAAGCCGCGCCCAGCACCCCTTCAATCCATCAGGAAGGCACCTTCGGCGCCATCGCTCAGCGGTGGGTAGCGGGTAGGGTCCGGCAGGTTGTAGTGCCACCACTCAAAGGGGTGGTGGGTCCAGCCCGCCAAAGTCATCAAACCCAGCAACACACTGCGATTGCGCTGCGCTTGGGGTGCGATGTCGGCGGCACCATGAAAGGACTGCTCGGTCATTTCATCAAAGGCCGTGCCCATGTCCAGCGGCTGACCACTGGCGTCACACAGGGTCAAATCAACGGCCACGCCACGTGTGTGCATGGAACCAATGCGCGGATCGGCCACAAAACGCGGGTCGGGCAGCGCCTCCCACAAGCGCCACTGCGCCGCAGCGGGGCGGTAGGCATCGAGCACCAACAGACGCAGTCCTTGCGCCTGGGCCAACTCGGCAGCGCGCACCAAGGCAGCAAACGCGTCCACGTGCAGGTAAGCCACTGCATGGTCGTAAATGGTTCGGCCGGTGAAGTTGTCTGGCTTGGCGTAGCGCAGATCGGTGGCGATGGCGGGATGGGAGATTTCTCTGAGCGGCATGGGGAAGGATTATCCGGTTGAGAGGCGCGCGCAGATCAGGCGCTGAAAAGCTGCTCGCGCGCTGCATCGGTGATGGCCAGCACGCAGGGGTGAGAGATACGCCGCTCTACCGACACCGCGTAAAACTCCTCGACGAGTTCACTGGTTTTACCAATCGCCACCACGCCAAATTGGGCGCAAGTCTCTTCTTCCAGCACACTGGGAGCCAAAAAAGCGCCCTGCCCTTCACGCCCAAACGCTTTCATCAAAGCCGCGTCATCAAATTCGCCTACGACCACTGGCGCAATCTGATGTTTGGCAAACCAGCCCTCCAATTGCCGCCGCACGGACGCGGTCGCACCTGGCACCAGCATGGGCATGCCGTCCAGGCAGGCGGGGAAGGCGCCTTTGAAGCGCGCCCTTAAAGCGGGTGTTGCGAAACATGTCAGCGAACTGCTGCCAAGGGCATGGTTAAAGGCTTTGACGCTTACTCGCTTGGGCATGGGTTCATCGGCAATCACCAAGTCCAAGCGGTGCAGGGCAAGTTGGGCCAGCAGGTCATCAAACTTGCCTTCGCTGGCCAGCAGTTTGACAGGCTGATCAATCAAAAACGCAGGCTCCAGCAAACGGTAGGCCACTGATTTGGACACCGAATCGGCCACACCCACCCGAAAATCCAACCGCCGCTGGGCACCACGCACCTGTCGCAGAGCGGTTTCCAAGTCTTGGCCCAGACTGAAAATCTGATCGGCGTAACCCAGTGCCAGACGACCGTGTTCAGTGAGTTCCAACTGGCGACCTGCCTTGCGAAACAGCTTGCGCCCCAACCAATCTTCCAGCACTTTGATCTGGCCCGAGAGCGTTTGTGGGGTGGTGTGCAACTGCTCGCCGGCGCGCATGATTCCACCGGCTTTGGCGGTGACCCAAAAATAGTAAAGGTGCTTGAAGTTCATCGAGATTGGAGGCTCAGCTTGCTAAATACTTCGATAAATACGAAGTTTAATTGTCAAATATTCGAATTTACACGAAGTGACTTGAACTTTATAGTTTGACCTGTATCTGACAACTCAACGTAGACAGGAGTAACCAACATGCGTTTAAGTACCAAAGGTCGTTTCGCTGTGACCGCCATGATCGATGTGGCGCTGCGTGAGAAGCTCGGTCCCGTGCCGCTCTCGGATATTGCCGCGCGCCAGCAGATTTCGCTCTCATACCTGGAGCAAATGTTCAGCAAACTGCGCCAGGAAGGTCTGGTGAACAGTACGCGCGGGCCGGGTGGTGGCTACACGCTGGGTCAGCGCACCGATGCCATCACCGTGGCCGACATCATTGCTGCTGTGGAAGATGCACCCCCAAAACTCCAAGCTGCTGCCGATGCAGCTTCGGCAGATATGGCGCAGGATCTGTGGGACGCCATGAATGCCAAGGTTTTTGACTTTATGCAGTCTGTGACCCTGCGGTCGCTGGTGCTGGAGCAACTGGCCAAAGGCGTGAAGATCGAGCAAAAGCCCGCACCCAACCGGGGCGTGTTTAAAAAACCTGCCAGCCAGGTGTTTCGCACCAACGCACCCAACTCGGTGTTCGCGCTTGGCCAAACCATATTGGCACGAGGTTAATTCGGCTCTAGCCCTTATAAAATCTGGGCTGATCGCTATAAAAAGTGTGAAGCCCGCCGATAAGCCGGATTCTGTGCGCCTGAGTTGCCTCAGGCGTGACTGCCATTCATCTGGGCTATTGGTCACCCAACAGCTCGGTGCTACCTACCCGCCAGCTCTGGGGGCACCATCAACGCTGGCCTACTTGGTATTGCTGCGCGTAGAGATTGCCCGTTTCACCCATTGCAGGCAGAGCCTGCAATGGGTGGCTATGCGCGCCCGGTGACCCGGGGTCTGGCTTGCGCCAGCCTATGCGCATAGAACACCCGAAACAGGGTACCTACGCCGACTCGTCTCTGTTGCTCTGATCCTCACCTTATACCCAGGCCTTGCGGCTTGAGCTTTCAGTGGACAGCCGTTAGCTGCTACGCTGCCCTATGCAGTCCGGACGTTCCTCCAGTGCTCTGTTTCCAGAATTGCACCAGCGGCAGTCTGGCAGGCTTCACGAGCCGATTATCGTGGCTGCATCAAGCTGATTGCCCAACCCATATGCATATGCCTGAAAAGAGAGATCAACTGATTCACAATGCAACGCTGTTTTGAATGAGGAACTCCGCATGAAGGCCGACAACATCCTGCAGACCATTGGCCGCACACCGCATGTGCGCATCAACCGCCTGTTCGGACCGGGACACAATGTCTGGATCAAATCCGAGCGCAGCAACCCTGGCGGGTCGATCAAAGACCGCACCGCATTGGCTATGGTGGAAGCTGCCGAAAAATCTGGCGATTTGCAACCTGGTGCCACCATCATCGAGCCTACCTCGGGCAACACCGGCGTGGGCCTGGCTTTGGTCGCCGCAGTAAAAGGCTACAAACTCATTCTGGTCATGCCAGACAGCATGAGCATTGAGCGGCGCCGTTTGATGCTGGCCTATGGTGCATCGTTTGACCTGACGCCCCGCGAGAAAGGTATGAAAGGTGCCATTGCCCGTGCCTATGAGCTGTCGCTGACCATTGCTGGTTCGTGGATTCCACAGCAGTTTGAAAACCCAGCCAATATTGACGTTCACGCGCGAACCACAGCGAAAGAAATTCTGGACGACTTTCCCGACGGCATTGACGCGCTGATCACCGGCGTAGGCACGGGTGGGCACCTGACTGGTGTGGCGAAAGTGCTCAAGGCCAAATGGCCAAAACTCAAGGTGTATGCCGTGGAACCTTCAGCATCACCTGTGATTTCGGGTGGCGCACCGGCACCGCATCCGATCCAGGGGATTGGAGCCGGTTTCGTCCCCAAAAACCTGCACACTGACCTGCTGGATGGCGTGATTCAAGTCGAGGCTGAAGCCGCGCGTGAATACGGCCGAAGGAGCGCCAGCGAAGAAGGCATGCTGGTGGGCATCTCCAGCGGCGCGACGCTGGCGGCCATTGCACAAAAGCTACCAGAGCTGCCTGCTGGCGCGACCGTGCTGGGCTTCAATTACGACACTGGCGAGCGCTACCTCTCGGTAGAAGGTTTCTTGCCCGTGTGATGGCAACTGCCGTCAGTTAGCGGTGCTTCGGCGTTGCTCCCACTCGCTGCGCAATATGGAAAACACCGCATCGTCAAGGTAGACGCCCGCCACAAATACCAGCCCGCGTAACACGCCCTCGCGGGTGAAGCCGCATTTTTCGGCGAGACGCAGCGACGCAAGGTTGGTGGTGGCGGTGTTGCACTCCACCCGATTGATCGGAAAGGCCTTGAATAGGTAGTCCACCAGTGCCGTGACGGCTTCGGTGGCATAACCCTGATTGCGGTGCACTGGGTTGTGAATTGTCCAGCCGATTTCTCGGCTGCTGGAGTAACGCCTGGCGCGAAAGTGAAGCACATCACCAATCACTGCACCTGACGCATCACAGACTAGCAGCATCTCATGCTCGTCATTGGAGAAGCCGTCGTCACGGAAACGCTTCTCGATGCCATGGGGGCTGCCCATGCGGGTCGGGTTGTAAAGACCGCGGGTTTGAGGGTCGGTCAAAACCTGCGCAAGCGCGGGCAAATCAGATTCAATCACGTGGCGAAGGGCAATGCGTTTGTACTTAATCATGTGCGTACTCTTATGGCAAGTTGTCGAATCAGTTTAGCCGCCGAAAGCGCACAACGCGTGCACCGTATCATGCACGCCTGCTTGATCACCACGAGCCCATCATGATTCGCCTGACTGAACTCAAACTCCCCCTTTCTGCCCTGCCTGTGATGGCGCGCCGAGCGGCCGACGCCCCTGCGGAAACGGATGACGACCGCGCACCGATTGCCCACCCGGTGGACACATTGAAGCGCCTAGGCGCACAGAAGCTGGGTATCGACCTGGCTGCCATTGCCAGCCTGCAGGTATTCAAGCGCAGTTTTGACGCCCGCAAGGCGGAATTGCTAACGGTATTCATTGTTGATGTGGCTTTGATTGACGCCAGCCTGGAAGCGGGTCTGCTGGCCCAATTCCAGGACAACCCGCACATCCAACCCACACCCGATATGACTTACCACCCGGTCGCACAGGCGCCTGTAGATCTGCCACTGCGCCCGGTGGTGGTGGGCTTTGGTCCGTGTGGCATGTTTGCAGCGTTGGTGCTGGCACAAATGGGGTTCAGGCCGATCGTCCTGGAACGCGGCAAGCGCGTGCGTGAGCGGACCAAAGACACCTGGGGTTTGTGGCGCAAACAGGTGCTCAACCCCGAGAGCAATGTGCAGTTCGGCGAGGGAGGGGCCGGCACATTCTCAGACGGCAAGCTGTGGACCCAGATCAAGGACCCGCGCCACCTGGGCCGAAAAGTGATGCAGGAATTTGTCAATGCCGGTGCTCCGCCCGAGATTTTGGTGGAAGCACACCCGCATATCGGGACCTTCAAGCTGGTGAAAGTGGTGGAGAACCTGCGCGAGCAAATCATCGCCCTGGGTGGCGAAATTCGCTTTGAGCAGCGTGTCATCGATGTCGAGATTGAATCCACCACCCAGGGGCGGCAGGTGCGTGGACTCACCGTGCTGAACCAGGTCGATGCGCAAAGTTACACCATGCGTGCCGATCAGGTCGTGATGGCGCTGGGACACAGTGCCCGCGACACCTTTGCCATGCTGCACGCGCACGGCGTGGCGCTGCAGGCCAAGGCATTTTCTGTGGGCTTTCGGGTGGAGCATCCGCAAAGCGTGATTGACCGCGCGCTGTGGGGGCGCCACGCGGGCAACCCGCTTCTGGGTGCGGCCGCCTACAAGCTGGTGCACCACTCAAGCAACGGGCGCGCTGTGTACAGCTTTTGCATGTGCCCCGGCGGCACGGTGGTGGCAGCCACCTCGGAGCCGGGCCGTGTGGTAACCAACGGCATGAGCCAGTATTCGCGCAATGAACGCAACGCCAATGCGGGGCTGGTCGTGGGTATTGAACCAACGGATTTTGTACAGGACGCGGCCGCATTCATTGACGCTTTTGGGCCTGTAGACGGCGCAAAATATGCTCAGGAAGCTCTTGAGTTAAGAGCAGATGAATCACATGCGATGCATCCCCTGGCCGGTATCAACCTGCAACGCCAGCTGGAGTCCCAGGCTTTTGTTCTGGGCGGCAGCAATTACCAGGCGCCCGGCCAACTGGTGGGCGAGTTCATTGCCGGCAAACCGTCGAGCCGTTTTGGCGCGGTGCAGCCGTCTTACAAACCCGGTGTGAAGCTGGGTGACCTTCACGGCGCTCTGCCCCACTACGCCGTTGCCGCGCTGCGCGAAGCTCTGCCGGTGTTTGGCAAAAAAATCAGGGGCTTTGATATGCCCGATGCGGTGCTGACGGGGGTTGAAACACGCACCTCATCACCGCTGCGCATCCCGCGTGGTGATGATTTTCAAAGCACCAATACGCTGGGTTTGTACCCGGGCGGTGAAGGCGCGGGTTATGCCGGCGGCATCTTGTCAGCTGGGGTGGATGGCATCAAGTTGGCAGAGGCGGTCGCACGCAGGGCAATTTCTACTCTGCAAAAAATTTAGTGCTCAAGCCCTTTTCAAAATGCGCTTATAGCTATCTATTAATTAGCTATCGACCATCTCTCGATGCGTTCAAGCCGAGCGCTTAAAAAGCGCAAGAAGTGATCCAGCCACCACAAACAAGCCACCGAACGTGCGGTTCATGGCGCGAATGTGCGACGGATCTTTCAGCGCACCCAGCACCCGTGAGGCCAACGCGGTATAGCCCGCCATCACCACCATGTCGGTGAATGCCAGAGTGGCTCCAATGATCAGGTACTGCGGCAGCAAGGGCGCGCTCAAAGTGATGAACTGCGGCACCACGGCCAGCAGGAACACCGTGCCCTTGGGGTTGACGATGTTAATCATCCATGCCTTCAATATGAGCGCCCGCTGGCTGATCACTTCAATACTGTCAGTGGCCGCCACCATGGGGCGGGCCGGTGCACGCCATTGCTGAATCCCCAACCACACCAAATAAGCCACCCCCAGCCACTTGACGACCGTGAACGCAGTGCTGGAGGCCGCTACCAGTGCCCCCAAACCGACGCCCACCACCAGCAGTTGCGTCCAGATTCCCAGTACCAAGCCGATGATGGTGACATACCCATATCGGAAGCCATGATTGAGCCCAGCACTCATGGACGCAATGGCACCCGGGCCGGGCGAAATGCTGATGGCCCAGGACGCCGCAAAGAAAGTAAGCCAGGTGGTGAATTCCATGCGCCGAGTCTAGCGCAGGCGTTAAAAAACCCCAGTGCGAAGCTTGCGCAACTGGGGTTGAGAACATTAAGCCAGATCAGGGCTGCGCGTTTTGCAGCGCGGCGATGCGGTCTTCTAGTGGTGGGTGGGTCGAGAACAATTGCCCGATGCCCCCCGTGATACCAAATGCCGCCACACTCTTGGGCAACTCTCCCGGCTGCATACCACCCAGCCGCGCCAGGGCATTGATCATGGGTTGCTTGCGGCCCAGCAACTGGGCGGCGCCCGCGTCGGCGCGGAACTCGCGCTGACGCGAGAACCAGGCCACGATGA
>DFWT01000162.1 GCA_002381045.1 Rhodoferax sp. UBA4127
CATGGACATGATGGTCAAAATGGGTCGTAAATTGCCATCGCCATTGAAAGAAGAAGCATGGAAAGTACGTGAAACCATCTACCAAATGATGGACCGTGCAGCCAAGGGTGACTTTTAAAACTGTACCGATTAACTCAACCAAAGAAAGCTGACATCATGAAAAAGCAAGATTTCAAGTTCCGCACCGTGGCCGTCGCCGCTGCACTGGCGATCCCAATGACTGCTGCCATGGCGACCAATGGCATGTTGATGGAGGGCTATGGTCCGATTTCGACCGGCATGGGTGGCGCATCACAAGCCATTGATCACGGCAATGCAGGAATGTCGCAAAATCCAGCCACGCTTGGCATGATGCCTGATGGCACTTCTCGTCTTGATGTGGCTTTTGGTATTTTGGGGCCGGATGTGAAAAGCAGCATGATGGGTATGGAAGCGAAATCGGGAGGCACGTCTTACCTCATGCCCGCGTTCGGTTATGTCAAGCGCAATGGCGCTTATACCTATGGCGTGGGTATGTTTGCCCAGGGTGGCATGGGGACTGAGTACGAGGCTAACTCTTTCTTGGCGGCAGGTTCAGGTGACGCAGTACGTTCTGAGCTTGGGGTTGGCAACGTCATTTTCCCAATTGCGTACCAAGCGACTCCAAATCTGACCTTGGGAGCTACTCTGAAATTCATGTGGTCGTCTCTTGACATGCTTATGGCGGCTTCACCTGCTCAGTTGGGAGCAATGGTTACCGGTGGCACAGGAGCACTTGGTGGTGCCATTGGTGGCGGAGCCCTGAATACTGCCACATGGGCTCGAATCAACTTTTCAGACGATAACGATTTCACTGGCGCTGCAAAATCTACCGGCTTTGGTGCTGCTATTGGAGGCGCCTTCAAAGTCAGCAATGATGTTGTGCTTGGCGCGTCCTACCAATTCAAGTCTTCATTGGCTGACATGAAAACGGCAAGCAGTGCAGCCAGTATGACTGCAAACCCTGGAGCTGCTCCAACAGCAACGTTTGTCGACAATGGACAAATCACCATCATTGATTTTCAAATGCCATCGGTTCTTGCGATGGGTGTTAGCTGGCAAACCAGTCCTGCGTTATTGCTGGCGGCAGACATCAAGACCATCGGTTGGTCAGACTCCATGAAGAGTTTCAAAATGCGGTATGACAGTTCTGGAATGGGTGGTTCTGTAAGCTTTGCCTTGCCACAAAATTGGAAAGATCAAACCGTTTTGAACCTTGGTGCTGCTTGGAAGGCTAGCGACGTGCTTACATTGCGCGCCGGATTGAACTTGGCTGATAACCCTATCCCGAACGACTACGTGAATCCGTTGTTCCCCGCAACTGTGAAGAGTCATGCGACCTTAGGTGTGGGCTATAAGTTGTCCGCGGCAGGGGATTTCAACGCGTCTTTGACAATGGCTCCTAAGGTCACAGTCACTACCCCTCAGGGCATCGATATTTCCCACGCACAGACCAACTGGCAGTTCATGTACAGCCATCGGTTCTGATCTGACTGAGCGATGCGGAAAACAACCCAAGTTGTCGGCGTTGCCATCGTCAGATGTCTCACAAAAGAGTGGTGAGGTTTCTTCTGTCGGCGTCCTCGGTCTGGGGGGCGGCGTCAGCTTTGGCTGGCGCAGTCCCTGACCTGTATCACGGTGCGGACCTCAAACATGGTGAACAGTTGATTGCCGAGCACAAATGCACCGCGTGTCACCAGCGCAAGTTTGGCGGAGACGGCAATGCCATTTACCGGCCAGCGGGCCGGATCAACAGCTTGGGTGCACTGCGGGGTATGGTGGAAGCTTGCAACCAGGAACTCAACTTGGGCTTGTTCCCTGAAGATGTGACCTCGATTTCAGCGGTGCTGAATCGAGATCATTACCGCTTCAAGTAAGTGAAAACCCCGATAGCGGGTTGTCAACCAAGCACATATATTCATCAATAATAATATATTGATTGTTTCAACGATGAGTGATGCAGAACTGATCCATGCGCCGTCAAAAGCGTTGGAGCGAGCAGCGGAGCTTTTTGGGGTGCTTTCAACACCCATGCGCTTGAAGATCATTGGTGCGCTGTGTGATGGCGAGCAAAACGTCACTTGTTTGCTCTCCCAAATTTCAGCGTCCCAGCCCAACATGTCACGGCATCTGCAAGTGCTGTACCAGGCCGGTGTGTTGTCCAAGCGGCGGTCCGGGCAGCAGGTGTTTTATAAGATTGCGGACGATTCTGTGGTCAGAGTATGCAAGGCGGTTTACGTTCATGCGGGAGCAGAACCAGCAGACGAGGTGGTTTAGGCGCTGCGAATCGCGGATTTGAATGTGGATTTTGGTGGTATCGGACAGAATAAAAGGAGTTTTTGAATGGTTCAAAGTGTGAACTCAGGCCGCCTGATCAAGGCACCTGAGAATTTCCTAAGCCAAGATGGGATTAGGACCGTTTTTGCTGAAGGTAAAAAAGGGCGTCGCGACTTCATTCGGAATGCGTTTGCCGCGGCAGCTGCCGGTGCTGCAGTGCCGGCTGCCTTGGCGCAAACCAATCCGCTGCCGGTGGAAGGTGGCGACCCGAATATTTTGACCTTGCCTGCACACAGTGTGGGTCTGGGCCAAGGTGTTGCGCAGAACGACGGCTACGGCAAACCATCGCAATATGAATCTGGTGTGCAGCGCCGCCAAAGCCCTGGGTTGACGCAAACCACGCAGGCCTCCGTTTCTTTCGCGCCTTTGCAGTCTCTGTTTGGCATCGTCACGCCAAGCGGCCTGCATTTTGAACGCCATCACCAAGGCTGGTGGGACATCGATCCATCCAAGCATCGCTTGATGATCAATGGCATGGTGAAAACGCCCAAGGTCCTGACACTTGATGAAATCATGCGCTTGCCAGCCGTGTCGCGCTTTCACTTTATCGAGTGCGGCGCCAATACCGCAGTCGATTGGGGCAATGTGGCTGTACCCACAGTGCAGTACACCCACGGCATGGTGTCGTGCAGCGAGTTCACAGGCGTGCCACTGATTACCCTGCTTGAGATGGCGGGGGCAGACCTGACCAACGGCAAGTTTGTGTTGGCCGAGGGTGCCGATGGCTCCTCCATGACCCGCACCATTCCGATGAGCCTGATCAAGTCAGGGGAAGTGTTTGTCGCCTACGGTCAAAACGGCGAAATGCTGCGTCCCGAGCAAGGTTACCCTCTGCGTTTGATCGTGCCCGGTATTCAAGGCGTAAGCTGGGTCAAGTACCTGCGTCGCATTGAAGTGGGTGACATGCCTTATGCCACCAAAGACGAAGCGGTGCATTACATCGATTTGCTGCCCAACGGGCAACATCGCCAGTACTCTGGGCTACAAGAATGCAAGAGCGTCATCACCACACCGTCAGGTGGGCAAGTGTTGCTCGACAAGGGTTTCTACAACGTGACCGGTTTGGCCTGGTCTGGCAAAGGCAAGATCAAACGGGTTGACGTGTCTGTTGACGGTGGGCGCAACTGGCGCAGCGCACGTCTTGAAGGTTTGGTGATGCCCAAGGCACTGACCCGATTCAACATTGACTGGTCTTGGGATGGCAAGCCCGCCTTGTTGCAGAGCCGGGCTATGGATGAAACAGGGTTTGTTCAGCCGACCTATCAGCAGTTGCGTGCGGTACGCGGTACGCGTTCGATCTACCACAACAACGCCATTCAAACATGGTTGGTGCAAGAAAACGGAGAGGTTAAGAATGTCCAGGTTTCGTAAAGCAGTCATCAGTGCGGCGCTCTTGGCCCTTGCCGGGATCAGCACAGCGCAGGCCGCATCTGGCAAGTACGCCGGGATCGGTCGCGAAGCAACGACGAAAGAAATTGCCGCATGGGATATCGACGTGCGTCCCGACTTCAAGGGCCTTCCGGCTGGGTCCGGTACGGTGGCGCAAGGGCAGGATATTTGGGAAGGCAAGTGCGCGCAATGCCACGGTTTCTTTGGTGAATCCGGTGAAGTTTTCAATCCACTCATTGGTGGTGTCCAACCTAAAGATCTGGAAACCGGCCATGTAGCAAACCTGGTCACGCCGGGGTTTCCCGGCCGTACAACCTTTATGAAGGTGGCGACGATTTCTACCGTGTGGGATTTCATTAACCGCGCCATGCCCTGGAATGCGCCGAAGACACTGAAAACCGACGAGGTGTACGCGGTGCTGGCCTTCATGCTCAATATTGGCGGTATCGTGCCAGAGAACATTGTTCTCAACGAAAAGACGATTAAGGATGTGCAGGCGCGCATGCCAAACCGCAACGGCATGACGACCGATCACGCCCTGTGGCCAGGCAAGGAGTTTGGAGGTGCCAAAAAGCCAGACACCAGCAACGTGGCTTGCATGAAAGATTGCAAGACTGAAGCCAAAGTGGCATCTTTCCTGCCCGATTTCGCCCGAAATGCCCACGGCAACCTGGCAGAACAAAACCGTATCGTTGGCCCCCAGCGTGGCGCCGATACCACCAAGCCGGAACTGAAAGTGGGTGAGATGCCCGCCAAAGTCACCGCGCCCGCGGCTGCCGAGGACAAAGCAACGCCCGGCGCGGATGCAGGCAAGCCTGATGGCAAAAAGGCGGTCGCTTTGTTGACAAAGAACGGCTGCTTGGTATGCCATGGGCTGAACAACAAAATCGTCGGCCCAGCCTACAGTGATGTTGCCAAGAAGTACCCTGAAAAGGCTGACTACTTGGCTGGCAAAATCAAATCGGGTGGTGTTGGTATTTGGGGCCCGATCCCGATGCCCGCTCAAACGATTGGTGCTGCAGATGCCAAGACCATTGCGGTCTGGTTGGCTGCAGGTGCACCCAAGTAAAGTCTGTCACGTCCCGTTTTCCACCCCAGCATGAACTTAACCTAGGAGATACCCATGCAAACTCGTCGCGAGACACTCAAACACAGCGCTGTTGTCGCCGGCCTGTTGGCCAGCGCCGGCTTCCTGCCGCAAAACGCCCTGGCCTACAGCGCGGATGCCTTCAAGGCTAAAACTGTGGCCGATACCCTTAAAGCTCTGGGCTCCGCTGCCCCGGTCGAGAGCAAAGACGTGGTCATTGGTGGCCCGGACATCGCCGAAAACGGCGCTGTGGTCCCACTGACTGCCAGCACCACCTTGCCCGGTGTCAAGAAAGTTCTGATCCTGGTTGAAAAAAATCCTGCTGCGTTGGTGGCACTGTTCAACGTTACCGACAGCGTGGAAGCCAACTTTGCCACTCGCTCCAAGATGGGCCAGTCTTCAGACGTTTACGCTGTGGCCATCATGAACGACGGCAAAGCCCTGTTTGCCAAAAAAGAAGTCAAAGTCACCTTGGGCGGTTGCGGCGGTTAAGCCAGCAATCACCCTACTTGCAGCCCTAACGAATCAATTGAATACAGGAGTTTAAAAATGGCAGATCCAATGCGCATTCGCGCCAAAGTAGAAGGCACCACCGCCAGCGTCCGTGTTTTGATGAGTCACGAAATGGAATCCGGTCAGCGCAAAGACGCCGCAGGCGCGCTGGTTCCAGCCATGCACATCACCGACGTGAGTGCATCCCTCAACGGCAAAGTGGTCATGACCGCAGAATGGGGCTCGGCCGTGTCCAAGAACCCGTTCTTGCAGTTCAACGTCAAAGGCGCGAAAGCTGGAGACAAGATCGCTGTGACCTGGAAAGACACCAAGGGTGATACCCGTACCGACGAAGTGACTGCATCCTGATTTGTCAGTTTGTGGTGAAAGGGTGAGACATTGCCTCACCCTTTTGATTTTCCTGTGTCAGCGCATAGAGGAGACAAATATGAATATTAAAAAGCTAGCGTTGTTTTTGCTGGCCGGCATTGCGGTGGTGTCTGCCCACGCACAGAAGTCTGCGGCAGTGCAGTCCATTGAAGAATACCGGGCCATGCTGGCAGACGGCAACCCGGCGGATTTGTTTGAAGCCAAGGGCGAAGACCTTTGGAAGCAACAGCGGGGACCAAAAAAAGCATCGCTTGAAAAGTGTGATCTCGGCCAAGGTCCGGGAGTGGTCAAAGGTGCGTTTGTGTCATTGCCACGCTATTTCGCTGACACCAACAGGGTGCAAGATCTGGAGTCGCGTTTGCTCACTTGCATGGAGACCCTGCAAGGGTTTAACCCACAGGAAATCGCTGCCACACCATTTGGCAAGGGCGAACAAAACAACATGACTGCGTTGGCGACTTGGGTGGCCGCTGAGTCACGGGACATGAAATTCAATTTGTCGCAGTCACATGCACAAGAAAAAGTGGCCTATGAAGTGGGTAAACGTTTGTTTTTTCAACGTGGCGGACCCCATGATTTTTCATGTGCCTCATGCCATGGCGGCGACAACTGGCGCATCCGCTTGCAAGACCTTCCGAACCTGACCAAAAACCCGGGCGATGGGGTCGGCTTTGCGGCTTGGCCTGCTTACCGTGTGTCCAGTGGTCAGATGTGGGGCATGCAGCAACGTTTGAACGACTGTTATCGCCAGCAGCGCTTTCCCTACCCTGGTTTTGCCAGTGACGCCACTGTAGCGATTGCCGTTTACCTGGGTGTGAATAGCCAGGGTTCCAAGTCGGTGGCACCGGCTATCAAGCGCTGAACGCAAAGGAAATCCATTATGAAAAAGCAATACCTGTCGCTGGCGTCTTTGGTTGTGGCGATTTTGGTCGCCGGCTGTGCCACTGGCCCAAGTCCGGCCGACCTGGACAAGATCACCGCGGATGTCGTCAAGAATTCTTTCCGTGATCAAGGACTTGTCAAGGTCTCAGTTTTGGCGCCGGAAGACATCAACACGGCGTGCACCGCAGCTGAGGTAGCAGGTAAGCCGATCGATCCAGATTTGGCCAATGCCTTGCAGGAAGCGCAATTGAAGACCATCAAGTGGCCAGCCGATGGCAATTACCTTGGCGATTGGAAAAAGGGTGAGGCCCTGGCGCAGAACGGTCGCGGGATGACTTGGACTGACGACGCCAAAACCGCCAATGGCGGCAATTGCTACAACTGCCACCAATTCGACCCCAAGGAAATTTCATTCGGCAACATTGGCCCCAGCCTGACCGGCTATGGCAAAACCCGTGGCGTCATCGCTGACCCGACCAGTGCGGCGTCAAAAGCCATCATTGAATATACCTGGGGCAAGATTTGGAATTCCAGGGCCTACAACGCTTGCTCAGTGATGCCGCGTGCGGTTCACAAAGGCATCATCACCGAGGCGCAAGCCAAGGATTTGATGGCCTTGTTGCTTGACCCCAAGTCACCTGTGAATCAATAGTCGTCACAGGTTTTTCTACAGCCCGGCCTGCCCGGGCTTTTTCATGCGAGATTAAAAAATGAATTTGACAAAACGTGAATTTATGCAGGTGTTGGGTGCAGGCACCATGGCTGGCATGGCATTGGGTACCCACGCACAAGCCGATGCAGCTACCGCTGCCAAAGGTCTGTATGACATTCCCAAGTTTGGCAATGTGTCCTTCCTGCACATGACCGACTGCCACGCGCAGCTCAAGCCCATTCACTTCCGTGAACCCAACGTGAACCTGGGCCTGGGTGTGATGCGAGGTCAGCTGCCGCACCTGGTGGGCGAACACCTGCTGAAGAAGGCCGGTGTGCGCCCGGGCACGGCGCTGGCGCACGCCTATACCTTCATCGACTTCGAGCTCGCCGCACGGCGCTACGGCAAGGTGGGTGGATTCGCGCACCTGGCCACGCTGGTCAAACGGCTGAAGGCCAGCCGCCCCGGCGCACTGCTGCTCGACGGCGGCGACACCTGGCAGGGCAGCGCCACCGCGCTGTGGACGAACGGCCAGGACATGGTCGACGCCTGCAAGCTGCTCGGCGTCGACGTCATGACCGGGCACTGGGAATTCACGCTCGGCATGGCGCGTGTGAAGGAGATCGTCGAGAAGGACTTCGCCGGTGGCACCGGCAGCGGCACGGCGGCGCACCGCGTTGACTTCGTCGCGCAGAACATCAAGACCGCCGACTTCGGCGACCCGGTGTTCAAGCCCTATGTCATGAAGGACATGAACGGCGTCAAGGTGGCCATCGTCGGCCAGGCCTTCCCGTACACGCCGATCGCCAACCCGCGCTACATGGTGGCCGACTGGAGCTTCGGCATCCAAGACGAGAACATGCAGAAGGTGGTCGACGAGGCGCGTGCCAAGGGCGCGCAGCTCGTCGTGCTGTTGTCGCACAACGGCATGGACGTCGACCTGAAGCTGGCCGGCCGGGTGCGCGGCATCGACCTGATCCTGGGCGGCCACACGCACGACGGCATGCCGGTGGCGGTGCCGGTGGCCAACCCCGGCGGCAAGACGCTGGTCACCAACGCCGGCAGCAACGGCAAGTTCCTCGGCGTGATGGATTTCGACGTCGCGGGCGGCAAGGTCGTCGACTACAAGTACCGGCTGCTGCCCGTGTTCGCCAACCTGCTGCCGGCCGACAAGG
>DFWT01000231.1:0-274 GCA_002381045.1 Rhodoferax sp. UBA4127
CGAGCACGTCGTTCTCGTTGGTCGCCACCACCAGTTGCTCGATGGGCAGGCCCATCTGCCGCGCCACATGGCCGGCGCAGACGTTGCCGAAGTTGCCACTGGGCACCGTGAAGCTGACCTTCTGATCATTCGAGGTCGTCGCCTGCAGGTAGCCGGCAAAGTAATACACCACCTGCGCCAAGAGGCGCGCCCAGTTGATGGAGTTGACGGTGCCGATCTTGTACTTGCGCTTGAACGCCAGGTCGTTGGAGACGGCCTTGACGATGTCCTGGCA
>DFWT01000231.1:411-6104 GCA_002381045.1 Rhodoferax sp. UBA4127
AGCAACTGCATGGCCATGTCCTTGAACGCCAGCGTGGGCCCGTTGGACAGGCCTTCCAGCCAGATGTTGTTTTCAAGGTGGCGCAAGGGCACGATCTCGCCGGTGCCAAAGACTTCAACCGTGTAGGTCTTCTGGCACAGCGCTTTCAAGTCCTCTGCCGGGATGTCGTCGATGTAGAGCGACAAGATCTCATAAGCCAGTTCGGCATAACCCTGCTCGTGGTACACCGCACGCCAGCGGGTCAAAGTCGCGCTGTCCACATGGGGGTATCTGTCCGGTAAATACAAGCCACCATCGGGCGCCAAGCCTTCCAACAGGATGTCGCAGAACCGCTTGGGGCTTTGGTCGCCGCGGGTCGAGATGTAGTTCATGTCAGGCCAGCTCTTCCTTGCGAATGCGTGTGATGGGCTGCAACACGCTGGGCAGCGCCTGCATCAGCGCCATGGCGGCGTTCATCTTGGCCTCGACGCAGTCGTGGGTGAGGATAATCACATCGGTTTGCGGCACCTGGGGCTGGCCGGCATTGTCCTGACCAATCTCATCGGCTTCGCGCTGCAAGACCGCATCAATGCTGATGCCAGCCTCGGCCAGAATGCCCGTGACCCGGGCCAGCACGCCGGTCTCGTCGGCCACCCGCAGACGCAGGTAATAACTGGTCACCACCTGGCTCATGGGCAGCACGGTCAGGTCGCTCATGGCATTGGGCTGGAAGGCCAGGTGCGGCACGCGCTGTGCGCTGTCGGCAGTGTGCAGGCGGGTGATGTCCACCAAATCAGCAATCACCGCGCTGGCGGTGGGCTCAGAGCCTGCGCCCTTGCCGTAGTAGAGCGTGGTTCCCACCGCATCACCCTGCACCACCACCGCGTTCATCGCGCCTTCTACATTGGCGATCAAGCGCTTGGCAGGAATCAGACTGGGGTGCACCCGCAACTCGATACCTCCAGGCGTGCGTTTGGTGATGCCCAACAGCTTGATGCGGTAACCCAATTGCTCTGCGTATTTGATGTCCGCCGCGCCGAGCTTGGTGATGCCTTCGACGTAGGCTTTGTCAAACTGCACCGGGATGCCAAAGGCAATGGCGCTCATGATGGTCGCTTTGTGAGCCGCATCTACGCCTTCAATGTCAAAGGTGGGGTCAGCCTCGGCGTAGCCCAGACGTTGCGCTTCCTTGAGCACCACGGCAAAGTCCAGCCCCTTGTCGCGCATCTCCGAAAGAATGAAGTTGGTGGTGCCATTGATGATGCCGGCAATCCACTGGATGCGATTGGCTGTCAGTCCTTCACGCAAGGCCTTGATGATCGGGATGCCGCCGGCCACCGCCGCTTCAAACGCCACCATCACGCCCTTCTGGGATGCTGCGGCAAAGATCTCGGTGCCATGCACCGCCAGCAATGCCTTGTTGGCGGTCACCACATGTTTGCCCGCGGCAATGGCTTCCAACACCAGCGTCTTGGCAATGCCGTAACCGCCAATCAATTCGATGACGATGTCGATATCCGGGTTGGCAATCACCGCGCGGGCATCGCTGACCACCGTCACGCCCGGGCCAACCAGCTCTTTCGCACGGGCGACATTGAGGTCGGCCACCATGGTGATTTCAATACCACGACCGGCACGGCGTTTGATTTCTTCCTGGTTGCGCTGCAACACGTTAAACGTGCCCGAACCGACGACGCCAATGCCCAAAAGACCAACTTGAATAGGTTTCATAATTTATAAAAAAATAAGGCTTCTAGCCCATTTAAATAAAGCGGTATAAGCTATTAAAAACAAAGCAATTTAGTTGCTGTGGCGTTTCCGGTACCCTTCTAGGAACTTGGCAATGCGGCCTATGGCTTCGCGCAAGTCTGCCTCGTGCGGCAAGAACACGATGCGAAAGTGGTCGGGTGTTGGCCAATTGAAGCCGGTGCCTTGCACCAGCATCACCTTGGTTTCTTGCAGCAACTCAAGAAAAAACTGTTGGTCATCCACGATTGGGTACATGGTGGGGTCGAGCCGGGCAAACATGTACAGCGCAGCGGATGGTTTGACGCAACTCACACCCGGTATGGCGGTGATCAGCTCATAGGCGATGTCGCGCTGGCGGCGCAGGCGCCCGCCTTCACACACAAGGTCATTGATGCTCTGGTAGCCACCCAAGGCGGTCTGAATGGCCCATTGGCCCGGTACGTTGGAACACAGGCGCATGTTCGAGAGCATGTTGAGCCCCTCGATNNGAATTGAAGGTCAAGGTCAGCACGTCTTCGCTCAGAGAACCCAAGGCGGTGTGCTTCACGCCGTCGTACAGCACCTTGTCATACACCTCGTCGGCAAAGATCACCAAGTTGTGTTCGCGCGCAATCTGCACCAAGTGCTGGAGCAACTCGTCCGAGTAAATCGCGCCAGTCGGGTTGTTGGGGTTGATCACCACCAGGCCTTTGGTACGCGGTGTGATCTTGGAGCGCAGGTCGGCCAGGTCGGGCATCCAGCCATTGGACTCGTCGCACATATAGTGCACTGGCGTGCCACCTGACAGACTGGCCGCCGCCGTCCACAAGGGGTAATCCGGGGATGGCAACAAAATCTCGTCGCCATCGTCCAACAAGGCATTGGTCGCCATGACGATCAGTTCACTGGCACCGTTACCCAGATAAATGTCATCCAGCGTCACTCCCTTGATTTTTTGCTTTTGGGTTTCGTGCATCACGGCTTTGCGCGCCGCAAAGATGCCCTTGCTGTCGGAGTAACCCGCCGAATTGGGCAGGTTGCGGATCATGTCCTGCTGGATTTCCTCGGGCGAGTCGAAACCAAACACCGCCAGATTGCCAATGTTGAGCTTGATGATCTTGTGGCCATCTTCTTCCATCTGGCGCGCCGCGTCCATGATGGGGCCACGGATGTCGTAACACACATTGGCTAACTTGGCTGATTTTCGTATGGCTTTCAAAGTCCCTCCGGGCACATGGTTCTGACGAGCGAAACCTATAATTTGACCACAGTTCCCAGTCGGTTACTGACCTGTCAGCGCCACCCGCTCAACAAGATTTGCCTCATGAAAATACACCCCGATGCCACCCATGCCCAGTCCATCACGGCTTATGGTCCGGGCTGGGTCAAGGTGGGGACCGAGCGCATTGAAGGCAGCGTGGTGATTTCATCTGGCGGCGAACGCTTTGCCTGGAACTGTTCGGCTTTTGAAGAACTGACCGAAGCGCACTTCACGCAATTGGCTGAACTGGACACCGAGATCGTCATTTTTGGCAGTGGAAACCGCCTGAGATTTCCACCCGCCCAGTTATCGCGCTCCCTGATTGAGCGGCAAATTGGCATGGAAACTATGGACAGCCAGGCCGCCTGCCGCACTTACAGCGTACTTGTCGCCGAAGGGCGCAAGGTAGCTGTGGCCTTGTTGCTCGAAGTTGGCGCCTGACACCCTACGCGCGCACCCGTCAGTTCTGCAAGTTCGGAACAAACAGAGCCAACCCGGGGCACAAAGCAGGGTAAAATCTCGGTTTGCAGTCGAGGGCGCAGAGGCGCATCACAAGGATAGTGTCCGCGGCTTGATCGACCGACGCATCCTGTCACACGAGAGCGAAAAAATATGGCGATTGTTGTTAACAAATCCATCCCTGAATTTGAATCAAACGCAACTGGAGGCATCCGGGTCAGTCACACCTCGCACCTTGGCCAAGTGGTCATTCTGTACTTTTATCCCAAAGACAACACGCCGGGTTGTACCACGGAGGCCATGGAGTTTCGTGACAAGTACAAAGACTTCGTCAAGGCTGGCGCGATCGTGTTTGGCGTGTCACGTGACAACATGCGCTCGCATGATGAGTTCAAGCAAAAACTCGAACTTCCGTTTGAACTGATCGCTGACACCGAAGAAAAAATGTGCCACATGTTTGGTGTGGTCAAAAACAAAATCATGTATGGCAAAAAGGTCAAGGGCATTGAACGAAGCACCTTCCTGATTGGCGCAGACGGCGTACTCAAAGAAGAGTGGCGCGGCCTGAAAGTTCCAGGTCATGTGGAAGAAGTTCTCGCCGCCGTCAAAGCACTCAAAAAAGCACCGGCCATGGCCTGAACCTGATTTGTCTTCGGCGCTTTGGCAAAGCGCTTCGTGCATAATCAAATCCATGCCGAAGACCTTTGAGAAAGTCACTCAGAAACAGCCGCCTTGGTAACAAGGCGGCTGTTTCGTTTTTGTGCACCCACACCTGTATTCAGAAAGTTTTCATGCCACTGCCAGCTGCCCCCTCCAAACGTGCATCCCTGTTGTCCGTTTCAGATTACGACAAACCCGCAAGTGCCAAACCTCGCGACAAGCAGCCGCAGTCCGCTCCTCCTGCCACCGAACCTGTAGCGGTCACACCGACAAAGGCTCGCCGCCCAGCCCGCCCAACAAACACGCCACCGGTTGCCTTTGTGTCCACCCAAGCCGCATCTGCGGTCTTGGCCAATTTGACTGATGTGCCGATCACGGTGCCCGCGCCGATCAAACTGAAGCCAAAGCGGGTCAGTGGCCCTAAAAAACTGTTTGTGCTGGATACCAATGTGCTGCTGCACGACCCCAGTTGCCTTTTCCGGTTTGAAGAGCACGATGTGTTCTTGCCGATGATCGTTCTGGAAGAGTTGGACGGCCACAAAAAAGGTATGACTGAAGTGGCGCGCAATGGACGTCAAACCAGCCGTTCTCTTGACGCGCTAGCTGAGCAGCATGGTGCACAGGACATCGGATCTGGCTTGTCTTTGAGTGCGACCGGTCACCCAGAAGCGGGCGGACGGCTGTTCTTTCAAACCCAGTTGCTCAACTACGATTTGCCATCCAGCTTGCCCCAGGGCAAAGCAGATAACCAGATCCTTGGGGTGGTGGAAGCGCTGCGCAAACAACATGCACCGCGCCATGTGGTGCTGGTCTCCAAAGACATCAACATGCGGGTCAAGGCCCGTGCACTGGGCCTTGACGCTGAAGACTACCAAAACGACAAAACCCTTGACGATGGCGACCTGCTGTACTCCGGCGCGTTGGCTCTGCCTCACGATTTTTGGGCGACACACGGGAAATCCGTGGAAAGCTGGCAGCAAGGGGCACAAACCTTTTACCGCCTCAGCGGCCCTGTGGTGCCGCAACTTCTGATTAATCAGTTTGTCTATTTTGAGGCGCCCGGTGAACCCAGCCTGTACGCCAAGGTGACCGAGATTCGCGGCAAAACTGCGGTCTTCAAAACTCTCAAGGATTTCACACACCTCAAGAACTCTGTCTGGGGCATCACCTCGCGCAATCGCGAGCAGAATTTTGCGATGAACCTGCTGATGGACCCGGAAGTGGATTTTGTGACGCTTACAGGCACCGCCGGCACCGGCAAGACCCTGATGGCCTTGGCCTCCGGCCTCACCCAAGTGCTTGATGAGCGGCGCTACACCGAAATCATCGTCACGCGTGCCACGGTCAGCGTCGGTGAAGACATTGGCTTCCTGCCGGGTTCTGAAGAGGAAAAAATGGGCCCGTGGATGGGCGCGCTGGACGACANNTGGAAGTGCTGGGAAAGACCGACACCGCTGCCGGTGAGTGGGGTCGGGCCGCAACCAATGAATTGATTCGTAGCCGGATCAAAATCAAGAGCATGAATTTCATGCGGGGCCGCACTTTTTTGAACAAGTTCGTCATCATTGACGAGGCGCAAAATTTGACGCCCAAGCAAATGAAAACC
>DFWT01000231.1:6172-6356 GCA_002381045.1 Rhodoferax sp. UBA4127
CGCGAGTGGTCTGACCCACAAGGTTTCAGAAGTCACCACTGGCACCACTGGCCAGAGACTCAAACTTGGTGATTTTGTTGAGAAACGCAAGTTTCACCACGCCAGTGGGACCATTGCGCTGTTTGGCGATGATGATCTCAGCCACACCTGGCTCTTTGCAAGCGTCCTTGGTGTAGTACTCGTC
>DFWT01000076.1 GCA_002381045.1 Rhodoferax sp. UBA4127
GCACGCTGTGCCAGAAGGCGGTTACTGTCTGGCCGCTCAAAATGCGCCCGGAGGCATCGGTTACCGTGCCGCTGATGATGATGGGCAGGCGTTGACCACTGGCCTCAAAAAACTCGTCAATCGCAAACAAGGCGGCCTTGGCGTTGAGCGTGTCAAAAATGGTTTCCACCAGCAGCGCGTCCACCCCGCCTTGCACAAGCGCTTCGACTTGCTGGTAGTAGGCGGCGCGCAGTTCTTCAAACGTGACGTTGCGCGCGCCGGGGTCGTTTACGTCCGGACTGATGCTGGCGGTTTTGGGTGTGGGGCCAAGTGCACCCAGGGCAAAGCGGGGTTTGTCAGGTGTAGAGAACTTGTCGCAGGCGGCGCGAGCCAACTTGGCCGACGCCAGGTTCATCTCATAGGCCAGGTTGGCCATGTCGTAGTCCGCTTGGGCCACGGTGGTGGCGCCAAAGGTGTTGGTTTCGATCATGTCGGCACCTGCGGCCAGGTAGCGTTCATGAATGTCACTTATGACATCCGGGCGGGTCAGGCTCAGCAACTCGTTGTTGCCCTTGATGTCTTTATGGAAGTCTTTGAAGCGCGCGCCACGGTACTGGGATTCGTCCAACTTAAAGCGTTGGATCATGGTGCCCATAGCGCCGTCCAACACCAAGATGCGGTGTTCCAGAATGCCAGGCAGCGCTTGGCCGCGGGTGTAGGTGGGTGTGCTCATGGGGGGATTGTAGAAAACCAAGTTGCCGACCTGTCGCGATTACTTCCAATGGCTTGGCCGGAAAATGCCCAAAACCGGGTTCAACCCATTCGAATGCACAATACCCACGTATCGGCCAGTGGCATTGCTCCGCAACTAAGACTCGCCAATGCAAATTGTTTGTACATAAACGATAGCGCAAAAACACACTTTCCGATTGGCTTGAGGTATGTTGAACTTAAGAATTGTGTGGAATATCGGCATCTTTGTTGTAGCCTGTTTGGGGGGCACACAACTGGCTATGGCGCAGACCGGAAGTACTGCGGGGCAGGGTATTGCCAATACGTCACATGACGCAAGACTCTGGACTTTCTTAGGAACGGAGTCACAAATTTGTGTGATGTGTCATGCGCCGCACAATGCAACCAGCGATGGGCCGCTGTGGAATCATGCCATGTCTGCCGTTGCGAGTTACAAACTGTATGGCTCATCGTCAACGCTGGCGACAATCGGCCAGCCAGGTCCTACATCCAAGCTGTGCCTGTCATGTCATGATGGTACGGTGGCGATCCTGTCATTTGGCGGCAACACCGGTGGCATGACTTTGATCGACGCTGCGGGTGCGACTGCCAGGTCAGTGATCGGCCAAGATTTGTCCAACGATCACCCGATTGGTTTTGCGTATGACGCCGCGCTGGTGGCCAAGGACCCGACCAAACTCAAACCCACCAGTACGCCGGTCACGATTGGCGCGAGTTCAACCAGGTTGGGAACCATCGCCACCATGCTGCTGGATGGCGGCACAAAAATGGAATGTTCGTCTTGCCATGACGTTCACAACAAGTTTACCGTGGCCACCTTGAGCGGCAGGGGTTTGGTCAAAGTCGGCACCGGCGGCAGCGCACTGTGTCTGACCTGCCACATCAAGTAAGTTGAGCTGCTAGGGCAAGCGAAACACGTCCACGGCGCGCCGCAAGGTGCCGGTGCTTTGATTCAAGGCGGTGGCCGCTGCCGCAGACTCTTCGCCCAGCGCCGCGTTTTGCTGTGTGGCGGTGTCAAGTTGGTTCACCGACTGGTTCACCTGTGCAATGCCAATGGATTGCTCTTTGGTGGCACTGCTGATTTGCTGAATGAGGGCACTGACCTGAGCCACTGAGGTCACCACCTCCTGCATGGTTTGCCCGGCAGCGCGCATCTGGCTGGCGCCCTCGCTGACCTGATGGACAGAGGTACCAATCAAATCACGGATTTCTTTGGCCGCGCTGGAACTGCGGTGTGCCAGGCTGCGCACTTCGGTTGCCACCACCGCAAAACCACGCCCCTGCTCACCCGCCCGCGCAGCTTCTACCGCGGCGTTCAGCGCCAGAATATTGGTTTGAAAGGCGATCCCTTCAATCACCGCAATGATCTCGCCGACCTTTTTGGATGACGTCTCAATGGCCTGCATGGACGCACCCACCGACTGAACCGCTTCGCCGCCACGCTGCGCCACCTGGGTGCTTTGCGCGCTTTGCTGCGAGACCTGCTCGGCCATGTCGGCGGTTTGGCGCACGGTGCTGGCGAGTTGCTCCATGGAGGAAGCGGTGGTTTCCAGGCTGCTGGCCTGTGCTTCGGTGCGGGCCGACAGGTCTTGGCTGCTGCGCGACACCTCTTCGGTCATCTGGGTGATTTCGTCAATTTCTTTGCGTACATCGCCAATGGTGGCATGCAGGTTCATCTGAATTTGCGACAAGCGGCGCGCAATCGAGGTAAACGGCCCAATGTGCACCGGATCCAGTTCCGTGGTCATGTTGCATCCGGCCAGATCCCCGGCAAAGCGATCGACTTCATCCAGGCAAACCGTAAACTGGTTGTGAAACCAGTACAGCAGTGCGGCACTGCCCACGACCAGCCAAGCCGTTTGGGCGGTTATCGTTCCCGTGTAGTTCAATCCGAGTTCATGTATTCCCATCGTCACAACACCCAGCAAGCCAATGGCAATGCCCAGCCGCTCGGTTAAGGTCAGGCGGTGCAGCCGACCCAACCCATCGCGCCAGCCCAGTCCACGTACGCCACCCGCGTGCAGCTTGAAGGTAAGGTGGCCGCTTTGGCGTTGGGCATCAAGCTTGGCGTAAAGCGCCTCGGCTGCGCTGATTTGCTCGCGCGAAGGCTTGTAACGCACCGACATGTACGCCTTGGGCTTGCCGCCTTGCATGATGGGCGTGACGTTGGCCACCACCCAATAGTGGTCGCCATTTTTTCGGCGGTTTTTCACAATGCCGGTCCAGGGGCGCCCGCGCCCAATGGTGGCCCACAGATCGTAAAAAGCCTCAGGCGGCACGTCAGGGTGGCGCACCAAGCTGTGCGGCTGGCCAATCAACTCTTCGTAGGTGAAGCCGCTGGTGGACTCGAACGCATGGTTGCAGTGGGTGATACGTCCCTGCAAATCGGTGGTTGAGACCAAAATGTTTTCCGACGGGTAGTCGTACTCTTGCTGGGTGACTGGAAAGTTTTCTACCATGTGGACCTCGTTCCTTGCATTGCTTTCACAAGCGTAAAACCGCCTCACCAAATACAGCCTATGTGATGCAAGCATAAGCATATCAGCGCGCAATGGGACAATGCTTGCATTGCCTCTGTGTGGGCGACGTTGCAAATCTCGATGTTAAGCTTTTTAGGCTTCTAGCCCTTATTTTAATTGGGCTAGAAGCTATTTAATTTGTAGTAAGTTAATTTGTCTATTGAATCCATCCTCCGTGACGTGTTCGGTTACCGGGCGTTTCGCGGGCCGCAGCAAGACATCATTGAGCACGTGGTGGCCGGCGGTGATGCGCTGGTCCTGATGCCTACCGGCGGCGGCAAGTCACTGTGTTATCAGATCCCGGCGATTGCACGCCAGCAGGCAGGGCAAGGCATCACGGTGGTGATCTCACCTTTGATCGCCTTGATGCATGACCAAGTAGGTGCGTTGCACGAAGCCGGCGTGAGTGCCGCGTTTCTAAATTCCACGCTGTCGGCGCAAGACACCTCGGACACCGAGCGACGGCTGGTGCAAGGAGGCATCACCCTGCTATACGCCGCGCCTGAGCGGGTCAATACACCGCGTTTTCTGGCCCAGCTCGATTCACTGGCTGAGCGTGGGCTGCTCAGCCTGTTCGCCATAGACGAAGCCCATTGCGTGAGCCAGTGGGGCCACGACTTCCGCCCGGAGTACCGGGCGTTGACGCTCTTGCATGAGCGTTACCCCAGCGTGCCGCGCATGGCCCTTACCGCCACTGCGGACGATGTGACGCGCGCGGACATCATTGAGCGCCTGCAGCTGCAAGACGCGCGGTTGTTTCTGAGCAGCTTTGATCGCCCTAACATCCGCTACACCATCGTGGAAAAACGCGAAGCCACCGAGCAGTTGCTGCGTTTCATTCGTGACGAACACCTGGGCGACGCGGGCATCGTGTATTGCCAGTCGCGCAAAAAGGTGGAAGACATTGCCAACTTGCTGTGTGACGAAGGCATCCCGGCAATGCCCTACCACGCGGGTTTGGACGCGCGTGTGCGCCAAGCCAACCAAGACCAATTCTTGCGCACCGAAGGCGTGGTGATGGTCGCAACCATTGCTTTTGGCATGGGTATCGACAAGCCCGATGTGCGTTTTGTGGCGCACCTGGACATGCCCAAAAACATTGAAGGTTATTACCAAGAAACCGGCCGTGCCGGGCGCGACGGCTTACCTGCTGATGCCTGGATGTGCTACGGCCTGCAAGACGTGGTGAACCAGCGCCGCATGATCGACGAGAGCCCGGCCGAAGACGAATTCAAGCAGGTGCTGCGTGGCAAGCTGGAAGCTCTGCTGGGTTTGAGCGAGGCCACCGACTGCCGCCGGGTGCGCTTGCTGCGCTACTTTGGTGAAGCCAGCCAAGACTGCCATAACTGCGACAACTGTCTGCACCCACCCGAGGTGTGGGACGGCAGTGAAGCCGCGCGCAAACTGTTGTCCACCGTTTACCGGGTGCAGCAAATGAGCGGCTTTGGTTTTGGTGCCGGGCACATCGTGGATGTGCTGCGGGGCAAAGTTACCGACAAGGTCACTCAGCGTGGCCATGAGGCGGTCAGCACCTTTGGCATTGGTGCGGATTTGTGCGAAACCCAATGGCGCGCCGTACTGCGCCAGTTGCTGGCCATGGGAGCGGTGGAGGTGGACGCACAGGCCTTCAACACCCTCAAGCTCACCGAGTTCGCCCGTGCCGTACTCAAGGGCGAGGTGGTGGTGCGCCTGCGTGCCTCAGAGCCAGCCACCCATACACGCAAGTCACGCCGGGGTGCGGCGGCGCGGCCAGCGGCCAAGGCGGCGGTGGATTTGGCGCCGGACGCCCAGGCCAGTTTCTTGGCCCTGAAAGCCTGGCGCGCCGAGGTGGCCAAAGCACACAACCTGCCCGCCTATGTGATTTTTCATGATGCCACCTTGGCGGCCATTGCCCAAAACGCACCGCAATCCTTGGAAGATTTGCAAGGCATCAGTGGGATGGGGGCACGCAAGCTGGCCGCTTACGGTGCGGCGGTGCTTGAGGTGGTGGCCTCGGGTGGGATGACTGCGGGGTAGGCTGCCAGTAGGCCCAGTGATTGGCAATCGGGTGCCTGCAAACTGGGCCCTAGCAACGCCCCCTGGAATGCAATGTGACTGACGCGTCATTGGCGCCGTCAATCCGCAAGGAAATGCCCGTCAGTGTGTCTGTCCAACACTCTCAATTCGACGATCAGGTACAAGCCACATTAGAGCAACGATAACGAAAAGAATCCCTGATAACCAGGACGACACAAAGGCCGCAGGGATTGAAAGCGCATAGAGAAAAGGCGAAGCCCTACCTTTGTAATCTTTGCCGATGGCGCGTGCCAGTAGTGAATCATCGCCCTGGCTGCGGATGATCGTCAGCTGCAATATCCAGTAGGCAATGGCTGCCATGAACAGGACAAAGCCGTACATGGCGCTGGGAACAGGGGCGAAATGATTCTCGCCCATCCAGCCAGTAGCGACCGGAAACAGGGATAGCCAGAACAGCAGATGTAAGTTGGCCCACAAAATACCGCCCGACACTTTGCCAACGGTATGCAACATGTGATGGTGGTTGTTCCAGTAGATACCCACATAGACAAAGCTGAGCACATAGCTGAGAAACACGGGAAGCAGGGGCGCCAGAACGTTCAGTTCGGCACCGTGCGGCACCTTGATTTCCAACACCATGATGGTGATGATGATGGCAAGCACGCCGTCGCTAAATGCTTCCAGTCGGTTCTTATTCATGGGCGTTGTCTTTCATTGGCGCGAACAGTAGGCTCATAGGATACGCAGTTCGATGATCCCCTGAATTTCAAGAAATTTTGCCTTCTAGCCCAGGCCCGCTCAAAA
>DFWT01000227.1 GCA_002381045.1 Rhodoferax sp. UBA4127
CCGTGTCCCCCGCCCGCTGCGCGGGCTCCTCCTTTACCTACGCAGAACACTCTGCCGCCCAGACACCTAGCGAGCAATCTGCGCCGCCAGTGCCTCACCCATCACGGTGGTGGATGCAACGCCACCCAGATCAGGCGTACGTGGCCCCTGCCGGAGCACCACCTCGATGGCCCGAACAATGGCATCGTGCGCCTGACGAAACACACCCTCGCCATGCCCCAAAAAATCCAGCATCAAGGCCCCGGACCAGACCATGGCCACCGGGTTGGCAATGTTCTTGCCGTAAATGTCGGGCGCCGAGCCATGCACCGGCTCAAACAACGACGGGAATTTGCGCTCCGGGTTCAGGTTGGCTGAGGGAGCCAGGCCAATCGTACCGGTGGTGGCTGGCCCCAGGTCAGACAGGATGTCACCAAACAAGTTGGTGGCGGCCACGACATCAAACCGACCGGGCTGCAGCACAAACCGCGCGCTCAGAATATCAATGTGCTGCTTGTCCAAGGTGACCTCGGGGTAGGCAATGGCCACCGCATCGGCACGCCTGTCCCACCAGGGCATGCTGATCGCAATGCCATTGGATTTGGTCGCCAGGGTCAGGTGTTTGCGGGGGCGGCTTTGGGCCAGGTCGAACGCGTATTTCAGTAGCCGGTCGGCCCCGTGGCGGGAAAACACCGACTCCTGAATCACCATTTCGCGATCCGTGCCCTCGTACATGATGCCGCCCAGCGCGGTGTACTCACCCTCGGTGTTTTCGCGTACCACCAAATAGTCGATGTCACCAGGCTTGCGTCCGGCCAGCGGACAGGGAACGCCTTCAAACAAACGCACCGGGCGCAAGTTGATGTACTGGTCAAACTCGCGGCGAAATTTCAGCAGCGAGCCCCACAGCGACACATGGTCGGGCACGGTAGCAGGCCAGCCGACGGCACCGAAATAGATGGCATCAAAACCCGACAACTGCTGCTTCCAGTCGTCCGGCATCATCTGGCCGTGCACCAGGTAGTAGTCGCAGTGCGCCCAATCGAAGTGGATGAACTCCAACCCGAGATTGAAACGGTGTTCAGCGGCCTGCAAAACGCGAAGCCCTTCGGGCATGACCTCCTTGCCAATGCCGTCTCCGGCAATAACTGCAATTTTGCTTGGCCGCATTTGGGCATCCTTTGTGTGCTGCTTGTCGCGTGGTATCAGCGACCTACCCAACCACCGCAGACCGGAAACACCTGCCCGACAAAACAGTTGGCCGCATCACTGCACAGGTAAGCCGCAAACTCTGCGTCTTCCGCCGCACCTACCAGGCGGCCCAAGGGCACCTCGCGTTTCAAGCGCTCCTGAAAACGGGGGTTGGCTTGAACTTCGGACGGGAAGTAGGTGGGGTTATCCACGAAATTCTGTGCAATGGCATTGACCTGCACGTTATGAATGGCCACTTCAACACCCACCGCCTGCACATAGGCAAGCTGCGCGCCACGCGCCGCACTGTAGGTGGATGCCCGCTTCATGCCGCGCAAAGCCGATGCGCTGCCCATCACCAAAATCTTGCCCGACCGTCGCGCCATCATGGCAGGCAAAGTTGCCCTGACCAGTCTTGGCAAGGGATCCACCAGCGCAGCGAACGTGTCACGCCATTCATTTTCTGACACCTCAGCAGCTTCACTGGTCGGCGCTGAGAAAGCCAAGTTGACCACCAGCACATCGACCTGACCCGCCCGCGCAATGACGGTGCCAGGCTCTGATTCGTTCGTCAGCGGCTCAGTGCTAGCAAGCACGATGGCACCATGCTTGGCAAATACCTCACACAAGGCAGGGCCCATGAAGCGGTCCGCATGAGTGACCAGCACCCGCTTGCCGTAAAGAATTGGATGCGTCATCCCGGCCTCGCGCTAGCGGTGATGCGCCCGCTGCCTTTCTTGCCAAATGCACTCCTGCATGTCGGGGTCCATCGCGTCTCTAGAAGAAACGATACCCACCGCCTTGGCATCTTCAACCACCGGGATATGCCGAAAGCCGTTTTCATGCATCACGATCAGCGCATGCCCATAGGTTTTCTCGGGGCCAAGGGTAATGGGGTCGGCGGTCATCACTTCGCGCAGTGTGGTTCCATTGGGGTCGAGCCCCATGGCCAGCACGCGAAACAGTGCATCGCGTTCGGTGAATATGCCCACCAATCGGCCCTCTTCTACCACCAGCAAGGCACCCAGGCCCTTGGTACGCATCAGTTTGGCCGCCGTATTCACGCTGTCAGTGGGTGATGCAGTGATGAACTTCTTGCGGTTCTCTTTCATCACAACTTTGAGAGATTGATCGAACATACAAGCCTCCGAAACAGTAGGCCAACCATGGCCGACANNAGCTTACCAAATGGCCACGCCTGCCGAAAAGCTTGCCGATAATTGTCCGCAGCATGGACATTCGGAAACCTCTACCACCCGGCCTCGTTGCCGTCGTTGGCGGCGAAGGTGTTGGCAAAACCAGCTTCTTGCGCCGTCTGAGTGGCGACCTGCCAGCCTTGGGGAGACACGCGCCACAAGTTGATGCTCGGTGGCTTGACCTGGGTTTGCCACTGCAGGATGCCCAGACCCCGCTGCAATTGTGGGCGGCCCTTCGTGAACACAGCCCAGGCTGGCGCGTTGATTTGCATCAGGATCTGGTTGAGGCGCTGGCGCTTTTGCCGCATCAAAACAAAGCGCTTTACATGCTCTCAACTGGGACTCGGCGCAAGGTCGCGTTGGCAGGATTGCTGGCGTGTGGTGCACGCATCACCTGTCTGGATCAACCCTTCGCTGGGCTGGATGGTGCGTCAGTTCGGGTGCTCTGCGACTTCTTGAACGACATGGCAGACCACACCACCCGCACCTGGGTTATCGCCGACTACGAGGCCCATCCCCAACTCGCCTGGCGACGAGTGATCTCACTTTGACCCAAGGGGTAAGCGCAGCGAGGTCGCGATGGTATCGAGGTCGTAGGTCAATCGGGTGGTGGTGTCTTCACGCCTTTCAGACCACTGGGCGAAAGGACCAGGCTCATAACGGGTATTGGCGGTTTCTGCCACGCCAGACAGGGGATCAAAACTCTGAACCGTGGTCGTTTTACCGTACTTGCCAACAGGAATTTCGGGGTGGTCGATGGGCCACACATAGGCACGACTACCCACTTTGCAGTCTCTCAACTCGTGGTAACGCACCACCTTTTTCTTGATGGGTGCGCTGGGTACGGCCTCTTCCATCGTGGACTCTATGCTTTAACGGGGCGACGGCGGTTGACGTTTTGGCGTGGCAATATCAGCATCAGCTGGCTCATGACCCGCCATTTTTTCGTCGTCAAACAAATCACCCCACTCGCTGATCACACCTGCAATTTGATCCATGGACGCACCAGGGTCGTTTTGGAGGATCAGGTTTGCGAGTTCAACTGGTTTTTTCCTTTGTGTGTTGCCCACAACGTACTCCTTAATCATTTTTTGGCTGAGCGCCTCGCCCATTGACGCGAATCGTCAGCAGGAAAAAAGCAGGTCCAACGTGTGGCTTAGTTTAGGGCTGAGCCACCGACACCCGCTTGGATGATTACCATTTTTGACAATTTAAAGTCTCGGTCGACCGTCTTAAAGAATTCTTATCGATCCGATGCGCAGCCAAAGGGACGGATGGTGACGTGCACCTGTGCCTAAAGGCAGCGACTCATGTTCAAGCGCATTCAACGAAAGACAGCGTACATGGTTGTCACTATTGCGGTAGCGGCAGCCAAGCGTTTGGGCAAAGGGCATGTCATACTTTGCGTCATGTGGTACCCCTGCATTTCTGTCAATTTGTGGCAACGAGCCCTTTTAAAGCGGGCGCTGTTTGCTATTTTTTTAATATTTAACGGGGTGTCTGGCCAGGCCGCTGACTATGCGGGTCCCCTGTTTGACGCGCACCTTCACTACAACACCGAGGCCTGGAATGGCCAGGCCGGTCCACACCCCCTGGCTGACGTGCTGGCGCGTATGCAACGCAGCGGCGTCAAGGTGATCGTCGCCAACTCCCGGCCCAACGACGGCACCCGCGCCCTGGCCGAAGCCCGAACCGAAACTGCTGTCGCTGGCGTGACAGTGGTGCCCTTCATCCGCCTGTACCGCAACCGGGCCGATTACGACAGCTGGTTCCAGGACGAGACCATTTATGACATGGTGCAGACCGAACTAGCGCGCGGCACAGCAGCTGGCCCCTACCGAGGCATCGGCGAATTCCACCTGTACGACAGTGCCAATGCCAATGGCAAGGTAGCCAAGAAGCTCATGACGCTGGCCGAAGAGAAGCAACTGGTGGTTTTGGCCCACGTGGACGATGTAGCCATTGACCTGCTGATGGCTGCCACGCCGTCCAAGGGTCAGAAGGTGCGGCTAATCTGGGCGCACACCGGCATTGGGGGTGCACCCGTGGACCGCGTGGACGCCCTGCTGGTGAAGTACCCGGGTTTGATGGGTGAACTGTCTTACCGGCCCGGGCTGATCTGTGACGACGGGAAACTCTGCCCCGATTGGCGCGCACTGATCCTGAAACATCCTAGACGTTTCCTGATCGGCTCAGACACCTGGATCAACCAGCGCTGGCAGTACTACGAAGACACCATGAAGGCCTACCGTACCTGGCTGGGCGACCTGCCCATTGAGGTGGCCAAACAGGTGGCTTGGGGAAACGGTGCGGCGCTCTTCGGAATGAAGTAATGCGCGTCTGAGTGTGGTTCGTGACCCGTCGTGCCGCAGCGCGCCTCCGAGCACGGTCGTTTGGCTCAGCTCTGCAGGGATTTAAGCTGGTTTGATGGCTTGACTGTACGGGATGCGGTAGGCTTGAGGCGCCGCATTCTGGGGATGGTCATGAGCCACCCCGGATCCATTGAAACCGCGCAAACACCCTGATGCTTCAGCGCAACTCTGTAGGGAAATTGCCTCGCTGAAATGTGTTTTGCCTACCTATAATTTCTTATGAAATCGCGGGTATTGACGCTCTTGGTTGCGCTACTTTTGCTGCTTGGCCTGGTCGAGTGGCGCCGCGATAGTGGGACGCGTATTCCTTCCAAAAGAGATGGTGCTTTCGCGACCTCTGTGCATGGCAACGAGGCATTGCTGCCACTCCCACCAGCGCCCCAGGTGCAGCCAGAAAAAGTCGCTCTCGGCAAGCGATTGTTTTTCGAAAAGCGCCTGTCTCGCGATAACAGCCTGTCATGTGCCGACTGTCATGACTTCAGCCAAGGCGGGAGCGACCGCCGACCCGTGGCTATTGGTGTGGGCGGCAAACAAGGCAGCGTGAACACCCCGACGGTATTCAACGTCGGCTTGCATTTTGTTCAGTTCTGGGATGGACGCGCAGCCAACCTGGAGGAGCAGGCCGCAGGGCCAATCCACAACCCAATTGAAATGGCGTCGAACTGGGACGAGGTCATTTCCAAACTGACCCAGGACAGCGACTACCGCAAGGCTTTTCAGCAAATCTACCAGGGGATGACTAGCGAGGCGATTGTCGACGCCATCGCTGCGTATGAGCGCACACTGCTCACACCGAACAGCCGATTTGACCGCTTTTTGGGGGGCGACAAGCTTGCGCTGAACAGTCTGGAACAGGAAGGTTACAGGCGCTTTCTGGACTACGGCTGCGCCAGTTGCCATCAAGGCGCCCTGCTGGGCGGCAACATGTACCAACGCTTTGGCGTCATGGGTGACTATTTCAGCGGCCCAACCGCACCCAAGGCCATACCTGCAGATTTGGGCCGGTTCAATGTCACTGGCCGCGAAGAAGATCGCCATGTCTTCAAAGTCCCCAGCCTGCGCAATGTTGCGGTGACGCCTCCATATTTCCACAATGGCGCAACGGCTTCGCTGGATGAGGCGGTCATCATCATGGGCCGCTATCAGCTTGGCCGTGAATTGTCTGGTCAAGATATTCAGGCAATCTCTGCCTTTTTGCGCACATTGACTGGAGAGTGGGAAGGCATGCCACTTCAATGAAATGGACCGCGCCTATTGCCGGGTTGCTGCAGAATCGTCGGCGGATGAGCCGTTTCATCGTGGTTGCAGTTCTGCTGGCCGTACTGACTTGGCTCTACCTTCGCACCGAAAGTGTGACGCCTGAGCAGCACCTCGACTACACCCAGCACCTGCGTGACCTTCGCGAACTTGATGCGGCGATCGACGCTGAATTGCTCGCCAATCGGCTGGAGTTCAGTCGAAATTACGACGCCCTGACCGACTACACCCAACGCGCAACAACAACCAGCACAATCAGCCTGACCCCCCCAGCGTTCCTCTCCGAATCGGGTCGCTCACAGGTTGTGAAATCCGCTCAAGCCGTGCAGGCTGTCTTGCGCCAGAAGGCAGAACGGGTCGACACTTTCAAACGAAGCAACTCGGTGGTGCGCAATTCTTTGGCCTATTTCCCGATCGCGGTCTCCACCTTTCTTGATTCTGAAGAAACAGCCCCCCACAACCATCGGATATTTGTCGATCGTTATGCGCGGGCCATACTGACATTTGCTCGCGCACCAAGTCCGACGGGCCGTGCCCAGATCGCGGACCTGAGACAAAAAGTTGTTGCGTTGAACTTTCAGTCGGGTCAAGGTCGCAAAGTCGACAACCTGCTGCTTCACGGCGACGTCATTGCGCAGCGCTTATCCGAGTTAGACCAACTGATGCAGGACACTTTCAACCTGCGCAGTGGCAACCTGCTGGAAACACTTAACCGGGAGTATTCCTCTGCGCATGGGCAAGCGCTTTTTGAGGCAGGTCGTTACCGCATGGCCCTGTACTCACTGGCCATCTTTTTGCTTGCCTACCTGGTCTCTACCTTTTGGGGACTCGACCGAGCGCGGCACCTGCTTGAAGTCGCCCACCAAGAACTGAGCGAACGTTACACCGCACAACTGTTGGCAGCGAAGCAGTTGCGGCTTCATGCCACAGCGTTCAACAACGCGCATGACGGCATCACCTTGACCGATGCGTCGGGCAACATTCTGGATGTCAACCCGGCGTTCACACGCATTACTGGCTACGAACGCAGCGAGGCATTGGGGTCCAATCCACGGCTACTCAAGTCTGGCCGCCATGACGCAGAGTTTTATTCTGAAATGTGGCGCAGCATCAAGGAGACCGGCAGTTGGCGAGGCGAAATATGGAACTGCAACAAGCGAGGCGAGGTGTATCCCGAGTTGCTT
>DFWT01000042.1:0-15733 GCA_002381045.1 Rhodoferax sp. UBA4127
TCCGGTTTTGTCGAATATTGATCGGCTTGCTGCGCGCCGTGTAATGCGATGTGCGTATTCCGACCTAAGAAGCCACACCATCCGGCGCAAAAACGCCACCACTTTCGATTCAAAAAGTCCAGCCGTTCCGACCTGATGTAGCCACCCGATAGTGCTACAGATTGTTGGGGCGGGCACCCGCTAGGCAACGGGACCGGTCGTTCAATGCGCGCCAAGCGTTTGTAATGGGTTCTCAATACCGGTCACTGCCGGTGCCGGATCAGTTCTGGCGCTGGTCGACCTCCGAAACTAGGAAACTGTCTTTCGACCGCGGGTTGCCGTTTTTTTCCCTAGTGGATTTGCTTCGGATTACACCCATTTCCTTCTTGCACTCGCATCCACGGTGCCGCTGTCACAGGCCAAGGCGAAACCAACTTCATACAATGACCGCACTATTCGAAGTTGCCGATCCATAGGCTCCCACCCGCCCTCGATCAATAACCAATCGGCACCAACAATTGATATGACAAACAGCACGCCATGACCACCTCCAACCGCACCGATGCACAACAACGCGCCGATGCCATACGCGTTTTTCAAGTTGAACTGGAGCACCTGGAGAGCGCGGGTGTGCTGCGGTTGGACGACGCACAGCACGCCGCTGTCCGCTCTCACCACCAGACGCTGCTGAGCACACTGGCTCAGGACTTTGATATCGATCGCGATGCACAGACCAAGCAGCTTTCGCTGGGCATGCGCATCGCGTCGTTTCTTGGTGCGGTGGCACTTGCCGCCAGCGTGTTCTTTCTGTTCTATCAGTTCTGGGGTTGGTTATCGACGCTGGTCCAGGTGGCGGTACTGGTCACGGCGCCGCTGGCTACATTTCTCGCAACGTTGTGGATTGCGCGCAAGGACGGCAGCGGCTATTTCGCCAAGCTCGCGGCCATGGTGACCTTTGCTTGCTTTGTGTTAAACCTGATCATGCTGGGTCAGGTATTCAACATCACACCGTCCGACAAGGCGTTGTTGCCGTGGGGGGCGCTGGCTTTGCTGCTGGCCTATGCGCTGGATCTGCGTCTGTTGCTGGTGGCCGGTATCCTTTGTCTGATCGCTTTCATTGCGGCACGCGTGGGCGTCTGGGGCGGTATGTACTGGATTCATTTTGGCGAGCGCCCCGAAAATTTCTTTCCTGCGGCCATGGTGCTTTTCTTGCTGCCGCAGTGGATCGATCACCGACGCTTTGCCGGCTTCGCGCAGGCTTACCGAGTGCTCGCACCATTGACGCTGTTTTTGCCGATGCTGGTGTTGGCGCATTGGGGCCGGGGTAGCTATCTCGCGCTGGAGCCCCTGACGGTGGAGCGTCTCTATCAGGCCTTGGGCTTCGTCGGCACGGCGCTGGTCACTGCTTACGGCGTGCGCAAGCAGTGGAGCGAGGTGGTGAACACGGGCGTGACGTTGTTCGTGGTTTTCCTTTACACCAAGCTGTTTTCCTGGTGGTGGGACGAAATGCCGAAGTACCTTTTCTTTTTGTTGCTGGGGCTGATCGCGCTGTTGCTGTTGTTCGTGTTTCGTCGCTTGCGCTCGGTTGCGGTGACGCGCGCCAACGCGGAGATCAAAGCATGAACAGGTGGACTAAATACAGCCTCATCGCCGGAGTCGGCTTGATCGTGGTGGTGAATGCCATCGTGCTGGGCGGTGTGGCCTACAACCGCAGTAGCGAGCCCGAAAGCGCGCTGCGTTTGAGCGAACGTGAATTGGCTGCACCGATGCGTGGTTACGGCAATAAGGAGAACAGCGGCATTGCTTTGGCACTGAATTGGCGGGTGTTGCCAGCGGAGACGCATGATGCCAAAAAAAATGCGTGGGCCTATGCGTACAACGGTGGCTCTCCTGACTGGCTCAATCCAACCAAGATGCTGGCGTTGGGCTTCGAGAGGTCTCCGATCAGTCAGTCCCCCGACAGACAATCACGGACACGCCTGCCGCTATCGCGGGACGTGTTGTTGGTGCTGGAACTCGATGGCGCGACATATCAGGCGGCACTGGCACGCGCTGTTCGATTCAGCGAAGTCGCGAGTGCCCAGGAAAAGGAGCAGGCAAGCGATGTTCTCAAGCGTGAAAAAGACGAAAACAGTCGGCTTTTTGTGGTCGACGCCGGATTGGATGTTGCTGCACTGCGCGCACAGTACCCGGATCGCAGTCGCTATGCCATCGTGCATGGCCAAGTGCGACCAAACTGGACTGTCGAAAAGGATAGCGCAGTTCCGGCTGGTTTCATCACTGACGTAAGCGCCAACAGCTTGAACGTGCCGTTGGAGTGGCGTCATGTTTTTGATGGCGTGTTCGCGGTCCGGCGCGACGGCCAAACGTCAATCCGCTACACGGTAGACGTCAAGTTCGGTCAGCGCCTNNGCTTCGAGGCGACCCTGGCCGTCGGCCAGCGCCTGGAGCCCTGGATCGGCCAAGCCTCACGCGTCGTGCCTTCGGCCTCACCGTGAAGCTGGCCGTGCCAGCCGTGGGCCATTTCCTTGATGAAAACCAGCTGAAAGGAACTGCACTGAAACTGGCCAACCGGGAAAATTGCCTATCGCACCTGGGTGGCGGCTGCCGTCTCTCCAGCCTGGGCCGCGAATGGTTGCAGCGTGAGCGCGGCCAGCTTTCAGGCTCGGGCAGTTCACGTTAGCTCTGTGTCACCCGCTTCACCTGACCCAATGACCAAGCACCAAGGGCCATCTTAGTGTTGCCTTGGTTTTTTGTGGCTCTATCCGCCGCCAGAAGCTGTGCAGGTCGGATAATTTGAACGTCACATCGCGCGAGAACGCCATGCCACCAGATCGCAGAAGAATGATGAGGATCGCTGCCTTTTTCTTTGGCTTGGCTTTCCCATTTCTAGTGCTGATGGGCGTCGGAGCAATGTCGCTTCCGAAATCCAATTGGTTTGTGTCAATGTCGTTTACAAGGTTGGCGATGTTAAGCGGCCTGCCCCTCATTTGGTGGCTCCTCTATCGCTCAACCTGGTCTAAAGCTGCGTGGGTGACTGTAGGAATGGTGGTCACGCTAATTTTCTTTTTTTTGGCTGTGATGATTCACGACACTTCTTGTGACTGCTGAGCAATCTAGCCCATAGATCGTTAGCGACAAAGCCAACCACCGCCAGACCAATCCTTTGTGCGATCAAGCACCCCCACCCGTAGCAAACGCCGAATCGGCCACACCACAGCCCTGCCTAGACCCCTTGGCGGGCGTCACAACGGCGTCGGTTCAGAGGTACTTAAATTCCTTCGGGTATCCAATCAAACGAACTCTCACCGAGCAAAAATACTGCGACACCGGCTTCGGCGCGCGGTAGGGTCAGCAGAATCTTCCCGTCCGGCGCCACGACTATGCTCTCGCCAGCGTGTGTGCCCTCTTCTGGATAATTCAGCGAGTTGGGCCAATTTGACTGAACTACAAAAGAGTTTGCTTGCACAGCAATTGCCTGAACCAACGGCAAATAATTGATTTCATCCGGGTCGGGCGGATTCGCTGGCGGTCGTCCCACCAAGCTGGGCCAGAAGATGACGTCAATTTGTCCTTTTGGGAGTTGACCTACCAGCAGGTCACCATCTTCAACCTCTCTGCAAAGGACCGAGGCGCAGGATAAACCAGCCAATGTTGAGATAGGACGCACTGACCCAGAAGCAAAAAATGTTGCTTCGCTTGGCGTGAGCCCATTTTTTGGTGAAGCGGCAACAATTTCACCAAGTTCATTGACGTGAATGTGGCTGTTGAAAATTTGACCCTTTTCATCAAAGGAAGGGGCACCTACCGCCACAGCGACACCGCGCTCGGCGCAAGCTGTCTGAATAGCACACAGGGCTATGTTCACAAAAGACAGATTCGCCTGTGACGCAATTTTTCGATGAAAGCCAGTTACGCCCAACTCTGGAAACACGCAAATGTTCGCACTCCGGACTGCTTCCAAATGGATGGACGACAGAATCGCTGCCGTATTTTCCTCACACGTCCAACGCATAAAGAGCTGACCGATTGCTATCCGATTCGACTTTCTCACTTGCAAGGGGCCCGCGCAACCACCCTGCGGTGTTTATCCTGCGACCTTCAAATGCACATAGGTCGTTTGTTGGTCCACGATGCCATCCGCACCAACATCGTCCTCAGTCAATATCAGGTAGCCTTCGCTGTCATAGGTGGAAGTAGTTCGGAAGTCGACCACACCGTCGCCGTTGTCATCGCGTTCCCTGCGGGTTCGATTTCCTTTGGCGTCAAATGTGGCGGTGGCGCGCTTGTCTACGATGCCGTCCCCGTTGGAATCAACCTCAGTCAAGACGTTGTGGCCGTTGGCGTCATAGGTATAAGCCGTCCCGAAGTCCACAGTACCATCAGCGCCGCTGTCTTCTTCAGCCGAGGTCATGTGGCCATTCGCATCATAGTAAAAGGCAATTCGGCTGTCCAAAATGCCGTCGCCGTTAGTATCTGATTCCGCCAAAATTTTGTTGCCTTTTGCATCGTAGTTGGTAGCGTCAGTTCTGAAGCTATCGATGACCCCATCGTTGTTGGTGTCGTATTCAACGCGAACCATGGTCACCAACCCATCGGCGTTGTAGGTCAGCCTTATGGTCACAAACCAATCCACAGCGCGGTCGCCGTTGGTGTCATACCCGACTTCGACAAGCGACGGGTCACCATTGGCATTGATAGTTGTGTTCGTCCAGCTATCAACAATGCCATCACCGTTGTCGTCAGATTCCTCATGAACGGCGTTGCCGTTGCTATCAAAAGTAACTGCCCTGGTCATGCGTTCGAGCACCCTGTCATTGTTAATATCCACCTCATTCACAACCAGCGTGGCATTGCCGTTGCTGTCATAGGTTGTGGTTGTGCGCGAAAGGACCTTTGAGCTGTTAGGGTCAATGGCCTCGACTTTGGTCACCAAATCCATTACAGGCGTTACTCCCAAAGTGGCATACATCGCCTTGATGGCGCGGCTCGGCGTCCGAATAGCGTTAATCCCGCCCCACAGGCCATTTGTTCGGCCCGCGCCAACCACCCTGCGGAGAGCTATCGCGTTTACGAACGAAGCACGAGGCTGCTTGAAATCAAGTGTCAAACCGCTTGCCAGAGTTCGAATTTGAGCGGGTATCTCGATACCGTTGGCCGGATTGCCATCCACGTCCAAGGTCTGAAGGAAAACCGCCAGATTGATTGCTTGGTCGAAGGCAACGTTCGTCTGGCCTGAATTGGGAACTGTTGTGGGCGCTGCAATGCCAGCCAGGTCAAACGGCGTCACTTTTGCCGCACCGGCTGCCGCACCGAGGGTGATGTCCCCCACAAAGAAGGTCACTGTTTCGCCAGGCAAATACCGGAACTCGCCGTTGGCTCCGGTTTCGCCGGACTGGCTGGCAGTGCGGTACTGCAAACCCTTGACCGGACTGTCCGTGAATTGCCCCGTCGCAACGGCAGGACTGCCGCCACCGCCACCGCCGCCCCCTCCACACGCAACAAGTATCAAAGTGGTGACGAGGGTGACGAGAGCTTTCATCGGGGAATTACGCTGGTAAATGGAGTTGTGAGTGGGACGGGTGAGGGTATCAGTTGGCCAGCGCGATTTCGGTCCAAGGCTCTCCCCCATTTGGGGGATTTTGAAAGTTAACTTGTAACAATTTGTCAGGGTTGGGCCATGTTGGATGACTGCTGCCAGCCTTCAGGAGGCAATCACTTTCGCCCAAAGATGAAAGGCAGCAATTGAGCGCAACGAAGACCAGTAGTGCAGCGGTAGCGGGCATTCAGCGAAATCCCCCATTTTGGGGATAGCCAAATTGAGTGAGGTAATTGAGAATCGGCGATGCTGCGATGTGTGCCAATTCTTAATAGTTCTGGGTTTGTAGCTACTTTTAATTGAGTAAGCTGTTAAAACGGGAAACGGATTGAAGTCAGCGGTTGAACTCAATCGTCAAAGGGATTGCATGTTGATTGACTTTTTGGGAATTTGGTTTGTCCCTGTGTTGGCCGTGCTAGCGCTTGTACCTACGTTCATAATAATATTTCATCCACGCAGGCCCCGGATGAAAAATGCGAGTGCGATTGAGGAGCTTCGTGAATTCAAGAAGCGTGCTCCAATTGCTGGTCAGATTACCTGGATGCTTTATTGGAGTCTGTACGCATTTTTCATTCTTTTGGCATCCGATAGGCTTCTGCGATGGCTCCTTTAACTCGGGGTACTAAACCTCTCGCGCGGTAGGCGTGATTTAACATGCGCACGACTTCAAAGCTACGCTTCGTCCTTCTGCTCTTGGCATCCTCTAGTATTCTGGTCTTATGCGTGCTCGAAATCATGGAGATGCTGCAGTCCGGTGTGGGTTCACTTCCAATTGGTCGGCACGGTCCTGTTCTTAATTTCTCACGCGATGAAAACCCAATCGGGTTCTACACGAGCACAGCTTTCTTCATCTTAGTTGCGGCGCTGTTTCTGTGGTTCGTCTGGCGCCAGGTATCGGCCCTGCTTAAGCCAGGTGAATCGTCGAACGAACACTTCATTCATCAGCAAGTCTCTTCTATCGAACGTTCCGCACCATCTGGTCTACGCCCGCTATGGGTTGGTCTGGCTATCGCAGTCGTTATCGGTTTTTGCTACGTTGCGCTTGCCTCGAACTGAGAGGATGAAGAATAAATCTTCTTGCTACCCTGCCGCCTAAACCCTCATTCACCGGGACGTCTTACGGCGCCCGTAAATTCGAACGTTAGACCTCACATGAACCGACTCGTCATTAGAACTCCCGCGCAACAAGGGCGCATGTTCGTGTGGGGGTCTTTGGGCTTCGCTTGCTTTTGGGTTGCTATGGCCGTCAACGCCTTGGCGGATGAAGCTCCGAGCGGGCGTGCGCTGTTCACTCGTCTCGTTCTCGTTCCAGTCTTTGAGGTAGGTGGCGCAGTCGCTGTCGCAGCTGTGCTGTTCAGTTTCGCGCTGTGCTGCGTCGGAGCCGCACGGTTTGTCTGGCGTCGTACGCCGAAGGTCCCTTCGGACAGGTGGTGGAGATGGTGAGGTCTAACAGCTTCTTCGACACGGACGCACAAGTGCGTTCGTGCGCGGTGCGCACACGCCTCATGTGCGTCGGTCAAGTCGGACGTTAGGCTGGGCGGGCCACATGATTGGACTAATCGTTCTTTTCCTTGGTGGAGCATGGTTACTCGCATCGATGATGTTCGCGAGCGTCCTAGCTTCCAGGTGCAAGCGACCGCTCGTTAAGACGCTCGTCGCAGTTCTGAGCTTTCCCTTGTTTGTAGTTCTGCCCTTCCTAGACGAGATAGTTGGTCGGTGGCAGTTCGCCCACTTGTGCAAAACGGAAGCGGTTGTGTGGATAGGCCCAAACGCCGACGCAGTTGTCGCAGCGAAAGACGTCGGAAGCTTCTCCGAGAGGATTGACCTTCTGTTTCCCGTTCGGCAGCAGTCCGTCAGGTATGCTGACCTGGCGAATGGACAAGTCTTCTACACAGTGACAGCGTTCCACACGCCGGGCGGTGTACTCATGCGAGCTGGCCTTGGCTTGGGTAACTCAACTTCCTGCTGGCCAGAGCGATGGACAGGAAGTGAGCGTGGTATCGACACTAGCGGGATGATGGAACGTGGAAAGCAGCTGCAGATGCTTGAGCTATTTGGGACTCAGCTTCGTGAACTCAGGTCATCGACTTCTGCCAAGCCTCTTTGGGTGCTCTCTATGCCCGAGCCGAGGCCACTGGTCGGGACAAGCCGGGAAGCAGCGCTTCACACGCTTGGAGCGCCGGACACTTGCCCCGAGGGCGCAAAGGGGGCGTGCATGAGTGCGCGTAGCTGGTCATATTGGTTTTTCCACGCGCCAGGAGGTTCGACCAGCCTCACCCCTGCACTGCATATTGATTTTGACGCCAACGATGTAGTGGAGAGCGCGAAGTGGTCCTTTTCGAAATAGTGTGGTGAGACCTGCCCTCAACTTGCTCGGCGTCGCCCAGCCCATCCATCGAGCCGACGGATTCCGGCACGCTTCGCTTGCTTCCAGCCACGGCTCGTGTCGAACGTTAACCTTCATTTTCAATGACCGCTTTGTGGCGATGCGGCTGGCTCGCATCAGCCTGTTGCTGACCGAATCAGGTCAAATCCCAGTGTTGAAATAGTGTTCGTCAAAGGTCTCTTTAGTGCTGGTTGATGCAGCTGTGGGTGGTGTAGCCTGGTGTTCAACGTTCCTGCTTTATGCTCCAGACGCATCGGTTGGAATTGAGACCCAAGTGGCCATGACACCAGACCAAACAAGTTATGGCAACTATGCCTTGATTTATTACATGAAAAGTACCTGCAAACCTTGCATTGAAAGCGTCAACAGGTATCATATACATAGCAGGCATACCTCTGGCGCAAGTGCCCAATCAGCCAATACAGGCGTGTTCTCATGCACCGTGTAATCCCCATTTTTTTGGCATGCATTCTCTTGCTGTTACTCAGCGGCTGCGAACGTTGGTATCTGGACAGCAAGATGGAAGAGCTATGTGCGAAGGATGGAGGCATCAAAATCTATGAGACGGTGACCTTGCCTGCCAGTGACTTCAATGAATTTGGGGAGCCGTTGGGGCGATATTGGAAAAAAGGTGTTGCAGAGGAAGATCGTTTCGGGCCCGACTACAAATACGTGAAAAAACGGGAATTTATCGTGGGCCAGGGTGCTGACGTCGCGCACGGTGGTGGATCGCTGGTGAGGGTTCACGCGGCAATTTACCGACGAGTGGATAGCAAACTACTAGGCGAACACATTTTATACCAACGAAGTGGCGGGGACGGGTTCAATTTTGGTTTTCAACCCAGTGGAAAGAACTGCCCGATATCAAAGTCGGGAGTTAATTTGCAGGTATTTAAAAAGGGAAATTGATCATGACAACAATCACAGCTCCCCACCCGGTTTGACAGTGTTGGATGAGCTGCACAGAGGAAGCTTGTTAGCGGCGGTCTGTAAGCTCGTAAAGATGGCGGTTGAGCGCGACTTTCCGTTGACCGACAGAAAAATTGAGTGTCAGCAATGGAGAAATGCCTATACCGGCAAGGCAGCGAAAGCAGCCAGTCAGATACGGACCCTGACGGGCTATAGTTTGGCACAAAAATCTCATAGAATTTTTTGGTTCAATTCCGCATGAAACTGCACCGGAGGTCAACAGTCTTGAGCATACTGGCAGCGCTTTTTGGGAATGCTTTTGGCTCGACACCGCTACCTGGAAGGTTGAGCGTCGAGGAGGGATTTCTCGATATCGATTTGCCAATTTCTTCAATTAGGACTCTCGACGGTGGCACGGTAAGAATTGAGGCGAGAGGAATGGTTGATGGTCAAACAGTCGGTTACGCCGTCGAGCTCTACGCCGGCTGGAAGCACCAACCAACCGAAGATAAGCAGGCGGTCTTTCACTGGGGTTCAGGGAGCTATCGGCGTACCGGGCCAGAGAGTGACGCATTCATCTCGCTCGTCGCAAATCGTTACGGTCTCGATTCAACGTCTACCCTCAAAATGATTTCGGAAGTTAGGGCGGAAGTCGTTGGACTGGACTCAGACCCATCAAAGGCATCGTCAAGTAGCACGAGCATGAAGTTTTTCTTCCATAGCGACGACGAATCAAGATACGCTGAAGTCTTTACGAATATTGATATCGAAAAAGGCCTTTTGGAGTTCCATGAGAAAGATAACGAGTACCGGATTAACCTTGTTCGGGCTCTTTCCGAAAGCCAATGAACCAAGTGCTCCAGCAGCGGCAAGGCAGCGATTGCTGACATTTGATGCTGCCTCCCAGTGCGCTAGACTGACTCCGTTCAGTCAAAATTTGTTCGCAAGATACAGGAGCCCATTTGCGTTATTTTGGCATTGCAGCGCGGCGGATATGCGTCTATCGTTAATACCGGTTCATATGTCTCTCAGCGCAATTTTTATCATCCGTGAATCTGTCTTGCGTGGCATTGCTCTCGCCGGTGGAAGTCTTTCTGTCTTGGTGGCGTTGCTTGTATGGTACACTCACTCGTGGAGCGGCGATGAGTCGCGTGCCATCTTGATGGTGCCGTTCGTGTATGGCACTCTTTTCATTGGAGTCGCTACAGTTTTCCGAGGCAACGCGCTTCGTGTTGCCGTCATCTCGGTATTGGTCGGGTTCCCGGCATTGAATTGGGCTGGCTGGTGGCTGTGCTGTGCAACGGGTTTGCTAAGTCGGGCTGCGTGTAATTAGCAGGTTGTTCGGTGCGGACAAGCAACTCCACATGGCCGATTCGCAGCGTTTGCAGTCATTCAGTGACGCGTCTCAGTGCGTTAGACTGACGCGGCTTAGTCCAACATGGTTTATCTGCCACGGGAGGTGACTTGGTTTCTTTGAGCATCACAGCGCGGCGGATAAGCGCCAATCTCATGCGGCTGCTATCTATGCCTCACCCTGTGCTTGCTAGTTTCGCTGCCGGCGCTGTAGCGCTCCTGCCGGTCTTGGTCATCGCGGTACTTGAAATTAGCACATACTCCTCCGGGGTCATTGAGCCAAGCCAAACTGATGACGCCGGTTATCGTGGGGCTGGTCTGGCTCTGGCCGCCGCACCCTTCCTTTACATTGCTTCGGTACCTGTCTGCTACGTCGTTGGTTCGCTTCTCGCGTCGCTTGGTTTGCGGCGTCTTTTTGGGTTTCTAGCTGGTACTGTCGGTGTTGCCCTTTTTCTTGGGCTGATTGTCGGGCTCATTCTCAGCGCGCCGTCGGGTTTCGGTCTTGGTGACGTGGTGCTTTCCGTCGCAGTGTATGTCACGCTTCTTCTCGTCACCACGTTACCGGCAGCAGTGTGCTGGTGGTTCATTGCGCTACGGCCATACAGCCGGTAGGCAGCGCAAGCAGTCTTTCAGGTGCATCACTCCATTGGGCTATAGTGGTTCCAAGACTCAATCGTTAACTTATTCGTTAGGCCTATCTATGCACAAGGACACATATGCGATTTAAGTACCTACTTGCATCACTTGCATCACTTGCCGCACTACTTCCCTCGATGAAAAGTACAGCAGATACTCCGTGGCCGCCTTTGCCAAATAAAGGTTTCATCTCCGGTCGCGCAGCAACCACAGCAGACGTAAGCGCGGGCAACGCTGCCTTTGTCGCGATGGTCGGGGGAGTTGTGATTGGCAAACCAATGACAATCACTATTCCGCAGTATGCCTATTACATCAATGGGAAAAAGAAGGCTCCTGTAATTGTGATTCAGGCGGAAGAAGCTCAAGGCAGCAAAATGATCGGTGCCAGATACCTTGATGGAACAGAAGCAGTCGGGATGATTACTGACTTTGAGCTTCTTGGGGCAAAACCAAAATGACTTGTTGTGTTAGAGATATTTAGGGCAACCAGTGTTGGTCGGTCTATTGGTACTTGGGGTTGTTTTTGTTTTAGGGCTTTACTATTTCAACAGACATGGGACGAAAGCGCCTACCGTTTCATCTATCCCAACGACCATAGACATTCGGTGCCCATCTTGTAAGGCTCAACTGCTTATCGAGGGAATGCTTGATAAAGCTGTCTTCTTTGACCCGGGCGCAATTATTTTTGATTGCAGCCATTGTCATAACCGTATTTATTTTGCTCCGTATGAAGACAATGTGGAGGTCGGTAAGCTTGGTTGCAGTCCTGTTGTTGATCCTATTCCGCATGAAAGCTACGCCTATCCACAGGGCTTTGGAATGAGGTCCAATATTCAAGACGGCGTATTGACGATAGAAATCAAAGAGAAAACCTGGAAAATTCCAAGCTATAGACTGTGGAATGAGAGGGCAGATATTCCTTGCCCTAACCCTGCGGTCAAGCGGGACGCGCCGAATGCAATTCGCCCCTTACCCTGAACGATAAAAGGGCGTTCCGAGTGACAGCTTCGGAGCACCAGAAAAGTCCGCTTCCAGCCCTCAGGAGTCAGCCAGTTGTCTCGGAAGCTGCCAATCAAAATTGAAGGTCAGCAATGGAGAAAAGCCTGTACCGGCAATGCACCGTAGAGGTCAGGCCGATTGTGATACCGTGACAAAGACACAGGGATGGGAAATTTCAAATGAAAGTTGTTACCGATGACGGAGCCTCAACTTTGGTCGAGGGCAATTCGATTGCAACGTTGGATTCACTCACTAGACAGTTATTGAGCGCGGCATGGGTTTTTTGGCTTGTTTCCCTAGCGCTACCCGGATTCATAGTTGCTACTCGCACTGAGGCCTATACATCCGGCTTGGAATGCTTGTTCTTGGGTACGCTTTTTGGTTGGGCTGTAAACGGCTGGGCGGTGTATGCCAACTTCTTTTTTTTGGCGGCCACCCTCAAATTGGCTAGCAACAAGACTCCCGTAGTGTCGGTCAGTCTTATGCTGCTTTTGGCTGCCACGCTACCGTTCTTTCGTGGCGTCATTCAGAACGAGGGCTCGGGCACTATTCTCCCGGTTGTAAGTTGGGGATGGGGCGCGATTCTGTGGCTCACTTCCCTGATGCTTCTGGCTATGGCAGCTGCAGTACATGCAAAAAGCTTGAGTCGCCCTCATGTGAAGGTTATTGGCTCGGCTATTATTGTGGTCCTGATAGCAATTGGACTAGTGCACCTGCAGCAAACTCGAAGTGCAAATCTCCAAGAAAAAGATATGTTCCTATCCAAAGGGATGGCTTTTACAACGGCTGAGTTCTGTGGGGTGCCCTTTGTTTGGCCGAACGAAGCATTAGTTCCAGCCGGAGAACTGATAAAACTAGACTTGGAACCCAAGTACCGTAAGTCGGATAGCAGCACTCCATTTTTTTGGGCGCCATCCTTTATTCGGTATGAAGATGGGGGATTCGATTGGGTTAGTTACCCACATGTCAATCAGACCACCACAGGCATAACCGTTCGAACCCCCGTAAACCTGAAAAAATATGTATTACAGCTTCAGAGCACGGACGAAGGTGCAGTAATAAAGCTGCGAAATGAGGCGACCAATTCAACGGTCTACGAGCAAAGACTGAAGATTAGGAGGGGAAAGTGGAATGCACCGGAGTTTTGCCCGATTGCCAGTGGTGCAATGGGATATACAAACGCCATTTTGCGGGCAGTGGGACAAGGCACACCAGACAGGCATCCAAAAGAGGTGCTACGTAACGAAACGGCACGTGTGCCATGTAGCCTAGGGACTACCCCAATTGCGGGCACACAGGGACGGGAGACTTTGTTCAGCTGGGATGGCAGAGTAGTAAATATGCAACCGGAGTCCATGCGTAATCGACTCGGTTTTTGCTCGGAAAGTTACATTGGCCTTATTTACGTCTTCGAAAACTCCGCTGCTGTTAACGCTGGGCTGAGCCCAGTTGTGATGCTCTATGAGCGCAAAACGTTACGCCCGATTGCGAACTTTAATGACGGCCTTCCGTGTTCCGGTATTCGATGTGGAGAAGCGCCCAAGGAGATTCTTTTGGGTTTTCGCATTGAGGAAGGTTCCGCAATAGTGGAGACGACACGAGGAGAACTTGTCTCAAAGCGACTAGACGATGAGATATTGAAGAGATAGGTGCCCCCCAATTTACGTATTCCACAAATGGAAAATCCTTTGGGACTTCGCTTGGCGATGCCCACTTTTCAGGTAACGCTGCTTTGGGTTGAATTCGGGCTGCGAATCGCCAAAACTAAACGTCGGTTTTCGCGGCTAACTTGACTTCCGACTGTATCGCGTTAATACCCGCTCCCAGTCTACTGGAGACAGCCAACTTTCTCCGAAGCTGACCGTGAAAAATGAATGTCAGGTCTGGAAAAAGTTGTAGACCCGGATAGCCGCGGGAGCGGTCATCCAGCGTTATCCCCCAAATGGGGAATGTCCACTTCATGAGAAGGCAGTCACAATGCAGAGGAATCATTTGTAAACTAAGTTGTCCAATATTTCACATGCGCATTGAGATACACAGAAACAAAGGTTCGATGGGTGCATGGGTACCACTCGATATTTTTGTGGATGGCGCAAAAGTCGCCAAGGTTAGGACCGGTGAGACTGCCGTCTTGACTGTCTCGCATGCGTCCCACCAACTCCAGGTAGTTCTCGACACTGTTTGCAGCCCCATTGTCACAGTTCAAAATGGCGATGAATCGAGTCGTTTTGAATGTGGCACAGAGCCTTGGGTATCTTGGGATTTCTTGAATCTTTGCTACCTCCCATCTTTTAGGAATTCTGTATTTTTCCTGAAGAAGTCAGAACGAAGGGAAGATTGAACGTTCGCTATTGAGGGCGGTCAATGTCTGCAACCAGCCCGATGCTGGTGGCAGAATGCCCATGAAGATGTACCGCCGGTTCGCAGCGGAAGCGGTCCTTCAAGTGCATGGTCCAGTTTTGGGTGAAAACCAGCTTGCCTCCTAGAATGGGTGTAAATCAGTCTACGGTGTTTGTAGAATTTGAAGCTGAATAAAAGTCCGTGTAAAACGGCATAAAACAAGGCTGAAAGCCATTTTCGGGAGGATTCGATGGCCAACTTGTGGAGTAGCGTCCTACTTATAGTTCACCTTTGCACGCTCTGGACATTGCGTTAAACCTCCGCAGCACTCACGACATGGAAGCTCATTCTGAACTACGGCCGTATGAAGCGCTAATTTCAGACTGTTCAGACCCCGGACCGCGTTCGGCTTGTCTTCGCGTCACTGTAGTTGCCAAGAATCTCGATGATGCGAAGGAGCAGCTGGAGAGAGAGTATGGCCGTGGACGCGTGCTCAGCCTCTGGAATGACGACGATGCAAACAAACCGAGGAGCCCAAATTGAGCAACATGGTTGATTGGCCAAGGTTGCCATCGGATGTAAGGTTTAACTGGTTCGTCGAATGGACCCACAACGGCGGCCACCCTTCCGTCAACTTCGCAGCGCTAGCGGACATCTGATTACGCAAATGAAATCGACAAGATTCTTGGCAGTTTTCCTACTTTTGACCCTGGCATTTGGCTTTGCCGGGTGCAAGTTTGTGCTTCCGACACCTATCTCAGCGACGGTCGAGCAGTACAAGTCTGGTGCCAACACCAAACCTGTAGCGCTTTCCCCAACTCAACTTGTGTCACTGACAGGATGGTTTTCACGGAGAGCGTCCGGTTGGGAGGTGAGTGTCGTAACTTATGTTCCGCGCACGGTGATTCGCATTAAGCATTTCAACGGTGACATCAGCACACTAAATGTTTTAGGCAATAGCGTTATTGCTAACAACCAAGAGAGACAGTATGTGCAACAGTTCTCAGTTGAGGAGATTCGTGAGTTGTACGCAGTTCTGGCTATTGCCGCCGAGTAACGTGCTGCCCCAAACGGGTGACTGCGCCCGTTCAGATTGGGTCCAGTTCGGTGCTAGGCTGCAATGAAGTTCATGTCTGCTTTAGGGCGCGAATCAAGTCCGCTTCCAGCCCATGGACTAAACCGCTCGCGCGGTAAGCCGCATCGATGCGGTGTTGGTGTTTGCAGCAGGGCGAGTCCGTGGCTATGTTGTGAACCGAGGCAATCGGCCTCGTTCACTACAGGAGCATCACCATGGAGTCATCAAGTCAAGCCGTCTCACCGCTACGTCAACGCATGATCGAGGACATGCGAATGCGCAAATTGTGCGAGAAGACACAAGTCGCCTATGTTCGCGCCGTGCGCAAATTGGCTGCATATCTGAAGCGCTCGCCCGACACTGCCAGCACCGAGGAACTGCGGCGCTTTCAGTTGCACCTGGTCGACCACGGCACCTCGCCGGCCACGCTCAACGCCACCATCATGGGATTGAAGTT
>DFWT01000042.1:15755-16007 GCA_002381045.1 Rhodoferax sp. UBA4127
TGGAGCAGGGCAAGGGCCAAAAAGATCGCTACGCTATGCTCTCGCCCGTGCTTGTGGAGCGGCTACGGTGTTGGTGGCGACTGGGCCACGCCCAGGGCAAGATCTTGTCCGGCGGCTGGCTGTTCCCCGGTCTGAATCCGATGGACCCGCTAAGCACGCGTCAACTCAACCGGGCTATCCACTTCGCGGCTGAGGTCGCAAAAATCGACAAGCGCGTCTCGATGCACACGCTGCGCCACAGCTTTGCCACGC
>DFWT01000105.1 GCA_002381045.1 Rhodoferax sp. UBA4127
ATGCGGTTTTGGGACCAAATCATGCGCAAGGCGTGCGTCTGCATGCCGTTGCATGCTGATTGGTAACCCCGCGCGTGAATGCACCTCAAAACCGCATGCACCTGACCCAGTCGCCGCGCCGTGCATCGAAGCAGCCAGTGGCCGCATCGTGCGTCGAAGCCGCCTCCGCGTCGGTGGTGTATGCTCCGCCCCGATCCTGATTTGACCTTCATCAACCTGATTGATTCCCAAGCCTATGAAACCAAATTTGTCCCGTTGGCGTTTTTTCAGAGCCGGTGGTTTTGACCAGGTGCGCCTGGAAACTGCTGCTGAGCTGCTCGCCATTGGCGAACTTGACCAAAAGCTGTGGGTGGCCTTGGCTTGCCCTACCCAAGGGGTCGAGTTTGACGCCCGGACGATGGCGTTTGTGGACAGCGACGCCGATGGTTTTGTGCGTGCCCCCGAGCTGATTGCCGCGGTGGATTGGGCAGGTCAGCGACTGACGCAGCACGAGGTTCTGGTAAAGATGTTGCCAGGTGTGCCGCTGTCTGCCATCAAGACAGACGACGAGGTGGGTGCCCGCTTGGCTGCAGCCGCACGCGAGGCACTGGCACACCAGGGCGGTGCCGATGACATGGTGACGGTGGCCGCAGCCAGTGCAGCCCAGCAGCGTTATGCTGACCAAGCCCTGGCCGCTTGGGAGGCTGCTGGTGCCGATGTCAAACCCCTGGGTGACGCCACTGAGGCTGCCTATGCCGCAATGGCCGCGGTACAGGACAAAGTGGATGATTGGTTTGTGCGTTGCAGCCTGGCAGCATTCGATGTGCGTGCCGGTCAAGCACTGAACGCCTCAGGCGACGCCTTGACCGCGCTGGGTGCGAGTGCGCTCAAGAGTGACACCGATGGCATTGCCGCCTTGCCCTTGTCCCATGTGCAGGCGCAAGCGGACCTGACGCTGCTTGCAGGCCTGAACCCGGCATGGAGCGAGCGTATGGCGGTCTTTAAAACTGCGGCGGTCACGCCCATATTGGGGGATGTCAGCACGCTGAATGCAGCGCAGTGGCAAAGCCTAAAAGACAAGCTGGCGCCCTATGGCACTTGGCTGGGAGCCAAGCCTGATCCGCTGGCGCAAGACGAGGGTGTGCGTGACCTTGTAAAACTGGCTTGCTACACCCGTGACCTGATGACTCTGGCCAACAACTTTGTGGCTTTCAAGGACTTTTACTCCCGCCATGGCCCAGCTACTTTTCAGGTGGGGACGTTGTACATCGATGAGCGCGCCTGTGACCTATGCGTGGCAGTGAACGATGCCGGCAAACATGCGGCCATGGCCGGCTTGTCGCGGGTTTGCCTGATTTACGTGGACTGTGTGCGCGGTGCCGAAAAAATGAGTGTGGCTGCCGCCATGACGGCGGGCGATGTCTCGCATCTGATGGTGGGGCGCCNNACCCTGGGGGTGCTGCTGTATCAGGAGCAGTGCATCCGGGTGGCGATGGTGGCCGCCCGCTTCACGGCCGGCGACGCCGACCAGTTGATGGTGGGGCGCAACGGCGTGTTTTACGACCGCAAAGGCCAAGACTGGAACGCCACCATTACCAAGCTGGTAGACAACCCGATCAGCCTGCGTCAGGCGTTCTGGTCGCCCTACAAACGCATGGCGCGCCTGGTGAGCGAGCAGTTGCAAAAGATGGCGGCCAGCAAAGCCAAAGCCTCTGAAGACCATTTGGGTGCGGTTGCTCAAAACGCCACTCAAAAGGCGGTAACCGCTAAAGCTTCGCCACCTGCGCCACCCGCGCCGCCGACGCCTTTTGATGTGGGCAAGTTTGCCGGTATCTTTGCTGCCATCGGTCTGGCGCTCGGTGCCTTGGGCACGGCCTTGGTGTCGGCGTTGACCGGCTTGTTTGCCTTGGCGTGGTGGCAAATACCGCTGGCCTTGCTTGGTCTTATGTTAGTTATTTCCTTGCCTGCAGTGGTTTTTGCTTGGTTCAAGCTGCGCAGCCGCAATCTTGGGCCTATTCTGGATGCCAATGGTTGGGCTGTGAATGCACGGGCTCGCATCAACATCCCGTTTGGTACCTCGCTCACGCATTTGGCTAGACTGCCAGCCAATGCCGAGCGCTCGATGCAAGACCCTTATGCCGAAGAATCCAAACCCTGGGGTTGGTACTTTGTGCTGCTGATTGCCGCTGGCGCTGGCCTGGCCTGGTACCTGGGGTGGTGGGCGCTTTGATTGCGTAGTGAGTTGACTTGTTGCGGGTGAGGGGTGCAGGGGAGAGTGCCCTAACGGGCGATGGTGAGGAATCACCCGGGCGTTGCAAACAGAGGCGGCAGGTCTGCACCCCACATACGGACCCAGAGCCATTGCAGGCTTTCTTGCACAGGCGGGCGTTGGCTGTGTTGCACTGCCGCCGGCGGTGTTTGGCCAGGCGCCACCGGTGGGCCGAGGTCAAAGTCAAACACGTATGCACCCTCCTGCCCCATGCGCAAATCGGTCGNNCCGTTTTCAATGGACAGTCGCACCAGTCCATCGGCAAACCGCATCATCCGTGGCACATGCGGGTGGTGGGCCTGGGTTTGCATTAAGTCGCTGCCGCGCAGGTGCGCTGTCCAACGCGCCGGGCGGCCCCCATCAAACAGCGAGTAGTAACCTTCCAGGTAGTGGTCGCCTTGCACCACCACGGCCCGCCACAGCACTGTATTGAGTGGGGCGGGTGTGATCAGGAGGGTTTGCGCCTGGATGCCTTGTGCCCGCAACGCGCTTTGCACCTGGCTTTGCACCCAGGACTGCGCCACCATGCTCCACACAAGGTAGGCCGAGCTGAACGCCAGCAGGCGCACATTCCATGTCAAGCCGTGCGCCACAGGGCGGCGCAACGCCAGCATCACACCGACCAATAACGGCAAGGTGTAAAGCGGATCGATGATGAACATGCTGCCCACACCGTAGGCTTCGTCGGTGAAGGGTTGCAACAACTGCGTCCCGTAAACCGTCATCGCATCGAGCAGCGGGTGTGTGGCCATGGCCAGCCACATGGCCAGGCACCACCAGCGCCAAATTAGCCACTGCCCGTGCAAGTGGGCCGCACAGGCCCCAAGCAGTGCACCTGTAATCGACGTCCAAAGCAGCGAATGCGAATGCCC
>DFWT01000268.1 GCA_002381045.1 Rhodoferax sp. UBA4127
AACGCCCGCATCGTGGCCGAAACCCTGACCAGTCGCGGCCTGCGCATTGTGAGTGGCCGCACAGAATCGCACGTCATGCTAGTGGATCTGCGCGCCAAAGGCATCACCGGCAAGGAAGCCGAAGCCGTTTTGGGTGCAGCCCACATGACCATCAACAAGAACGCTATCCCCAACGACCCGGAAAAACCCATGGTGACCAGTGGCGTGCGTGTGGGCACCCCGGCCATGACCACCCGCGGTTTCAAGGACGAAGAAGCGCGTATGACTGCCCATCTGATTGCCGACGTGCTGGACAACCCGCGCGATGAAGCCAACATTGCCGCGGTGCGCGCCAAGGTGAACGCGCTGACCGCGCGTTTCCCTGTCTACGGCTGACCCGACCACGCTGTCACTGAACCCAGGCCACTGACCCGATGAAATGCCCGTTTTGCAGCCATACCGACACCCAAGTGGTGGAAACACGGATCGCTGAAGACGGGGGTTTCATTCGACGTCGGCGCCGCTGCGCGTCGTGCGACAAACGCTTCACTACCTATGAGCGCCCGGACGTTACTTTTCCGACCATCGTCAAGAAAGACGGTCGGCGCATCGAGTACGAACGCAGCAAGTTGCTGGCCTCCATGAATTTGGCGCTGCGCAAACGCCCTGTCAGCACCGAACACGTGGACAGCGCTGTTGAGCGCATCGAAGAAAAGCTGCTGAACTCCGGCCTGCGCGAAGTGCTATCCACTCGGGTGGGCGAACTGGTGATGGCACAGCTCAAAAAGCTCGATAAGGTCGCCTATGTGCGCTTTGCCAGTGTGTACCGCAGCTTTGAAGACATCGATGACTTCAGGACCCTGGTGGACGAGGTGCGGAAGTAGTTGGCGCTCGGCAAGGCTTGCCGGGCCGCTGACCAGTTCAACCCGACCAAAAAGTAAAAGATGGTGCGCGGGGCGGGACTCGAACCCGCACAGTATTGCTACCGTCAGGACCTAAACCTGGTGCGTCTACCAATTTCGCCACCCGCGCAAAAAAACAAAAGAGGCCGCGCTGGCGGCCCCTGATTTAGATCTGGCGAGATTTTAACCTTGGTGAAGGGCCATCAGCGCCTGATCTTTCTCCTCGGTCGCCATCTTCACCAACAAACACTGCAAAAACTATTTGCTGGTTGGTGTCACCTTGAACCAAGCCGCGTACATGGCCGGTAAGGCAAGCAGCGTCAGCACCGTGGCCACAATCAGGCCACCCATAATGGCCACCGCCATCGGGCCCCAGAACACCGAACGGCTTAGAGGAATCATGGCCAGCACAGCCGCCGCTGCGGTCAGCACAATCGGGCGCAAGCGACGAACGGCCGAGTCCACAATCGCCTCCCAAGCCAGCACACCTCGGGCGCGGTCCTGCTCGATCTGATCGATCAAAATCACCGAATTGCGTTGGATCATGCCCATTAAGGCAATCACGCCCAGCAGCGCCACGAAACCGAACGGCCGGTTTAACAACAGCAGCGCACCAGCCACGCCCGCAATGCCCAATGGCCCGGTCAAAAACACCAACATCGCGCGGCTGAAGCTATGCAACTGCAGCATCAGCAGCGTGAAGGTAATGAACAGCATGACTGGCACACCCACCACAATGCTTGAAGAGCCCTTGGCACTTTCGGCCACCGCGCCTGCCACCTCAACGCGATACACCAAAGGATGGTCTTTAGCCCACTTAGCCTCCAGCGCGCGCAACTGGGGCAGCAATTCATTGGTGACCGTAGCCCCCTGCATGCCTTCCACAATGTCACTTTGCACGGTGATGGCGTAATCGCGGCTCTCGCGCCACATGACGCCCGGCTCCCAGGTGAATACCGGCTTGGCGATCTGTGTGAGCGGGATCGATTTGCCCGATGCCGTAGGCAGGTAGGCGTTGGCAATGTCGGTGATCGCATTGCGCTCATCCAGGGGTTGACGCAGCACGATGTCAATCAGCTTGTCGCCTTCGCGGTATTGGCCGATAGTGCTGCCATTCAAAATGGTTTTGGATGCCTGCGCAATGGCCTGGCTGGTCACACCCAAGGCGCGCGCCTTGGTCTGGTCAACCTCCAAACGCATCACCTTGATGGACTCGTTCCAGTTGTCGTTCACGCCGCGGGTATGGGCACTTTGACGCATGACCTGCTTGACCTCGTCGGCCATGTCACGCAGCACCACCGGGTCGGTGCCAATCACCCGAAACTGCACAGGGTAGTCCACCGGCGGACCGTTGGCCAAGACCTTGACACGGCTACGCACCTCGGGAAATTCCTGCGCCAATACCGTGGGCAGCGCCTTGTACAGCGCCTCCCGGGTGCGCAAGTCTTTGGGCATCACAATCAACTGCGAGACATTGGTCTGTTGAAAGATTTGCTGAATCGGCAAATAAAAGCGGGGCAAGCCTGAACCCACCCACTGCACCACGGACACCACGTCGGGTTCACGCATCAGGCGGGCTTCCACCCGCTTTGCCACTTCTTCGGTCGCTGCAAATGAGGTGCCCTCGGGCGACCACAAGTCCACCAGAATTTCTGGGCGGGTCGAATCCGGGAAAAACTGCTGCTGCACCCGTCCCATGCCTGCAATACCCAAACCAAATAGTGCGACCGTCATGCCTATGGTGATCCAGCGGTGCCGGATGCATGCATTCAAGGCCCGACGAAAGGTGTTGTAGAACGGCGTGTCGTACATGTCATGTTCGTGGTCGGCCGCGCTGGCCTCCACATGGGGCGGTGTCTTGAGCAAACGCGTGCCCAGGTAAGGCACAAAATACACCGACACAATCCAGCTCAGGCACAAGGCAATCACGGTCACTGCAAAGATGGCAAAGGTGTACTCACCGGTAACGCTCTTGGCAATACCAATAGGCAGAAAACCCGCTGCGGTGATCAAGGTGCCAGTCAGCATGGGCATGGCTGTGATCTCATAGGCAAAGGTGGCCGCACGCACCTTATCGTAGCCTTCTTCCATTTTGCGCACCATCATCTCGACGGCGATGATGGCATCGTCCACCAGCAGGCCCAGCGCAATGATGAGCGAACCCAGCGAAATCTTGTGCAACCCGATGCCCCAGTAATTCATGGCCAAGAAAGTCATGGCCAACACCAGCGGGATGGTGATGCCTACCACCAGCCCCGGGCGCACATCCAGCGTCCAACGCTTGTAAAACGGATGCTTGCCCGGCCGGGCGTGCAAACCCAGAGCCAAGAAACTGACCGCCAGCACAATCGCCACCGCTTCAATCAGCACCTTGACAAACTCGTTGACCGAATTGGCCACTGATTTGGGTTGGTCTTGCACCTGGGCCAGCGTCACACCCATGGGCAGCGTGTGTTCAATGCGGTCAGTGGCAGCACGCAGCGCTTTGCCCAGGGCAATGATGTCGCCCCCTTTGGTCATGGAGATGCCAAGGGCAATCACTTCCTCGCCCTGAAAACGCACCTTGACGGCTGGCGGGTCGACAAAATCACGCTTGATCTCTGCAATGTCGCCCAATCTGATTTGCCGACCGCCTGACTGGATGGCCAAGGCACGCAGGTCTTCCACCGCTGTAAATTGGCCTGCCACACGCACCTGCACCACATCCTGAGGTGTTTGCACACTGCCGGCGGATTCCACCGCGTTTTGCTGCGCCAATTGAGCCAACACCGCGTTCAAATCCAGCCCCAGTTGCGCCAGGCGCTTTTGCGAAATTTCTACATAGAGTTTTTCGTCTTGCACACCAAACAGCTCCACCTTGGCTACATCTGGCACCCGCAACAGCTGTTGACGTACCTCGTCGGCAAACACCTTGATTTCAGGGCGGCTGAAACCAGGCGCCTGAAGCGCGTAAATCACACCATACACATCACCAAAATCGTCGTTAAAAAACGGCCCTTGCACACCTTGGGGCAAGGTGCCACGCATGTCGGCAATTTTCTTGCGCACCTGGTACCAGACGTTGGTGACCCCTGCGCCGCGCGCGTAGTCCTTGATTTGCAAGGTAATCACGGTTTCGCCCGGTTTGGCGTAGCTGCGGATCACATCCGAGTAAGGCACCTCTTGCAGCGTGCGCTCCAATTTGTCGGTGACCTGTTCGGCCATTTGCTGGGCCGTTGCCCCTGGCCAGTAGGCACGCACCACCATGGCCCGGAAGGTAAACGGCGGGTCTTCGTCTTGACCCAGTTGGAAGTAGGCCGACATGCCTAGCACCATCAGCACGATCATCAAAAAACGCGTCAGTGGCGCATGCTCAATGGCCCATCGCGACAGGTTGAATCCCTGCTCCGGATGCAAGTGGTTTTCGCTCATGCTCGCCTCACTTGGCCACAGCCGATGCACCTGCAGCAGGCGCCACAGACGCTACATTTCCAGGAGCTGTTTGCGCTTTACTGGTAAGGGATAAAGCCACATTTTCCTTGTAAAGACTGACCTTTTGGTTGGGCGCCAGCACATGCACACCGGCCACCACCACCTGCTCGCCGGGGGTCAGACCACCAACCACCACCACGTCATTGCCATCCGCCGTGGCAATCTGCACCGGCTTAGTACTCACGGTCATGCTGGTGGGGTTAAGCACCCAAACCACCGTGTTTTGACCTTCCTGCTTCAGGGCGCTGGTGGGCAAGCGCAACACCGGCTGCCCTGCACGAGACAGCGCGCCAGGCAACACCGACACGGTACTGCCCAGGGGCAGGCTGTCCTTGACATCCAGCGCGACTTTGACCGCAAACGTGCGCGTCATCGTGTCAGCACTGGCAGCCACTTCCCGCACCACACCCTTCAAACTCTGGCCGCTGGCCCACGCCCGCACCGTCACTGCCGAGCCTGCTTTGATGGCAGCCACTTTGTCCTCAGGAACAGAAAATGCCACTTCGCGTGGGCCGTCTTGAGCGACTGTGACCACAGGTGTACCGGCAGTGACAACTTGGCCACGCTCGGCCAACACGCCGGTCACCACACCGGCGGCATCAGCCCGCAACACCGCATAGCTGGCCTGGTTGCCTTGGGCGGTCAGTTGCGCTTGGGCCTGATCCAATTGCGCCTGGGCCGACTTGAGCGCAGCATCGCGCCGCTCCAACTCGGCGCCGCTGATGAAGTTTTGGGAGCGCAATTCCTGATAACGCTTGAAGTCGGCGGCGGCCAGGTCACGATTGGTACGCGCTGCGGCCACCTGGGCCTGCGCTGCATCGTTGGCGAGTTTCAGATCCAGTGGATCAAGTTGCGCCAGTACCTGGCCGGCCTGCACCCGCTGGCCCAATTCCACCGGGCGCGCAATCAGCTTGCCCACCACCCGAAATCCCAGCCTTGATTCGACCCGGGCCTGCACTTGGCCAGCGTATTCCAGCACGGTTTGAGACGGCTGCAAACCCACGGTGATGACTTTCACCGAACGAATGGGCTCGGGAGGCGGCTCTGGCTTAGAGCAGGCTGGCAACATCAAGGCAACGGCTATAGTGGTCGCCATGCGACCCCACTGGGTGCGCAACAAATTGGATTTCATGGGCTTTTTGCTCCCCGACAAAGTACGTTAATGACCAACCGGTTACTAATTCTAGTCAAGCTTGGCGCACCAGCGCGATTTTTTGTAACAACCCTTTGGAGTGAGGGTGCTTTACTGCGGTGCTCCGCTGTTAAGTCGACGAGGGCACGGAATGCATCCTAGCCAAGCTAGCCGGGTCCAGTCTGCCGCGCCAGTTACCCACTATGAAAATTTTCCTGTGGCGTCCGTCCTGTGCCCTGCCCATCTGCGTCCGGCGGTGGCGGCGATTTACCACTTTGCCCGCACCGCGGACGACCTGGCGGATGAAGGTGATGCCAGCCGTGATGAACGACTCAACGCCCTGAACGCCTATCGGAGCGATTTGCTGGCATTGACCCAGGGTCGACCCATCAGCGACCAATGGCCGCAGGTCTTCATGCCATTGGCCGACATCATCAAACGCCATCAATTGCCATTGGGTTTGCTGACCGACCTGTTGGACGCCTTTGAGCAGGACGTGCGCTTTACCTTCGAGGAGCGTCGCTATGCCAACGATGCCGAACTGCTGGACTATTGCCGGCGCTCAGCCAACCCCATCGGGCGCTTGCTGATGCACCTGTACGACATCACCGACCCACAGGCGCTGGCACAGAGCGATCAGATTTGCACCGCACTTCAACTCATCAACTTCTGGCAGGATGTCAGCGTCGACCTGCCGCGCCAACGCTGGTACTTAAGCACCGAGGCCATGCAAGCCGCTGGTGTGACAGATGCCGATCTGCAACCCGACAGCCACAGTGAAAGCGCTCGGCAATTAATAGCTGCTTACACAGATTATGCAAGGGGTACGATGCAAAAAGGTGCACAGCTTTGCCATCGACTTCCCGGCCGTGCTGGCTGGGAGCTGCGGCTGGTGGTGCAAGGCGGTCTGCGCATTCTGGACAAGATCGAGCAGTTGCACTTTGCCACCTGGCGCACGCGCCCCAAACTTACCGCGTCGGATGTGCCGTTGATGTTATGGCGTGCGGTGTGGATGCGCCCGACCTACTCGGCAGATTCAGGCACGCGCTGACTGGCTCAGCCAAGCGCGCGTGGCCAGCGCCCAAGGTGCCAGCGCCTGCACGACTGCAGGATGGGCAGACGCAGCGGCGTGCCAGTTCCGCAAGGCAGTTGGCACCGTCAGTTGCTGACCGGTAGCCGCCAAAATCTCTTGTGCCAATGGCAATGTGACCAGCAAGCCGCAATCCGCCAGACTCAACTCGGGGGTCAACAAATAGGGCTGAGGACGGGCCCAGAGCAAGAGCTGACCTAAACGCCGTTCAATCTCAAGCCGCTGGGCAGTGACAACCTCTGCTTGCCGGTGGGACGGCTTCACCTGGGCAAACAGCGTGCGCACCAGTGGCTCCAGGTACATGTCGTGAAAGCGGCAGACAAAACGCACATGGCCACGCAGTTGCTTCTCTGCGGGCAACATCGCCGGCTTTGGGTAAGCCTCTTCAAGGTACTCGTTGATGGCTTCCGATTCAGACAGCACCCACACCCCTTCCTGAATGGCGGGCAGCGTGCCCATGGGAACAATGGCGCGGTAAACCTCAGAACGGTAACCCTCGGGTGGTTCACACTCCTCAAATTCAACGCCTTTGGCACACAGGACGATGCGCACTTTTGCACTGTAGCTGGACAAGGCGGTTGCGTAAAAAATCATGTGACGAAGGTGCCTTCGCGACCCAGTTAATGCGGCGTGGCCAAGCGTCGCTCCATGCGCCGCACCAAATGCGACACCACAAGGATCAACATCAGGTACTCCAACACCAGCAACGAGTAAATCTCCAGCGGGCGGTATTCGTTGACATTCAGTTCATTGGCCTTGCGGGTCAATTCTGCCAAACCAATGACTGAGATCAACGACGACATCTTCAACACGTAAACCAGTTGATTGCCCAACGCGGGCAGAATGACCTTGATGGCCTGTGGCAGCACCACCAACCGCATCTGTAAGCCCCAAGGCAAACCCAATGCACGGGCAGCCTCCAGTTGCCCATGGGGCACCGACTGAATGCCCGCACGAAATATCTCGGCTTCAAAGGCGCTGTCGCTCAGGCTCATGGCCAGTACCCCGGTTGCAAACACACCCAGTTGCACTCCCACGATCACAGGCAGGCCGTAAAACAACCAGAGTAACAAGACCAGCAAAGGTATTGCCCGAAATACCTCCACATAGCCACGGTTGAAAACCTTCAGCCAGCGCTGGCGCGACAAACCCGCCAGCGCCACCAGCAAACCTAACAGTACCGAACCCAAAATGGCACACAGCGACACCAACACCGTGTCAGCCAAGCCGCCCAGCAAAAACTTCAGATTGGAGGCGCCTTTGTCTTGCAGGGGATTAAAGATGTACCAACCCCAGTGGTAAGCCTCGCCTTGCAACGTCTGGCTGCTGCAAGCACCCAGCAGCACCACGCACAGCGTCAATCCGAGATGAAGACGCCCTATTTTTTGGCGCTCAGCCATTTGGCCTCAAGCGTGTCAAAAAAGCCCTCGGCCTGCTTGAGCGCTATCCAGTTGTTCACAAAGGTCAGCCAGACATCGTCCCCTTGCGGCAGTGGGTAGGCAAATGGCCGCTTGTTGCGCATCTCAGCCGTGCCACCCACCATACGCAAGTCAGGATAGGTATGCATCAGTGTGGCGGCTTCCACATTGCTTGTCAGAGTGGCATTGGCACGCCCGGCCAGGACTTCCTGGTAACCCGTGGCAGGTTTTTCCACCGCGCGAATTTTGGCTTTGGGAAAATGCTGACGTGCCTGTTGCTCAAATGTGGTGCCCATCAGCACGGCCAATATCACGTTGGGCTGGTTCAGGCTGGCCCAGTTAGGAAATTTGGTGACTGCCTTTTGCACCACCAAGGGCACGGCACCCGCGTAAAGGTAAGGATCTGAGAATGCCACGGTTTTCGCACGCGCCATACTGATGGACGCCCCCGAAAAAATGTCAAAGCGGTCCGCCACGATGCCATTGACCAGGGTGGCCCATTCGGCGGGCACAAACTCCAGCTTGACCCCCATGTCTGCCGCCAATTGGGTCACAGCATCGACGTCAAAGCCGGTG
>DFWT01000010.1 GCA_002381045.1 Rhodoferax sp. UBA4127
ACCTGCTGGTCAATGCGGCGCAAGCGCTGCAGGCACCGGGTGTCATCACGTTGCGAAACGGTCTGCAGGGCGAGTCGGTCTGGCTGGAGGTCAGTGACAACGGTTGTGGTATGCCAGAGGATGTGAAAAAGCGCATCTTCGAGCCGTTTTACACCACCAAACCCGTGGGTAAGGGCACTGGCTTGGGCCTGTCAATTACCTGGGAAATCATCCAACGGCACCACGGTCAGATTGAGGTGACCAGTGCCCCAGGGGCAGGTACCACTTTCAGGCTGACGCTGCCGATCAAGCACGTCGAAACTTAGGCTACTGCTTGGCCCCCAATGCCAATGCCTGCTCGCGAGAGATGTGCAGCGCAGCGGTATTCGGTGCAGAAAGCGTAGGCCAGCCCTGCAAATGCTGCTGGGCAATATCACCCAGCGCAGTGACCCAGGCCGCGTCATCGTTAAGGCATGGGATGTAATGAAATTCTTTGCCTCCGGCATGCAAAAACGCCTCGCGGGCTTCCTGATTGATTTCTTCCAGGGTTTCCAGGCAGTCGCTCACAAACGCGGGGCAGATCAGGTCCACCCGTTTGACCCCCGACTTGCCCATCTCAATCAGAGTCGGCTCGGTGTAGGGTTGCAGCCATTTGGCGCGCCCCAGCCGTGACTGGAAGGTGACGCGGTACTGGTTCTTGGCCAGGCCCAAATGTTCAGCCAAGAGCCGCGCCGTCTTGAAGCACTCGCAGTGGTAGGGGTCACCCAGCAGCAGGGTGCGCTCGGGCACGCCGTGAAAGCTCATCACCAGCTCATCTGGCCGGCCGTTGGTTTGCCAGTACTGTTGCACCTTGCTTGCCAGGGCCGCGATGTAACGCGGGTCGTCGTGGTAGTGATTGACAAAGCGAAACTCAGGGATGTTGCGGGTGGCCGCGGCCCAGGTGTAGACCGCGTCAAACACACTGGCGGTGGTGGTGGCAGAGTACTGAGGGTAGGCCGGCAGGATCAGCACACGGGTTGCACCAGCGACCTTGAGTGCATCGAGTTGTGTGGCGATGGAATTGCTGCCGTAGCGCATGGCCGAACGCACCTGTACTTGATGACCCGACTGGGCCAGTTGGGTTTGCAAAGCGGCGGTCAGCTTATCGGTCCAATATTTCAGTGGCGAGCCTTCTGGCATCCAGATGCTGGCGTATTTGGCGGCTGATTTGGCCGGACGCACCCGCAAAATCACGCCATGCAAAATCATCAGCCAAATCAGGCGCGGGATTTCCACCACCCGAGGGTCGCCCAAGAACTCGGCCAGAAAACGCCGCACCTCGGGCGCTTTGGGTGCATCAGGCGTGCCCAAGTTGCAGTACAAGACCGCAGTCACGGGCGCTTGACCATGCTGAAANNTCAGCGGGGTTTGATCGTCAACATGTCGCGGGTGTTGGCAACGACGTCTTGCTCTTTGAGGTACTGAGGCATATTGCCACCCACCATAAAGGCCTCGGCCTGGTCATGGTAATGCAGGTCAAACAACACACCGCTTTGCCCCACCGGAGTGATTCCGCGTGCTTTGCTTGCATCTGCAAAGTCGACGATGCGTCGTGTCGATGGGCCATGCTTGACGGCCCAGGGCGCCGGACCAATGGGGGTGGACAGGTTGTTGGGTACTTCGCGCCCGCCGGGTGCTGCAAAAGGGCCGACGTTGAACACCCAGCTGTATGGCCTTTGGTTGCCCAGCGGATGCACATGAGTCAGGGTGTGGGCGTTTCCCCAGCCCCAGTCATTAGGGCTTTTGCCCAGTGTGGCTTTGAGGTGGTCTATGCTGGCGCGCCAGGCGATGCGCACGATATCGCGCCTAGTCTCTGGTTGTGGCGTTTTGACGTTGTTCCACCAAGGGGAAGCGTCATCTGCAGCCAGTCGGGGCAGGGCCAGGTCCAGTGCCCGGGTGCCCAGCAGGTTCTCAAACTGGGCTGGCCCAAGCTCATCGGCCATGCTGGCCTTGGTTAGCTCGAAAACAAACTGGGTGAAAACCGTGGGGGGAATGTTGGGCAGGCTGTACTGGCCATCCCACTGCACTAGGCTGTCAAACACCGAGCGCTCCAGGGGCTCACGGACCACATCGCTCAGGTCGGCCATCAAGGGGCTGAGCACCCGCCAGAAATAGCCGGTTTGGGTGCTCAGCTGCAAGGACTCGGTGTTGAGCTGATGCCATTGAAATTTGTCGCTGCCCAGTCGATCTTCCAAGGCCTGGGCCCGGTCATACAGGTTGTAGTAGCCCGGAATCGGCACACCACTGGTGCTCTTGGGTTGCTGGTTGGCCGACACGATGTAGCCTTGAAGCGGGTTTTCTTGCTGGGGGTTGTCGCTGAAGCGGTAGAAACCTGCCTTGTCGGCCTCGGGGCTGGCACCGTCCAGAATGAAGGTCGGGTTGACATTCAATGGGCGAATCGGCAACTGAGCCGCAGCCCACCAGCCAATGTCTCCTGCCGCATTGGCCCAGACAATGTTCAGGCCTGGGGCATGGACCTTGCTGGCAGCCTCGCGTGCCTTGCTCAAGGTGTCGGCCCGGTTCAGTTCATAAAACGCCTGCGCCAGCGGGTTCTCGGTTTCCAGGAACGCCCACCACATGGCTACAGGTGCACCTGCGGCGCTGTTACCAAGTTGGTCCTTGAAGGCGTTGCTGATGATGGGGCCGTGCGGTGAGCGTTGCAGGGTGAGTTTGATCGACTTGTTGTCCTTGACCTTGATGGTCTCCGTGGTGCTTTCAAGGTCGACCCATTTGTCTTTGAACCACACCTGGTTGGAGTTGGCCGGGTTGACTTTTTCAGCAATCAAATCGATGTCGTCGTTCTGGAACATGGTCAGGCTCCAGCCAAATTGCTGGCTGTGCCCAAGCAGGGCGGATGCGTTCAGTGCCGAGAAGTAGCCATACAACTCAAAGCCAGGCGCGCTTAACTGCGCCTCGTACCAGACCGAAGGCAATGAAAACCCAATGTGCGGGTCGCCAGCCAGCAAGGGTTTACCGCTGGAGGTGCGCGTGCCTGAGATCACCCAGGCGTTGCTGCCTTCCAGCAGGGGCACACCAGCAAGGCTTTCAGCTTCCCGGCTGACCTGAGCCAGTTGGTTCAGGCTGTCCCAATCGGGGTGAGTACGAGGTGATGGAGGTACGTAGCTGGCGGTGGGCGGCGCTTTTTGCAGCACACCCAACGGATTCCAGTCCAACTCAAACACATTCAGATAGCCCTCGCCCAACTCGTCCCGCACAAAAGTCAGCAGCGGCTCGGTCTTGAAGGCCATGGCAAAGCTATAGGCCAGGTAGCCTGATACCGCTACGGTGTCTTCCAAGGTGAACGGGCGCTTGGGGATGCCCAGAATGTCAAATTCGATGGGTGCCGGGTGGCTGGCCTGGAACTGGTTGATGCCATCCAGATAAGCAGTTAGCGCCACCACGGCTGGACTTTGCGGGTCCATCGCGGCGGCCATNNCACCTTCTTGGCATGGGTACGCAAGCCCAAGGTGCGAAACAGACGGTCCAGTTTGACCAACTTGATGCCCATCACCTCGGCCATCTCGCCCTGCGCCAAGCGGCGTGCCATTTCCATCTGAAACAAGCGGTCTTGGGCGTGGACATAACCCAGGGCACGGTAAAGGTCGGGTTCGTTGCTGGCCTTGATATGCGGTACGCCGAGCTCGTCATAACGCACCGTGACCGGGCCACTGAGCTTCGTCAAGGTGGTGTCACCAGCGCGTTGGGGTTGCTTGGTGTACAGGTACCAAGACACGCCTAGAGTGACGAGGACAACCAGGCTCAGCAGGCCTAAAAGAATTTTGGTGACCAGTTTCATGGGGGGTGTCAGGTCGCTATGAATTGCTTGCAATCATAAGCGGCAGCGTCATTTCTGTTGGCTATGATGCCGGCTTCTTTAAAGGATCTGATCATGGGATTATTTGACTCGGTTTTGGGTGCTGTCAGCAGCCAGTTGCAGGAACAAGTGGGGGGTAGCAACTTGACCCAGGTGTTGGGTAATTTGCTGGCCAACAACGGCGAACTGGGTGGCTTGCAAGGCATGATGGAGAAATTTAACCAGGCTGGCCTGGGCAATGTGCTGAGTTCCTGGATTGGCAGCGGCAGCAACCTGCCGATTTCGGCAGATCAACTGAGCTCGGTGCTTGGCCCTGACACCCTGAGCAAGCTCGCTGGCCAGGTGGGAATGGATGGCTCGCAGTTGACTGACCAACTGGCGGAAATGCTTCCCGGTTTGGTGGACAAGCTCACGCCCAACGGCACCGCACCCGAAGGTGGTTTGGGCAATGCCGGCGACTTGCTGGGCATGCTGGGTGGTTTGCTGGGCAAAGCCAGCTAGTTTCACGTTTTGGGTGTCAGCGACAGTGCAGCGTTGATACCGCTGCGCACTGCGCCCTCCAGGGTGGCAGGGTATGGGCCGGCAATGTAGTCCCCACAGGCCACAAGCCCAGGTAGCAGTTGCGCAGATGGGCGCTGCAGGCCTGGTGTGCAGGCAAAGGTGGCGCGCTTTTCCACGACGGTTTTAATCACTTGCAAGCTCAGGCCTAACTGCGCTTTGGCTTGGGCGAGCACTTTGGCTTCCAGCGTGGCACGGTCCCCTTGGGCGGCACTGACCACAAACGCCAACAGCCCGCTGGCACCGCCCAGCTGACCGCGATCAAAGACAAACTGCGCGGGTTGCGATGTTGTGCTGCGCAAAGCCAGCATGGGTTGCGCCAGGCGACAGCCTTCGGCCCAGGCATACACCGTGGCAATGGCTTCAAATTGCAGGCTGTGGCAGGCGTCCAGCCAAGCCGTTAGCGCCGACTTGTCGTCTGCGGGCGAAGATTGTGCGAGTTGCGCTAGCAGCCGCGCAGCTTCATGCGGTGGTGTCGCCAGAACCACCGCATCAAAAGCCTCACCGTTCACTAGGAGCCTGGGTGGCATAGTGCTCTGCTCCGTATCCCCCGCCCGCTGCACGGGCTCCTCCTTGACCTGCGCAAAACGCTCTGCCCCCCACACTTCTAGCCAACCAGCTGTTTGTTGACCGATGTGATGTACGCGTTGTCCCAAGCGGACGTCAGAGCCATGGGTCTTTAGCCAGGCTGCTGCCGCATTGGGGAACAGCTGGCTCAAATCGACCAGAGGCAGTAGCAGCCGTGATCCACCGGGTGCGCCAAACAAGGCGTCACGCAGGACACGTAAAAAGACTTGCGCACTGGCTTGATTTGCGGGCGTGTTGAGGGCGGATACGCACAGCGGCTCGATCAACTCNNATGCCGCCCAGCGCGTCCAGCGGAGTCGGCCAGTCTTTGAATCCTATGCCTTCTCCGTCGGGAAACTGCAGTGTCAGGGGCAGGTTCAGCAGCAAATCGTCTGGTTGCAAGCCGACAGTGCGCATGAGGCGCAGCGTCTCGGTGTAGGCGCCAATCAGAATATGCTGGCCGTTGTCCAATGTGGCTGACTGGCCATTGGGCAGCGAATAGACATTTGCATTTTTTAAGGCTCTAGCCCTTCCACCGACTGAGTGAGATGCTTCAAAAACAGTAGCATTATGACCAGCCTCTGTGGCAACGACTGCTGCCGCCAGGCCAGCCCATCCGGCACCGATAACGGCCAGTTTCATGTCTTGTTCAAGCAGCGATCGGGCACTGGCATCACAGGCGCCCCAACGCCTGAACTTTCCAGGCCAGCCACAATTTGCGCAGCGGTGTCAGGCTGAAGCGCTGGTGCAGCACCGCAAAGTTTTCTTTCTCGATTTCACGCAGCAAGGCGCGGTAGATGCTGGCCATCATTAGGCCAGGCTTTTGTGCCCGCAGGTCGGCGGCGGGCAGCAGGGCCAAGGCCTGGTCGTACAGGCCCTGTGCCCGTTGGGCCTGAAAACGCATCAGGGTGGTGAAGCGGTCTGAGTAGCTGCCGTGCAGAATCTCCTGCGCGGTGACGCCAAACTGCTGCAGGTCGCTCATGGGCAGGTAGATGCGTCCGCGCCGCGCGTCTTCGCCCACGTCGCGCAGGATGTTGGTGACTTGCAGCGCCTGACCCAGGGCGTGGGCGTAGGCGGTGGTACCGGCCTGGGTTTGACCAAAAATGCGGGCGGCCACTTCGCCCACCACACCGGCCACCAAGTGGCAATAGCGTTGCAGCCCGGGGTAGTCGAGGTAGCGGGTCTGCGTCAGGTCCATTTGGCAACCGTCAATCACTGACAACAGGTGGTGTGACTCAATGGAAAAGGTCTCTGCCAGCGGCATCAATGCATGCATCACCGGGTGATTGGGTTTGCCAGCAAACGCTTGCGCCACCTCGGTGCGCCACCACTGCAGCTTGGTAGCCGCGACGCTGGGGTCCACAATATCGTCGACCACATCATCCACCTCCCGGCAGAAGGCATAAAAAGCGGTGATGGCTGCGCGCTTGTCGGGGGGCAAGAACAGGAAGGCGTAGTAAAAGCTGCTTCCTGAGGCCGCGGCTTTTTGTTCAACGTAAGTTTGCGGATTCATGTGAACGGGTATGTTCGCATACGCTAGGGTTCGGTGCCCAGGTGATCCGACAGCCTGGCCGCCTCGGTGACAGCATGGCGCAAGCGACTCGGTTCCAGCGCACCGGCCGAGTCCAGAATCGGATAGGCGATGGATGAAATATGCGAATTGATGCGCTTGAGGTCGCTGATCAGGTCCAGGTGCA
>DFWT01000215.1 GCA_002381045.1 Rhodoferax sp. UBA4127
TTTCGCGTTTCAAGTCCATCTCAATGGCCGCTTGGATGATCGCTGCCCTCGGTTTGGCCAGTGCTGGCAGCGCGCTGGCGCAGCGCACCATTGCCGAGCAGTTCATCCAGGACATGAAAGACGGCAAGGTTGCCGACGCTGGTGCCGAAGACCATGTGGTTCAGGAACTGATCATCAAGCGCAGCATCCCGATCACCTACAAATACATCAATATCCTGATGAACACGCCCAACGCGTTTGGGCCAGGCGTTGCTTGCACGACATGCCACAATTCCCAGGATGCGAGCAAGAGCTACCGCGGATTGGATTTGTCCACCTGCAAAGGCATGATTGAAGGCTCGACCGAGAAACCCAAACACACCATCTTCACCCCTGGGCAAGACCCCAAGCGCGACCACCTGATTCGCCGCCTGCGCAACAACCGCATGCCTTTGGGTATTGGATTTGAAAAGTCCACATACACCCCGAACCACATGCTGGTGAAAAACTGGATTGCGGACGGCGCCAAAAATGATGACCATTTCAAGAAAAATATCCAGCCACTGTTCGTAACTGCGAATGCGTTTGGCCCCGAGACACCGGCATGCACGGCCTGCCACATGTCCAACCAAGAGCCACCAAGCTTCCACGAGTTGAACCTGAGCACCCATGAAGGCATCATGCTGGGCGCCGACTCGGTAGCCAAAGGCGTGGACAAGGCAACCAAAGTGATCGTCCCAGGCAAGCCAGAACTGAGCTTTGTCTGGCAGCATCTGGCCGAAGACCGTATGCCTCCTGGCATCAGCCCGTCTGAGGCACGCGACCATCCCAACACCACCATCCTGTCGGCGTGGATCAAGCAAGGGGCTAAGTGCGACTGATGACTTCCGGGCATCTGAACCGCCGTCAAATGCTGACGGCAATCGCAACAGGTGGGCTTTTGCCCACCTTTGTTGTTTCTGCGGCCACCCAAACGCCCAAAGTACTGACCCGCTGGGCCAGCGCCAACAGCAGCTTGGTGCCATTGGCATTGCACAACGAACAGATATTGTTCAGCGGCGACAAGACCATCGGACGTATCGACCCGGATCAAACCAAACCCCTGTGGAACGTGCCTCATGGGTTAAATCAGGGTGCGGTCTACCGGCCGCGCGCAGCGGGTACGTCGGTCATCACTGGCGGTCAGCGGGCGCTTGGCGCTTGGCAACTTGATGATGGCAAGCCGCAGTGGCTGCACAAAGCCCAGATCCAAGTTGGTACACCCTGCGTCACGGCGGAGCGAACTTACGTCGGTGATGGCCACGAGTTACTGGCACTGGATAACGCCACTGGGGCAATCGCCTGGCGCTTTGCTGGCACACCCGACACCTTGGCCTCCTATGCGCCGACCGTGGCCGGGGATACCGTTTTCTTTGGTCCGGGCAATGGGCTGTTGTACGCTTTAAACAAGGCTGACGGCGCGCAAAAATGGAAACTCGATGACAGCGCAGAGTGGCAATACGTGCGGCAGATGTACGTCAGCGGCAAGGTGTTGGTGGCCGGTACCTATACTGAACTGTTGTACGGCATCCAGATAGATACCGGCAAAATCTTGTGGAAGTTCAAGGCAGGCAATTTCATCAACTCGCACCATGTCTCCGGTGAGAGCGCCTACCTGTGGTCACCTACTGGCTGGATCTATTGCATCGACATCAACCGAGGCACAGTGCGTTGGCGCCACCAGACCAGTCGCTACGGCAACAATTCGGCCAACTGGGGTCACATGATGGCTGAATTGGTTACTTTCGAGGACAAACTGTATTGCCTGGACATGAACCAGGTGCTGCACATCTTGGCTCTAGACAACGGCCGGGAATTGCAACGCGTGCCGTTTGCCCATGACCTGCGTCCCACAGTGAGCCCCTTGAAAAATTCACGAGCCGTCATGGCCATTGAAACAGGTGAGATTCAACTGGTGCAGTGGTAACTCGGTAGCCAGACCGGCCGGGCTTGATAGCCTGTGGATTTATCCAGTAACATCGCCTCATGGCCAAGGAAAAAACTCAATTTGTCTGCTCAGATTGCGGCGGCGCTAGCCCTAAATGGCAGGGCAAGTGCCCTCATTGCAACGCCTGGAACACGCTGATTGAATCCGTNNAACCGATTCGCTTCGCTGGCAAAAACCGCCGAGGTGACCGTGCTGGCCGACATTGACGCGGTGGACATGGCCCGCACTCCGACCGGTCACGAGGAACTTGACCGAGTTTTGGGCGGCGGCATGGTCGAAGGGGGTGTGGTGCTGATCGGTGGTGACCCTGGCATTGGCAAATCGACATTGCTATTGCAGGCGCTGGACTCCCTTCAACGCAATGGCCAAAGCACGCTGTATGTCACTGGCGAAGAGAGCGGCGCCCAGGTCGCGCTGCGGGCCCGCCGTCTGGGGCTGGACGGCTCGCAAGTCAAGGTCTTGGCAGAAATTGCCCTGGACAAAATCCTCAGCACCCTGGATGCCATGCAGCCCGACATTGCAGTGATTGACTCGATTCAAACCGTCTATTCTGAGCAGCTGACCTCGGCACCCGGCTCGGTGGCACAAGTGCGCGAATGTGCCGCTCACCTGACCCGTGCCGCCAAAGCCTCAGGCGTATGTATCGTGCTGGTCGGCCACGTCACCAAAGAAGGCGCATTGGCGGGCCCGCGGGTGTTGGAGCACATGGTGGACACGGTGCTTTACTTTGAGGGCGATACCCACAGCAGCTTCCGGCTGGTGCGGGCAATCAAGAACCGGTTTGGCGCAGTCAACGAAATTGGCGTTTTTGCCATGACCGAAAAAGGCCTGAAAGGGGTGAGTAACCCAAGCGCGATTTTCCTTAGCCAGCATGCCGAGCCAGTGCCCGGCAGTTGCGTCATGGTCACGCTGGAGGGCACTCGGCCGATGCTGGTAGAGATTCAAGCCTTGGTGGACAGTGGCGGCCCCAGCCCCAGGCGTCTGTCGGTGGGACTAGACAAGGACCGGTTGGCCATGCTGCTGGCGGTGCTGCACCGCCACGCCGGTGTGGCTTGCATGGACCAGGATGTGTTTGTCAACGCGGTCGGCGGCGTGCGAATTTCCGAACCTGCTGCCGACTTGGCGGTATTACTGGCGATCACCTCCAGCCTGCGCGGCAAGCCCTTGCCCAAGGGATTTTTTGCCTTTGGCGAAGTAGGTCTTGCAGGCGAGGTACGGCCCGCACCGCGTGGTCAAGAGCGACTCAAAGAAGCCGCCAAGCTGGGTTTCAGTGTGGCGGTGGTGCCCAAGGCCAACTTGCCCAAAAACCTCAAAGCCAAAGACTTTGAAGGCTTGACGATCCACGCAGTGGAGCGGGTTGAGCAAGCCATGGAAGTGGTTAGATCATTGACTTGATAGCTATTTATTATATAGCAATTAGCCCTTAATACACAAGAGCCAGGGTCGCAAAAAGCACTCAGTTCTTGACGACTGTATTGCCCGAGTTTTTAACTGCCGTGCCGATAGCCAATCCCGGGTCGTTCGCAAAATCAAACTTGGCGGTGCGCCCGTCGGTGTACTTAACGCTGACTGTCCAGACCTTGGTTGAATTCATGTTTTCCTGGATCTTCTTGCCCGCATAGGCGCCGCCCGCGGCACCGGCTACAGTGGCCAGGTCCTTGCCCATGCCGCCACCCACCTGGTGGCCCAGAACCGCACCAGCAACACCACCGGCAATCAGGCCCACTGCATTGCTTTGACCGGCTTTTTCGCGGACGTTAACCGCGGTGACATGGCCGCAATCGGTGCAGGATGCTTCTGCCGACTTGCTGGTGAACGTGCTGGTGGCTTTGTTGGCAGCAATCGCCTTGTCGTACACCGTTTGCGCGTCACGGCGACACTGCAACCGGGCTTCGGCTGAAGCTTCGTCTGCACACAATTTTTTGTCAGCTTCATAACGCGCCTTGGCATCCTTGAGTGACAGGCTGTCCGCTGGCTTGCTGGACCAGACTTGCGCCTGCACGCCCAAAGCCAGCGCGCAAAGCAATGCCAATCCGCCAACGGCAATCAAGCGGGTTTTGTGGGTAGTGAAAAATGTGTCCATGTCAAGCTCCTGCGTTCTGGTCGCCGTGTTTCCAATTAACTGCCGGGTAAGGCGACACATAAGCATACCGCGGCGCCAATGAAATGGCGCTGGTTTGGCTAGTCTGTTGCACTTTGTTAAGAAAAACTTAATTGGGTGACACTACAGTGCAGTAGCCATCGCTTTGGGGTGTCACCGTACAGTGCTCCTGCGCCAGCTCGTTTGTGTGGTTGTTTGGCAGCCCGGTGCGATGCAAGACTTTCTCCCCATCCAATATCGAGATATGCAATGCGAATTTTGTTAGCTGAAGACGACCCAATGCTCGGCGACGGGCTGCGCGCCGGCTTGCGCCAGCAAGGGTTTCAGGTGGATTGGGTACGTGATGGGCTGGCGGCCGAGCGCGAACTTATCACGGGTGATTACCAAGCGGCCGTGCTTGACCTGGGCCTGCCCTTCAAGGATGGACTGGACGTGCTGAAGACGCTGCGTAACAAGCGTATGCAACTCCCCATACTGGTGTTGACAGCGCGTGATGCGGTCCCCGAGCGCATCAAAGGGCTTGACTTGGGCGCTGACGACTATGTGATCAAACCGGTGGATCTGTATGAACTCGGCGCACGCCTGCGCTCCCTGGTTCGGCGCTCACATGGGCAAGCCCATGAAGTATTGACATGTGGCAGCCTGCAGTTGAACCCTGCCGCGCGACAAGTCAGCTTTGAGTCTGCAGTGGTCGCACTTTCCACGCGGGAGTTTGACCTGTTGCACGCATTGATGCTTGCGGTGGGGCGCGTGTTGTCGCGCGAACAAATCGAGCAGCAGCTCTACAGTTGGGGCCATGAAGTTGAAAGTAACGCGGTCGAAGTGCATATTCATCATCTGCGCAAAAAGCTCAAACCCGAAGTGATCCAAACGGTGCGCGGCATTGGCTACACGCTGATGGTGCCCAAGGCCCAACTTGGGGCAGAGGCCACATGACAATGTGGCACCGTCTGCGCTCCTTGCAAGCGCGTTTGCTGGGCTTGCTGTTGCTGATGGTGACATTGGTTTGGCTCGGCGCAGCCATCTTGACTTGGCGCGACGCCAGCGACGAGCTCGATGAGCTGCTCGACGGGCATCTGGCGCAATCTGCAGCGCTGCTGATCGTGCAGCAGGCCAACCGCAACGCCGCCGAGTCCGACGACCAAGGTGACGACAGCACACACGAACGAGAAGACGCTCCCACCCTGCATAAATATGCTCCGAAAGTCGCATTTCAGGTGTTTCACGAAGGGCAGTTGTCAATGCGATCGGCCAACACGACCAGCACACCAATGTCGACAAAGATCAGGGGGTCCTGCGCGCAAGTAAGTCCGCAGCCAAGCTACCCTGACAAGGCCCGAACTGGCGACGGTTCGGG
>DFWT01000081.1 GCA_002381045.1 Rhodoferax sp. UBA4127
ACGTTCAGCGAGCGGATGCCGCCGCCCACGGGCGTGGTCAGCGGGCCTTTGATGGACACCACATACTCTCGCAACGCGGCCAGGGTTTCCTCGGGCAGCCAGACGTCGGGGCCATAGACCTTGGTGGACTTTTCGCCTGCAAATACCTCCATCCAGTGAATCTTTTTCTTGCCACCGTAGGCCTTGGCCACAGCGGCATCCACCACCTTGATCATCACCGGCGTGATGTCAAATCCAGTGCCATCCCCTTCAATGAACGGGATGATGGGTTGATCCGGCACGTTGAGCGAATAGTTCGCATTCACCGTGATTTTTTGACCTTCTGATGGCACCTTGATATCTTGGTACATGGAATGGCGTCTCCTGGGATGAACCGACGATGGGGCGAAAACTTCGATTGGAGTTTGGGCGGACCCCACATTTGCCCAAACTTTTTGATTCTATGCCGAGTTTTTTTGCCAATTCTGTCAACCGACTTGTCAGCAGCAGCGTTGTAGGCCCACCTTCGCATAATTCTTGAAGGTTTTTTAGTACTAAGTTAATCCAAGGAAACTCAAAAATGAACAAACTTCTCGCCGCTCTGGTTGCTGGTCTCTTTGCTGCTGGCGCTTTCGCCGCTGACGCTCCTGCTGCTGCCGCTTCTGGCGCCAAGGCAGCTGCTAAAGTTGAAGCCAAAGCCGAAGTAAAGGCTGATGCCAAGGCAGCTCCTGCCAAGGCCGAAGAGAAAGCTGCTCCTGCCAAGAAGGAAAAAGTTGCTCCTGCCAAGAAAGAAAAGAAAGAAGCCAAGAAAGCTGACGACAAGGCTTCTGCAGCCAAGTAATCAAACTTCGGTTTGACCCAAATGCCCGCATCAAGCGGGCATTTTTTTGCCCGTTTGCGTCAAAATCCTGCCATGAAGCCCATTTTTATTGCCGTTATCTCTTGCGTTTTGGCCTGGTCTGCACCGACACAGGCCCAAGGCGGACCCCAGATGAACTTGCCGCGCACCCAAATCACGGCAGGCATGTACCTGATTGATGCGCAAGTAGCAGCCAACCCTGAGCAACGCGCCACCGGGTTGATGTTTCGCCCGCAAATGCCGTCTGGTGAAGGCATGCTGTTTGTCTTTGATGCGCCTTCAGAACAGTGTTTTTGGATGAAAAACACTTTGCTGCCGCTGACGGCCGCATTTGTGGCTGACGACGGCACCATCGTCAACCTGGCTGATATGAAACCCCAAACCACCACCTCGCACTGCTCGGAAAAGCCTGTGCGCTATGTGCTTGAAATGAACCAGGGCTGGTTCGCCCAAAAAGGCATCAAGCCAGGTTTCAAATTGCGTGGTCAACCCTTTGACGCACGCAAGTAAAGCTGTTGAACCGCATTAAACCCGAACTGTTTCCAACGCAGCGTTCAAGGTCTTGCTGGGACGCATCACTGTCTCCAGCTTTTTAAAGTCTGGCATGTAGTAGCCGCCAATGTCGGCCGGATTCCCCTGCACTGCCGCAAGTTCAGCCACGATGACCTTCTCATCGTTCATCAATTGCTTGGCCAAAGGCGCAAATTGCGCAGCCAAGGTTGCGTCATCTTTTTGCTCAGCCAAAGCCTGTGCCCAGTACATGGCTAGATAAAACTGACTGCCACGGTTGTCCAGTTGACCCGTCTTGGGAGACGGATTCTTGTTGTTTTGCAGCAGTTGCCCGGTCGCCGCATCCAGCGTTTGGGCCAAAACTTTTGCCTTGTTGTTGCCAGTCTTGAGTCCCAGATCTTCAAGACTAACTGCCAGCGCAAGAAACTCACCCAAGGAATCCCAACGCAGGTGGTTTTCTTCCACCAACTGCTGCACATGCTTGGGCGCGGAACCACCGGCACCGGTTTCATACATGCCGCCACCGGCCATGAGCGGCACGATGGACAGCATCTTGGCGCTGGTACCCAGTTCCATGATGGGGAACAGGTCAGTCAAATAGTCACGCAGGATGTTGCCGGTGACCGAGATGGTGTCAAGGCCACGGATGGCACGCTCCATGCTGTAGCGAATAGCGCGCACCTGCGACATGATCTGTATGTCCAGACCTTCAGTGTTGTGATCCTTGAGGTAGGTCTTGACCTTTTTGATGAGTTCGTTCTCATGCGGACGGTAGGGATCGAGCCAGAACACCGCGGGGGTTCCAGAGTTGCGCGCGCGTGTAACGGCCAGTTTGACCCAATCACGAATGGCGGCGTCTTTGGCCTGGCACATACGGAAAATATCACCCTCTTCGACGTTTTGCGACAACAACACTTCACCGGTCGCAATGTCCACAATGTTGGCCACACCATCCTCGGCAATTTCAAAGGTTTTATCGTGCGAACCGTATTCCTCCGCTTGCTGCGCCATCAGGCCCACGTTGGGCACCGTGCCCATGGTCCGCGGATCAAAGTTACCGTTCCACTTGCAGAAGTTGATCATCTCCTGATAGATGCGGGCGAAAGTACTTTCTGGCATCACTGCCTTGACGTCTTTCAAGCGACCATCAGCACCCCACATCTTGCCGCCGTTGCGGATCATGGCGGGCATGGACGCATCCACGATGATGTCGTTGGGNNGAATGGAAATTGGTGATGCCTTTGGCCGAATCCACCATCGCCAGTTCGGGGCGATGCTCATGGCAGGCATGCAAATCTTTGATGATTTCTTCACGCAAGGACTGGGGCAATGTTGCCAATTTGTCATACAAGTTGACCATGCCGTTGTTGACGTTCACGCCCAACTCATCAAACAGCTTGGCGTGTTTTGCAAACGCGTCTTTGTAAAAAATCCTGACACAGTGACCAAACACAATGGGGTGAGACACCTTCATCATGGTGGCTTTGACGTGCAGCGAGAACATCACGCCGGTTTTGTGGGCATCCTCAATTTCTTTTTCGTAAAACGCGAGCAAAGCTTTTTTGCTCATGAACATGCTGTCAATCACCTCGCCGGCCAGCAGTTTGGTGAGGGGTTTGAGCACCATGGTTTTGCCACTCTTGGTGACCAGTTCCATCCGCACATCACGGGCTTTGTCTAGCGTGATGGACTTCTCACCGTGGTAGAAATCGCCATGGTGCATGTGCGACACGTGGCTGCGAGATGCCTGGCTCCATTCGGCCATGGAATGTGGGTTCTTACGGGCGTATTCCTTGACAGCACGTGGTGCTCGGCGGTCAGAGTTGCCTTCGCGCAGCACCGGGTTGACGGCACTGCCAATGCATTTGGCATAGCGGGCGCGAATAGATTTTTCTTCGTCGGTCTTGGGTGCTTCAGGGTAGTCAGGCACCGCATAACCCTTGGATTGCAGTTCCTTGATGGCGCTGATCAATTGCCCAACCGAGGCACTGATGTTGGGCAGCTTGATGATGTTGGCGTCCGGTTGAAGCGTCAGCTTTCCCAGTTCGGCTAGGTTGTCTGTCACGCGCTGTGCCTCCGTGAGGTACTCAGGAAAGCCCGCCAAAACACGTGCCGCCACCGAAATGTCACTGGTTTCCACATTGATACCCGCCGGTGCAGTGAAGGTGCGGATGATGGGCAAAAAAGCGGCTGTGGCTAACAGCGGTGCTTCATCTGTCAGCGTGTAAATGATGGTGGGTTGCTGGGTGCTCATGTCTGCTCTCCGTAGGTTGTTGTTGGAATCCCGTCAATCAGCGTTGCTGATCGGCCAAGGCGCTGGATGGTCAGAGATTTTGCTTTCAGTGCTCTGACCTGATCGCACAATTTGGAAGCTGAATTCCATAATGTGGAATTTGAATCGATAATTATCAATTATTTTTGAGTACGGCAGTCGGTGAACGACCGGATTTGCGCATGAAGCGCCGGTTTTTAGTGGCTCAGCCGTTACGATGCTTGGGCATCCACCCACTCCCCTACCAACTTTTCACTTTCCGGAATTCTCATGAAAAATATCTTGGTTAGTTTTTCAGTTTTGTTTTGCGTTTTTTCTGCTTTGGCAGCCGAGCCCACCGACGCATCCGTTGACAAGTTGTTGACCCTGACCAAAGCCGACACACTGATGGAATCCATACACGGCAACCTGGAACAAAACATGCGCCAGGGTATGAAGCAGGCAGTCGCCGGCAAAAAATTGACCGATGAACAAAATCGATTACTTGAAAACGCCCAAAAGAAATACGCGGACACCATGCGCCAAGAAATTACCTGGGCCAGTCTCAAGCCGATGTACATCAAGATTTACAAAGAGACCTTTGACCAGGAAGAAATTGACGGTTTGACCGCCTTTTACAGTTCCAAGGTGGGGCAAACCTACATCAACAAGATGCCGGTTGCCATGCAAAAAACCATGAGCGCCGTGCAGCAGCGGATGGCACCTGTGATCAGCAAGATGGGCGACGCCATGAAAGCGGCTTTGACCGAAGCCAAAGTGGGCAAATAAACGGGGTTGACTGCTGGTGACGGCAAGGTTGCTCACCCCACCATAGGTACAAAATCAGCAGACAAAAAAGGCCCGAAGGCACTGCCTTCGGGCCTCTTCTTATTACTTTTTAGGGAATTCAGGCGAAGTTGGCTTCGGCAAAACGCCAGTTGACCATGTGACCAAGGTAAGTTTCAACAAACTTCTGGCGCAGGTTGCGGTAGTCNNTGTTCCCACACGTCCACCGTCAGCAAAGCCTTGTCGGCAGTGGTCAGTGGGGTGCCGGCTGCGCCCATGTTGACAATATCAACCGAGCCATCGGCCTTCTTCACCAGCCAGGTCCAGCCCGAGCCAAAGTTGCCCACGGCCGATTTGACAAACGCCTCCTTGAAGGCGGCGTAGCTGCCCCACTTAGCATTGATGGCTGTAGCCAACGCACCGGTGGGTTCACCGCCACCATTGGGGGCCATGCAATTCCAGAAGAAGGTGTGGTTCCAGATTTGTGCCGCGTTGTTGTACACACCACCGCTGGACTTCTTGACGATGGACTCCAGGTCCATGGCTTCAAATTCGGTGCCCTTTTGCAGGTTGTTCAGGTTCACCACATAGGCGTTGTGGTGCTTGCCGTAGTGGTACTCCAGGGTCTCCTTGGAGTAGTGGGGTGCCAGGGCGTCCATGGCAAATGGCAGGGCGGGTAGGGTGTGTTCCATGAGGTCCTCAGTGGTGGGTGACAAAAACAAAATTGTAGAAACTTTCACAGCGGGATAGACTTGACCGTCAGATCAACCGTGCCATCCGCAAGGGTAGCAGTCACTGCCTGTCCCAAGTGCACCTGTTTACGGCTGCTGACTGTCTGCCCGTGATCGTCTTGCAGCCAAGCGTACCCGCGTTGCAACACCAGGTGCGGGTCCAGCAATTCCAGTTTGACCTGCGCACTGCCAACGCGTTGCTGTTGGCACTGCAGGGCAAGCCGAACCGCATTCGGTAGTTGTTGACCAAGGTAAGTCAAGTGCTGCGTCCGGCGCGCCAGCACTGAGCGAATTCCCGCCTGGAGTTGGTGTTCGACAGCAGACAATCGCAGCCGCTGGCTTGCCAGACGATTCGAGGGACGACCCAGCCGTGCAGCCGCCACATCCAGCCGCTGACACTGTCGGTCCAAATGTCGCTGCGTCGCCTCTTGCAGGCGCCGTTCCAGGTGTTCTAGGGCATTCAACCAGGCTTGTTGAGGTTGGGCCACCAATTCAGCTGCGGCGGTGGGCGTGGGAGCGCGCAAATCAGCCACAAAGTCGGCGATAGTGAAGTCCGTTTCATGGCCAACACCAGTCACCACGGGCACCGGGCTTTGTGCGATTGCGTGGGCCAGGGCCTCGTCATTGAACGCCCACAGGTCTTCCATGGCACCGCCGCCCCGCACCAGCAAAATGACATCCACAATGGGACGATTCGTGCGCGACTTTTTGTGAGAGATATCAGGCAATAGCCCTTGTCCTACCTGCGTCAATAGATACAAATTAGATAGCGATTTCAGCAACTCGGCAGGCGCACTGGCGCCCTGCACCGAAGCCGGCGCCAGCACCACTGGGATGTGAGGCACGCGGCGTTGCAAGGCAGTCACCACATCGTGCAGGGCAGCGGCACCCAGCGAAGTCACCAGCCCGATGGCGCGTGGCATCACCGGAAGTGGCCGTTTGCGCGCGGCGTCAAACAAACCTTGGGCTTCGAGTTTGGCTTTCAGCAACAAAAATTGCTCAAACAGGTTCCCTTGGCCCAAGCGGGTGATGCGTTCAACAATCAGTTGCAGGTCGCCGCGGGGCTCGTACACGCCAAGTTTGCCTTCGACTTCCACCCTCTCGCCATCCCGCGGTGTAAAGCTCAACCCACTGGCGGCACGCTTAAACATGGCGCAGCGCAGTTGGCCGTTGGCGTCTTTCAGCGAAAAATAACAGTGCCCACTGGCTGCTCGGGAAAACCCCGACAGTTCGCCGGTGACGGTCACCGGGTTAAATCGGGCCTGCAACGCATCGGCAATGGCGCGACACAATGCGCCGACTTGCCAGACTCGGCCAGGTAACAGCGCCTGGCCGCCCTCAAACACGAAAGATCGCCCTGAAAGCCGCATCCCAGCGTGTTGGGGCGCTCACTAATCCACAATTTCTAGCCACTTGAATTACCCTAAAAAAAATAGCGCTATTTCTCGTCATTTCGTCACAAGCTGTTGATTTAATTAGAGTTTTAACTGCTTAAAAATTCATCAATTCACAAAAACGCTGATTTGACGCGGGCTGCTTGCGGTTCTGCCTGCACATTTCCACAAAGTTATCCACAGAATGTGTGGCCTGTTCCGCTTTGGCGCATCCAGGCCAAGCCGGCGCAAGGAAAGTTCGCTCATCTGTGAATTGCAGGTCAACTACCCAGCAAAAGCGCTGGGCCATAATTGCGCGGCAATTTCACTCGGAGCGGAGCATCACATTGTTTTCCATCATACAAGCCGCCGGCTGGCCGATTTGGCCCCTGATTGCCTGCTCGATATTGGCGCTGGCCCTGGTGATCGAGCGCTTTGTCAGCCTCAAGTCCCAAAAGGTGGCACCTCCCAAGCTGCTTGAAGAGGTGATGACAGTCACACGCAACGGCGTACCTGGCCCAGATGTGGTGTCGGTTCTTGAGAAGAATTCGGCCTTGGGCGAGGTGTTAGCCAGTGGCTTGCGCATGCTCAACGCCAGCCCGCGCTGCAGCGAAGACGAGTTGCGCTCCGCCATGGAAAGCACCGGCCGGCTGGTCGCGCACCGATTGGAGCGCTACCTGAGTGCCTTGGCCACCATCGCCTCGGCAGCACCCTTGATGGGCCTGTTTGGCACGGTGGTCGGCATGATCGAGATTTTTGGCTCACAAGCACCCAGTGGCGCCACCGGGGGCAGCCCTGCGCAACTGGCGCACGGCATTTCAGTGGCGCTGTACAACACCGCGTTTGGTTTGATTGTGGCCATTCCGTCGCTGATCTTCTGGCGCTACTTCCGCGCCAGGGTTGACGAGTACCTGCTGACGCTGGAACTGGCGGCAGAGCGCTTGGCGCACCACCTCAACACCCTGCGCAAGTGAGTTGTTGGCAATGAACTTTCGGCCGCGCCCCAAGGAAGAGCCCGAGATCAATCTGATCCCGTTCATTGACGTGCTGCTGGTGATTTTGATTTTCCTGATGTTATCCACCACTTACAGCAAGTTCACCGAAATGCAGATCACGCTGCCGGTGGCTGACGTCGATGCGCAGCGCGACTACCCCAAGGAAGTGCTGGTGTCAGTCAGCAGCGAAGGCGACTACACCGTTAACCGGCAGGCGGTGGCTGGTCGCGGTGTGAGCGAACTGTCCAGCGCCTTGCAAAGTGCGGCCAAGGCTGGCAAAGAGTCGGTGATCATCATCCACGCCGATGCCAGCGCGCGCCACCAGGCGGTCATTACCGTCATGGAAGCGGCGCGCCGTGCCGGGCTGACTCAAATCACCTTTGCCAGCCAATCCACTTCAGCAGGCTCCCGCTGAGCCCATGACCGCGTCGCGCGCCACTGCCTGGGCCGATGCGCTGCGCCAGAGCTGGTTACAGCCTGGCCCACTGGGCCGGGCGCTGCTGCCTGTGGCTTGGGTTTACGGCACCCTAATGCGCATCCGCCAGTGGCTCTACCGCATGCGCTGGCTGCGCACGCAGCGGGTCGGCGTCCCGGTGATCGTGGTTGGCAATGTGATTGCGGGTGGCACCGGCAAGACCCCAGTGGTGATCAGCATGGTGGAACATTGCCAAGCGCGTGGGCTGCGCGTGGGCGTGATCGCACGTGGCTACGGCCGCCGCAGCGGCGCCTGCTTGGAGGTCACCCGGCGCACCGACCCGAGCCTGGTCGGTGACGAGCCCTTCCTGATCCACCGACGCACCAGCGCCCCCATGTTTGTGGCGTCACGGCGTGTGGACGCCGCCCGAGCGCTGTTAGATGCCTATCCGACCACGCAGTTGATCATTAGCGACGATGGCTTGCAGCATCTGGCGCTGTACCGGGACCTGGAAATCGGTGTGTTTGATGACCGCGGCGTGGGCAATGGCTGGTTGTTGCCCGCAGGCCCCTTGCGCGAACCCTGGCCACGCCCCCTGGACCTGGTGCTGCATACGGGCGTTAAGCCGAAGTTTGAGGGCTACGTGGTCCATCGAACCCTGAGCAACAACGCGCGCCGCTGGGACGGCGAAGCCTGGCCCTTGGCCGCGCTGGCGGCGTTGTCAGACCGGCCTTTGCTGGCACTGGCCGCCATTGCACAACCCGATGGCTTTTTTTCCATGCTGCGCGCCCAGGGGGTCAACAGGTTTGAAACTTTGGCGCTACCGGATCACTACAATTTTGAAAGCTTTAAACCTAATGAATACAAGGGTTACAGGCTTATTTGTACTGAGAAAGATGCGGTAAAGCTGTGGCCACTCGTGCCCGATGCGCTGGCTGTGCCTCTGAATTGCACCCTGCCCAGTGCACTCTGGGATGAGCTGGACCAGCGCATCAACGCCTTGCTGGCTGCGTCCCCAAACCAAGCGCCCCGCGCCTGAAAACGGGAACCGACCACGCTATCATTCCGCCATGGACACACGACTACTTGAACTGCTGGTTTGCCCCGTGACCAAAGGGCCACTTGAATTTGACCGGGACAAGCAAGAACTCAGCTCGCGCAGCGCCCGTCTGGCCTATCCGGTACGCGACGGCATCCCGGTGCTGCTGGAGAGCGAAGCCCGCACCCTGAGTGACGAAGAACTCGGCCTTTGACGAAGGCGTAAGCCGCAGCGTGACTCGCTGACCTGACAGACCCACCAGCCGCGCCGCCGTGAGCTTCACCATTCTCATTCCTGCCAGGTTGGCGTCGACCCGCTTACCAAACAAACCGCTGGCCGATATTGCAGGCAAACCAATGGTGGTGCATGTAGCAGAACGCGTCGCCAGCGCTGGCGCGACTCGGGTGGTGGTGGCCGCGGACAGCCCGTTGATCGTGCAAGCCTGTCAAAACCACAGCGTGGCGGCAGTGCTGACCCGCACCGACCACGCCAGTGGCAGCGACCGGTTGGCCGAGGCCTGCGACCTGCTGGGCTTGCAGGACCAAGACATCGTGGTCAACGTTCAGGGTGACGAGCCTTTGATGCCACCTGAATTGGTCAGTGCCGTCGCCCAGCTTTTAATGAACACGCCGCAAGCCAGCATCAGCACGGCCGCGCAAGCCATTGATTCGCTGACGGATTTTCAAAACCCGAATGTGGTCAAAGTGGTCTGCGATCAAGCCGGCTTGGCGCATTACTTCAGCCGCTCACCTATTCCCTACCCGCGCGACACGCCTGACCAGTTGCCACAACCCGCACCACTGCGCCACATTGGCATTTATGGCTACCGGGTTGGCTTCTTGCGGCAGTTCCCCAAGCTGGCCCAAGCACCTACTGAATTGGCGGAGTCACTAGAGCAACTGCGTGCCATGTGGCACGGCTACCGCATTGCAGTTCACATCACCGCTCAAGCCCCCGGTCCGGGCGTGGACACACCTGCAGACTTGGCGCGTGTGCGCCAGCTCTTTGGCACATGAGCGCGCGCCTATGTATGTAAGGCGGCACCAAGCCCGTGCGTGATATTCTCTAAAACTTAGCCAACGTTTGGCCGACCCGTCATGGGTGGGTCAGGTGTTTGAGACAATTTTCATAATCACCCGAGGACACGCATGAAACTGATTTTGTTGGGCGCACCAGGCGCTGGTAAAGGTACCCAAGCCACCTTCATTTGCCAAAAATACGGCATCCCGCAAATCTCCACCGGNNGGCGTCAAGCTGGACTACGTGCTTGAGATTGATGTGCCGTTTGACGCCATCATCGACCGCATGAGTGGCCGCCGCTCGCACCCGCCGTCAGGCCGCACCTACCACGTCAAGTTCAACCCACCCAAAGTGGCTGGCGTGGATGACGTCACAGGCGAGCCATTGGTGCAACGCGAAGACGACAAGGAAGAAACTGTCAAGAAGCGCCTGGACGTCTATAGCGCCCAAACCCGCCCTCTGGTTGAGTACTACTCGGCCTGGTCCAAAGCCGAACCCGCCGCCGCACCCAAGTACCGTGCCATCAGCGGCACCGGCAATGTGGACGACATCACCGCACGGGCGTTTGCAGCGCTGGCGAGCTGAACTTTTCTGTAGGCACCCGCGCAAAAGCCCCAACACCAAAAACAACCATCCAAGCACTTTATGTCGTCAGCCGCGTCTTTGTTCACCTGCCAGAAGGTGCTTTCTGGTGAAGCATCTCAGGGCGAAGAAGGGGCACTGGTATCGATCCAGGGCTGGGTGAAAACCCGGCGCGATTCCAAGGCCGGTATTTCTTTCGTCAACATCTCCGACGGCTCCTGCTTTCACCCGGTGCAAGTGGTGGTTCCCAGTACGCTTGATAACTATGCCAGCGAAGTGCAACGCCTGACTGCCGGTTGCGCGGTGCGGGCCACCGGTGTCATCACGCCATCGCCGGCCAAAGGTCAACCGTTCGAGATGCAGGCCAGCCGCATTGAGGTGGTGGGTTGGGTGGACGACCCCGACACTTACCCGATCACGCCCAAAGCGCACACCATGGAGTTCCTGCGTGAAGTGGCGCATTTGCGCCCGCGCACCAACGTGATCGCCGCCGCGACCCGCGTGCGCCACACGATTGCCGCAGCGATTCACCGGTTTTTTGACGAACATGGTTTTTTCTGGGTCAACACACCGATCATCACTACGTCTGACGCCGAAGGTGCGGGTGAATTGTTCCGTGTGTCCACGCTGGATCTGATGAACCTGCCTCGTTTGTCCAACGGCAAGGTGGACTTTTCTCAGGATTTTTTTGGCAAAGAGGCTTTCCTGACCGTCTCGGGTCAGCTCAATGTGGAAACCTACTGCATGGCGCTGTCCAAGGTGTACACCTTTGGTCCTACTTTTCGAGCTGAAAACTCCAACACCTCGCGCCATTTGGCCGAGTTCTGGATGATCGAGCCCGAAATAGCTTTTGCCGATTTGAGTGACGATGCCACACTGGCCGAAGCCCTGCTCAAGGCCATCATCAAGCGCGTATTGACCGATCGCGCCGATGACATGGCGTTCTTTGACGACCGCATCGAAAAAGGCCTGATTGCCAAACTGGAGCACATCGTCAATTCCGAGTTTGTGCGCATGAACTACACAGACGCCATCAAGGTGCTGGAGCAAAGCAAAGAGAAATTTGCTTACCCTGTTCATTGGGGCACCGACCTGCAGTCCGAGCACGAACGCTACATTGCCGAAAAGTACGTCAATGGACCGACCGTGCTGATGAACTATCCCAAAGAGATCAAGGCCTTTTACATGCGGCTGTCCGACGATGAAAAAACCGTCGCCGCCATGGACGTGCTGGCCCCAGGTATTGGTGAAATCATCGGCGGCTCGCAGCGCGAGGAACGGCTTGACGTGCTCGACCGCCGAATGGCCGCAGTGGGACTGGACCCGGCGCATTACAGCTGGTACCGCGACCTTCGCCGCTACGGCACTGTCCCACATGCCGGTTTTGGTTTGGGCTTTGAGCGGACCGTCTCCTACATCACCGGGCTGTCCAATGTGCGCGATGTCATTCCGTTCCCGAGAACCCCAGGGACGGCGCGTTACTGAGACTTGAGACTTGGCTGCCAAGCAGCTATCACTGCATGAGCTCAAGCATCAGAGCAATGCGGGTTTTGACCGGTGACAGACCTGCAAAATATTCAAACTCTGAATGCCCACTGGCCAACACCTGACCGTAGGCGCAGCGGGTCGAACGCACCACTTTGACACCGGCATTCACAGCGCGACGCAACGCGGATTCAAGTTCCTGGTGGATGGTACCGTTTCCAGTTGCCGCCACCACCAATCCGGCCAGCGGCATACCCAAAAGCTGCTGCTGAAGCAGAGCATCAACCACACCACCAGTACAGCCCGCATAACTCATGACGATTTCGACGTGTGGCCAAGCGCTGGCATTTGTTATCTTTTCAATAGCTGTCGGCACAGTATTTATGGGAGCTAAAGGCCAATTTTTCAATAAACGCAGGCGCCCTTCTTCCACATAGCCCAAGGGACCGGCGTCGCCGCTGGTAAATGCATCCAGCCGATAGGTCTGCGACTTTTGCACCTCCAGCGCGCTGTGCACCGTGGCAGCACAAACCACCACCACACCATGCGCGCCTGCGGTCAATGCCACGGCCACCGAGTCCATCAGGTTTTGCGGGCCATCCGGGTTCTGGGCTGATGCCGGGCGCATGGCGCAGGTCAGCACCACGGGCTTGGAATCCAGCAGCGCTGGCGGCAAGGCGGCATGCAAAAAATAGGCGGTTTCTTCCAGGGTATCGGTGCCGTGGGTAATGACCACTCCCACCACGTCCGACTGCTGCAAATGGTGCGCGACGCGATGCACCAGATCGCGCCAGATGTCAAAACGCATGTCCTTGCTATCAATTTGGGACACCTGTTCGCTGTGCAAGGCGTGGTCGCCCAGCACCTCAGGTAAACCGGGAATGGCGTTGAGTAACGCCGCCACACCCACCTGTGCAGCGGTGTAGCCCACGTTGTCTGAAGCCTTTTGCGCCGTCCCGGCAATGGTGCCGCCCGTGCCCAGCACCACGACTTTTTTCAGGTTTTGATCAGATGACACTTGCAAACTTTCTAAAACTGATTAAAAATACAGTAACTGGACAAGAAAACAGTGATGTGAATTTAATCACGCCACGCAACTTCTCCCAGGTCACGTTCTTCCCAAGCCGCTTAAAGGAGTCCACATGCTCAGTCGCCCCAAGCTCACCGACCGCCAGCAGCAGATCCTCGATCTTATCGAGCGCGCCATCGCCCGCACAGGGGCGCCGCCCACCCGCGCCGAAATTGCGACAGAACTCGGCTTCAAATCCGCCAACGCCGCCGAAGAACATTTGCAGGCTCTGGCACGCAAGGGCGCGATCGAACTGGTCAGCGGTACCTCGCGCGGTATCCGCTTGGGCAGCGACGCCCTGCGCTCCATCAATGAATCGCGCAGCAAGCAGTTCATGCTGCCGATCCCCGGCCTAGCGCAATTGGCCTTGCCCTTGATTGGTCGGGTGGCCGCCGGCTCTCCCATCCTGGCGCAAGAACATGTGGACAAAACTTTTTACGTGGAAGACAGCATGTTTTCACACAAACCCGACTACCTGCTGAAGGTGCGTGGCATGTCCATGCGCGATGCCGGCATCATGGACGGCGACTTGCTGGCGGTGCAAACCACCCGTGACGCCAAAAACGGCCAGATCGTGGTGGCCCGTCTGGGCGATGAAGTCACAGTGAAACGCTTCATGCGGCATAACAACCAGATCGAGCTCCACCCCGAAAATCCTGACTATCAAACCATCGTGGTCGAACCCGGTGAGCCATTTGAGATTGAAGGCCTGGCTGTCGGCCTGATCCGCAACACCATGCTGATGTAAGCGGCTTCCATATCCTGGCAACCGCTGTCGTCTTTGTCCCGCCCAATTGAGGTCTGTTATGAACCCTGTTTTGCAAGCTCCCGCCCTTCGTACCCCGTTGCGGGCTTTCTGGAACTGGCTGACCGAAACCCCTCCGCTCCTGCACGTGGGGTCCTTCGTATCAGCACAGCGTCAGACCCCAATCAGAGCGGTAAGCCGAGCGCCTCATGCCGTGACCCTACGCAGCCAAGTGCTGGCCAATCAGCCGAACTTGCCCGCCAGGCGCAATGCCCACCGCCCTTTGCGCACCGTGCGGGTCATGGAAAACGGGCAGCCACCTGGGCAAGTGGGCCGCATGGTGATGTCAGGCCGCATGGCCGACGTGTGCGCCGAACTGGACCGGCTGGCCGCCTGCGAGGCTCGACTGCACTGAGCGAATCACAATCATCGTTCACCTCATGTGGGCAACCAGCCGCCGCTGATAAATGGTACGGCAGGCAGATTCGTAAAAGTCTGTATTTCTGACGATCTACAAGAGTGACGCAGACGGGCCGAGGCACAATCGGCGGCATGAATATAGTGATTCTTGATGATTACCAGGATGTGGTCAGAAAACTGAACTGCGCGGCCAAGCTGGAAGCCTTTCAAGCCAAGGTATATACCAACACGGTCAAGGGGCTGGGGCAATTGTCGGTGCGACTGAAAGACGCCGATGTGATCGTGCTGAACCGTGAGCGCACCCACCTGCCACGGGCCTTGATCGAAAAATTGCCCAAACTCAAGCTGGTCGCACAAACCGGTCGAGTTGGCTCACATCTGGATGTGAATGCCTGCACCGACCGTGGCATTGCGGTGGCTGAGGGCACAGGCTCACCAGTTGCGCCCGCCGAATTGACCTGGGCACTGATCATGGCAGCCGCCCGCCGTTTGCCCCAGTACATTGGCAACCTCAAACATGGCGCTTGGCAACAGTCTGGGTTGAAGGCCAGCGGCATGCCAGCTAACTTTTGCTTGGGAACGGTGCTGGAGGGTCGTACCCTGGGCATCTGGGGCTATGGCCGAATTGGGCAACGGGTGGCGGGTTACGGTAAGGCATTTGGCATGCGGGTGCTGGTGTGGGGCCGTGCACCCAGCCGCGAGCGCGCCATGCTCGATGGATATGAAGTCACCAGCACCCGTGAGGAACTGTTTGAAGAATCTGACGTGCTGGCCTTGCACCTGCGCTTGTGCGACGAAACCCGCGGCATAGTCACCATGGAAGACCTGTCGCGCATGAAACCCAGCAGTATGCTGGTGAATACCTCGCGGGCCGAACTGATTGAGCCTGACGCCTTACTGGGCGCGCTGAATCGGGGCCGTCCGGGACTCGCCGCCATCGATGTGTTTGAGTCCGAGCCGATACTTCAAGGCCACGCCCTGCTGCGACTGGAAAACTGCATTTGTACCCCCCACATCGGCTATGTAGAACAGGACAGCTACGAGATGTACTTCGGTGCGGCATTTGACAACGTGGTCAATTTCATCAGGGGCCGACCCACCAATATCGTGAACCCTGGCGCGCTGCAAGTACGTCGCTAGTCTGAGGGTTAGCACCACCAGATAACAATCTCCACCCTCGCTTGCTGCGTTGGTGAAGCAATGCCCCCGCACCAAAGTGAAATCCTGATTTGTGCAAGCAGTCTCGCGCGTGACAATCAAAGGCAAATCAGTCACCTACAGGACAGTCTATGAGCGAACCCATCCTTACCATGGAGGAGCGCAGCGCCATCAATGGCGGGCGCTGGTTTAGCAACCTATCCCCTTCATTGCGGCACGACATACTCCGATGCGCTTACGTCAAACGCCACCAGGACGGCGACCTGATCACCGCCCGCGGCGACACGCCGCAAGAGTGGTTTGCCTGCGCCAAGGGTGCGGTGCGGGTCAGTTCGACCTCCATCTCGGGCAAGCAGGTCACCCTGACTTATGTCGAGCCGGGTGTATGGTTTGGCGACGTGTCGATGTTCGACGGCGACCGCCGCACCCACGATGCCTACGCCCACGGCGAGACCAGCACCTTGTGCGTGGCACGGGCGGACTTCAAGAAAATTCTGGACCACCATGCCGAGTTATACGAAGCCCTGCTGCGGCTGTACGCGCGGCGCATCCGCCAACTTTATGGTTTGGTGGAAGACCTCAATGTGTTGCCACTGCGCGCCCGGTTGGCCAAGCAGTTACTGCACCTGGTGCGCAGTTATGGCGTACCTTCATTGAGCAACGGAGCCGAGGTACGTATTGGCTTACAACTGGCGCAGGAAGAACTGGCGCAGTTGTTGGGGGCGTCGCGCCAGCGGGTCAATCAGGAGTTGAAAGCCATGGAGCGCGACGAGATGATCCGCATCGAGCCTGGTGGTCTGGTGGTTCGCAACCGCGAGGCGTTGCTGCGCCTGACCGAGTCCGATACCCCGCTGGCTTAGCACCGCACCTCTTGGTTACCCCATGACGCCAACTGACGCCCCTGCCGCCGCCCTTGGTCAACCCACGCCCCTTGGTATCGACCTGGCCGCGCTGGACCNNTGCTGCGCACCAAGCCGGGTCCGGTCGCCAAGTTGTTGCCCTCGGCCCACGCCATTGAGCGCGAATTTGCGGTGATGAGTGGCCTGGCGGGCACCGAGGTGCCGGTGCCCGAGATGCTGTGTTTGTGTGAAGACGAGTCGGTGATTGGTCGGGCTTTTTACCTGATGGGATTCGTGCCTGGGCGCATCTTCTGGGAGCAGTCCCTACCCGACCTTACCCAAACCGAGCGCGCTGCGATTTACGGCGAAATGAACCGTGTCTTGGCCGCGCTGCACCGGGTTGACTTTGCAGCTTGTGGGTTGGGCCAATACGGCAAACCCGGCAACTACTTTGAGCGCCAGATTGGTCGCTGGAGCAAGCAGTATGTGGCCTCCATCACCCAACCCATTGACGAGATGGACCGGCTAATGGACTGGCTGCCAAGCCACATGCCTGCCATGGCCAATGGTCCGGCCATGGTCAGCATCGTGCACGGCGACTACCGACTCGACAACCTTGTATTTCACCCCACCGAACCACGCATTATTGCGGTGCTCGATTGGGAACTCTCCACCCTGGGTCACCCATTGGCCGACTTCAGCTACCACTGCATGGGCTGGCACATTCCGCCAGGAACGTTTCGCGGCATTGGCGGGCTGGACTTGGCTGCGCTTGGCATACCGTCTGAGGGCGACTACATCGCCCGCTATTGCGAGCGCGCTGGCTGGGTCACGCCCGAACAGCTGAAAGCCGACTGGTCGTTTTACATGGCCTACAACCTGTTTCGCATGGCCGCCATTCTGCAAGGCATTGCCAAGCGGGTTGAAGCGGGTACTGCCGCCAGCGAACAAGCCCGCAGCGCAGCCCCTGGCGCGCGCCCATTGGCACAAATTGCCTGGCAGTTTGCCCAACGTAGTTGATATAACTTTGATAGCGTCTCACGCCTAATTAATAAGGGCTATCGCCCTATTTTTTGTAATAACTTGCATGCTGCACCTCAGCGAGATCTCCAATGGACTTTGACTATTCCCCCAAAACCAAAGCGCTGCAAACCCAATTGCTGCGCTTTATGGACGAGCACATTTACCCGGCCGAGGGAGCCCACCATGCCGAGGTCGACGCCAACACCGCGGCAGGCAAACGCTGGACCCCACTGCAAACCATTGAAACCCTGAAAGCAGATGCCAAGGCGCAGGGCTTATGGAACCTGTTTTACCCGCACGACAGCGCCCAGGCCGGTGGCATTGAAGCGGGTTGTGGTCTGACCAATCAGGAATATGCACCGTTGGCAGAGATCATGGGCCGGGTGCCATGGGCCAGCGAGGTGTTCAACTGCTCGGCGCCTGACACCGGCAACATGGAAACCATTGCCCGCTATGGCTCTGCGGCACACAAAGCCCAGTGGCTCAAACCCCTGCTCGACGGCAATATCCGCTCGGCCTTTTCCATGACCGAGCCTGACGTGGCGTCCAGCGACGCCACCAACGTCGAAACTCGCATTGACCAAGACGGTGACCAACTGCTTATCAATGGCCGAAAGTGGTGGATCAGCGGCGCGGGTGACCCGCGCTGCGCGGTGCACATCGTGATGGGCAAGACCGACCTGAATGCCCCACGGCATGCCCAGCAAAGCATGGTGTTGGTGCCGTCCAACGCACCGGGTGTCACTGTGCTGCGGCCGCTCAATGTAATGGGATATGACGACGCACCACACGGCCATATGGAAGTCGTCTACAAAAACGTGCGGGTGCCAACCAGCAGCATCCTGCTCGGTGCCGGCCGTGGTTTTGAGATTGCCCAGGGCCGTCTGGGGCCAGGGCGCATTCACCACTGCATGCGC
>DFWT01000083.1 GCA_002381045.1 Rhodoferax sp. UBA4127
GTGGACGAGCTACACACTTTGTACTGGGAGGAGTGCGGCAACCCGCACGGTGTACCCGTGTTGTTTCTGCATGGTGGCCCGGGCTCTGGTCTGTCGGTCAAGCACCGCCAGTTTTTTGACCCAGCGCACTACCGCATCGTGCTTTTTGACCAACGTGGTGCAGGGCAATCCACCCCGCTGGGTGAGGTTCGCAACAACACGACGCAGCTGTTGATCAGTGACATTGAGCGCATCCGCCAGATGCTCGGTATTGAGCAATGGCTGGTCTTTGGTGGCTCATGGGGCTCAACACTGGCGCTGGCCTACGGGCAGGCCCACCCAGAACGCTGCTCTGGCTTTGTTCTGCGTGGCATTTTCCTGTGCACCCAACCGGAAATTGACTGGTTCCTGAACCGTATTCAGTGGCTTTTTCCAGAGGTGTACGCGCAGTTTGTGGCGGAGATCCCTGAAGCCGAGCGTTCTGACCTGCTACAGGCCTTTGGGCGGCGCTTGTTTGGCAATGACCCGCACGAAAGTTTGAAGGCCGCACGCGCCTGGGGGCGTTATGAGGGCAGTTGCCTGCACCTGTTGCCACGCCCGGAGGTGGCCGAGCAATTTGGCTCAGGTGCGGTTGCGGTGGGCGTGGGTCGGCTGGAGGCACATTACTTTCTGCACGACGCCTTTTTGACGGACGACCAATTGATCAAAAACGTTAGCCGTATCGCGCACTTGCCCGCGACCATCATCCAGGGGCGTTATGACGTGGTTTGCCCGGCCTTGTCCGCCTGGCGCTTGCACCAGGCTTGGCCGCAGGCGAGTTTTCTGATGATTGAAGACGCCGGTCATGCCGCATTTGAGCCCGGCATCGCGCAAGCGCTGGTGGCTGCCACCGAGCGGTTCAGGTTAACTGGGACACTTTAGGCACGCCAGCACGGGCTGGTGTGGCCAGCGGCTCAGTCGCCGCCGTGGCCTTTCTTGACCTTTTTGCCGTGGCCGTGACCTTTGTCGCGGCCTTCATCGCGTCCACCACGTTCTTCGTACACCCGTGGTGCATAGACATCACGGTACCAGTTGTCTTGAACAAAATACACGGGTTGCCCGCAAGCGCCGTAGCGGTTGCAATACTTGCCCCAGTTTTTCTCATGGCCCGGCGGCACCCGCAAGTAAATCGGCTGGCGGATCACGGCTACAGGCCGTTGCTCAATGATGATGGGTTGCGGGAAGATCACCAACGGACCAGGCACACGGCCCACATCAATGCGGCCATAAAACCCGGGCTGGGATACGTTGATTGAGACACCCACATCTGTGGCGTAGACACTGGTGTGGAGCAACGAGGTGGCCAGCGCGCAGGCCAGCAAGTATTTTGATTTGAACATGCCAAAATTTTAGGGCGCAACGGCGCGAGCGTATGTAAGCAAGCGTACCGACAGCCTCGTGCCGTTCTGCTACCTGAGCCAACCCAGGCTTGGCGGGTGACTCAGACCTGCGGCAATAAAAAGCGACGTTCCCAGGCGCCGACCTCGTTTTGAAAGCTGTCCAGCTCCAAGGCCTTGACTGCGCAATAGCCAGTCACGAAATCTTCGCCAAATACATCGCGCGCAAAGCAGCTCTGCTGCATGAGGTCGAGTGCGGCCTCCATGCTGCGCGGAAGACCATGTGCCTGGTCATAACCGTTACCTGCCAATGGTTCTGAAGGTTCAAGTTGCTCTTGGATGCCTTTGAGTCCGGCGGCCAGAGTTGCTGCCATGGCCAGGTAGGGGTTGGCGTCTGCACCGGCCACGCGGTTTTCCACCCGGCGCGCTACCGGACTGCTGGCTGGAATACGCAAGCCGGTGGTGCGGTTGTCGTAACCCCAGGCCATGTTGGTAGGCGCCTGGCTGCCCGCCACATAGCGGCGGTACGCGTTTACATTGGGCGCAAACATCAGCATCAGCTCAGGCCCATAGGTTTGCAGGCCGGCAATGAACTGTCCAAAAAAGGCGCTGGCGCTGCCATCTTCCAGGCTGAACACGTTGCGGCCCTGGGAGTCCACCACGCTGGTGTGCAGGTGCATGGAGCTGCCTGCGCTGCCTGCCACCGGCTTGGCCATGAACACCGCGTTGAGCCCGTGCTTCAGGGCAATTTCGCGCGCCGCGTATTTGAACAAAAAGGCTTGGTCGGCAACCACTACCGGATCACCATGCATGAGGTTGATCTCGTGCTGTAACGGTCCTACCTCGTGGATCCAGGTGTCCGTTTCAATACCCAGCGTTTGGCATGCGGCGCGGAACTCGTCCCAGAAAGGTGCCAGCTCATTGAGCATGTTCAGGCTGAAGGCACTTTGACCCACCTCGGCACGCCCTCCACGCAGCTTAGGCGCTTCCAGTGGCTGGGCCGGGTCGGCATTGGCAGTAGTCAGGTAGAACTCGATTTCCGGCGCCATCACCGGACCTAAACCCAGCGCTGTGTAGCTGGCAAGCACCTGTTTCAAGACACTGCGCGGTGCAAACTGGCACAAGCTGCCGTCCAGCTCAACGCAGTCATGCACTGCCATCGCCCGTGGCACGCTGGCCCAAGGTGACAGCGCCACGGTGCGGTAGTCAGGCACCAGCCGCACATCCGGGTCCGAGTCAGGAAACACAGGGTTGTAAGAGTACTCACCGGTGACGGCCTGCATGGGGATGGCTTGGCAAATACGCAATTCGCCACCCGCCAAAAAAGTAGACGCAGGCATCAGCTTGCCGCGTGGGTAACCCGATATGTCAGGGAAGATGCATTCGACATCGCGCACACCGTGCGTTGCAAAAAGCGCCGCGAGTGCTTTGGTGTCTTGGGTACTCGGTGTTTGGTTGCTGCGCTCAGCGACGGCAACATTGGTGGGCTGGGACATGAAACGCTGCTGCAAAGTGGATACCGCAGCAGTTTAAGCGGCCTGAGTTAGATCACTCCCACGGGATCCAACCCAGGCATAAAGGCTTATTCTGCGAAACTGACCACCACAGAGCCAGGCTGGGCGAAGCTAGCGTCAGATGAGTTACTGGTCATCACTGCGCTGGGCGCTGCTTGCGTTGCGCGACCGAAGCCCCGGCTGGCCAATTCGACGCGCATGGCCTTCACTCGGGCCAGATCTTGCGGGCTTCCGCTGCGACGGTATTGCGCCTCGGCGTTATGCGTGAATTTGATGAGTGTGGCGACCTCATGGGACATGGTCGGTTGCACCGGGTTGCTGGCGGCAACTTGGATCACATGCGGGTTGGCCGCTGCCGCGCTGTCAGCCAGCGCGGTGCCAGCCAAAGTGACCGTTGAAAGAGCGATAAAGAGAGAAGAGAAGCGTTTGTTCATTGGGTTCGTCCTATGGTGTGAGGAGTTAAAAGTCAGCCCATGATTTGAGCCAGCCTGCATCGATGTGACTCGAAGGTAACCGACGAAATGAATGAAATCAACCCGAACGTAAGTCAAACAGCCCTGGCGTGACAGTCCTTACAACTGCTTTCAGTAAGTGAACATTTCGAATAACTTTTTGTTAGTCGAATGCCGCAATTCCTATCGCGAGCATCAAGGCTTGGATGTCGGCCACCTTCACAGGCATGTCCCGGGTGAGCACAGCACCGCCAGCGGATAGGTGGCACCCGAGGTGATGCAGGAGAACAGGAATTGCAGAAATTCGGCCAGCATCAGGCGTTCCTGGGGGCAGCGTGGGTACGCCGCGATGGGTTCAGATCGCGCAACATGTGCGTCTCATGTTTTCTGAGCCAGAGTATTTCTTGTTCATCAATTTGTAGGGCGCGACTCTGTCAATCGATAGTTTCAAATTTTTTCAAACACCGAAAATTTCGCGCGTCGCATGCGGTTGGCCCACTATCTGTCAAGCCGTGTCAAACCGAAACTACTATCTAAAAAATAGCTGTCAGGTCAATAAATACATGGAATAGAGGTCAATTGGTCTCAAAAAAAGTCCACAGCCTAAGCGCCAATTTTTCGGTGCAGCAGGCGAAGGCGGCGATCCATCTGTCCTTTTTTAAGGTTATTCGTCGCGGTGAACCCGCTCGACAGGGTCTCGTGAAACTTCGCTCAGGTGCCGCGGCTTCGACGCAGATGGCGCAGAAATCTGACGCTCTTTAAGCGCAGCGTTGAAATCCTGCTGGCAATTCAACTCGTCCACCCGCCACCAGGTGACATCGTCAATGCCGCGCACCACCTGATACGCTTCAACCACCACCTCCAGCAGCACACAGTCTGGCGATTGGGTAAACGCGGCCAAATCAGGGTGTTTTTCCAGGTGCGCAGCCAGCAACTGCGGGTGCATAGCCGTGTGGATCTCCTGCGCACGACCCATGGCACTCAAAATGAAGCCAGCCGGGATGCCACTGGCACTTTCGCGGTAGCGGCCGTCAACCAACACCGACACATGCTGGTTTTGCATGAGGTTAGTGAACTTGCGGGTGTTGCGGTAGGTGGCAAAAACCAGGCGCTGCCCTTCATCAAAGGGGGTGATGGCGATCAAGCTGGTGTGGGGTTGCCCCTCGTTTTCAGTGGCGAGTACGGCAAACCCAGTGGTGGTGAGCAAAGTCTGGATGCTGTTCCTGATGGCGGTGGGCGAGGTCATGGAACACCAGGTGGGCTGATTGGCACGGGCCGATCAGCAAGGTTGAAAGCTTGCAGTCTACTCAAGCTGGCGACTGGCCGTGTTGAAAGGCAACTTTATTTGCCAACTTACGCGCGACCACGGACTTATGGGCGCCAGGGTATCAAGGCCTGAAATAACATGCTCGATTGCCAATCGCCCGAAAGTGAGCCCTCGCATGTCTGATTTGCCCGCTTACACCCCGCCCAAGGTCTGGACTTGGGACAAAGCCAACGGGGGTCAATTTGCCAACATCAACCGACCGATTGCTGGACCTACCCATGACGCTGCGTTGCCCCGGGGCAAGCACCCGCTTCAGCTGTATTCGTTGGCCACGCCCAATGGCGTCAAAGTCACCGTCATGCTGGAAGAGTTGCTGGCGCTTGGGTCTACCGGCGCTGAATACGACGCCTGGTTGATCCGCATTAACCAGGGTGATCAATTTGGCAGCGGGTTTGTGGAGGTGAATCCGAACTCCAAGATCCCGGCGCTGATGGACTACAGCACGCCCGAGCCCACCCGTGTCTTTGAATCAGGTTCGATTCTTTTGTACCTAGCAGAGAAGTTTGGCGCCTTTTTGCCAAGTAACCCGTCTCAACGCGCAGAGTGTCTGTCCTGGTTGTTTTGGCAGATGGGCAGTGCGCCCTACCTGGGTGGTGGCTTTGGGCACTTTTATGCCTATGCGCCAAGCAAGATCGAGTACGCCATTGACCGTTTCGCCATGGAAGTCAAACGCCAACTGGATGTGCTCAACCGGCGACTGGCTGACCACGCTTATGTCAGCGGTGATGACTACACCATTGCCGACATGGCCATCTGGCCCTGGTATGGGGCGCTGGTCAAAGGCCTGGTGTACGAGGCGGGTGAGTTCCTGCAGGTCCATGAGTACGCCCATGTGATGCGTTGGGCGGACGATATTGGCCAACGGCCAGCCGTTCAGCGCGGGCGCATGGTCAACCGCGTCACCGGGCCACTGGACTCCCAATTGCATGAACGCCACGATGCCAGCGACTTTGACAACCGCACCCAGGACAAGCTGCAGGTTTCAAAGTAAGTGCGCTCTGAAATCTATTTTTGCTATTGAATATAGAGCTATTGGTGCAAGCAGTTAGACGGCTAGTGCCCTATTTTTCTGAAATTCGGCAACTCAGGCACGCATCAAGGCTTCAATTTCTTCCACCTTCACCGGCACATCCCGGGTGAGCAGCTCGCAGCCATCATCGGTTAACACGGCATCGTCCTCGATGCGGATGCCAATGCCATGAAACTGTTCAGGCACACCTTCTGCTGCACGTACGTAAATGCCGGGCTCAATGGTCAATGCCATACCAGGGCGCAAGATGCGCGCCGGCCGGTCCTTGATGATCTCACCGGTCAGTGCATCTTTGCGCGTGCTGACCTGGCCCACTTGGCTGGGTTCGGTGTAGTCGCCGCAATCGTGCACGTCCATGCCAATCCAGTGGCCGGTGCGGTGCATGTAAAACGGGAAGTAGGCGCGTTTTTCAATCACATCCTCCAGACTGCCCACCTTGTTGGCATCCAGCAAACCCACGTCCAGCATGCCCTGCGCCAGCACCTTCACTGCTGCATCGTGCGGGTCTGTGAAACGCGCGCCGGGCATCGTGACCGCAATGGCGGCTTCTTGTGCAGCCAGCACCAGCTCGTACAAGGTTCGCTGCGGGCCAGTGAAGCGGCCATTGGCCGGGAACGTGCGGGTGATGTCGCTGGCGTAGCCGTCCAGCTCGCAGGCGGCATCAATCAGCACCAGCTCACCGTCGCGTACCAGGCCGCGGTCAGCGCGGTAATGCAGCACACAGGCGTTGGCCCCAGCCGCCACGATAGAGCCGTAAGCTGGAAACTGGGACCCCTGGCGCCTGAATTCATGCAGCAGTTCGGCTTCCAAGTGGTACTCGCGCACCTCTTCGTCGGCGCGTAGCATCTTGGCGGAGAGTTTCATGGCCCGAATGTGCGCCGCCGCGCTGATGCGCCCGGCCAAGTGCATGGTGGCCAGTTCATGGCCGTCCTTGATGAGCCGCATTTCGTCGAGCACGCTGCAAACATCTCGCTGGGTTTGTGGGCACAGCGTGCCATAACGCACCCGTGAGCGCAGTCGGTTCAACCAGCCGTCAACTCGGGTTTCCAGGCCCTTATGGGTGGCAAACGGGAACCACACCGCATCGCAGCTGTCCATCAGCAAGGGCATTTGGGTGTCGAGGTCTGTGACCGAAAACGCGACCTCCAGGTTGAGCTTCTCGGTTGCCGCCTCTGGCCCGAGCCGAAAGCCATCCCAAATTTCGCGCTCCAGATCCTTGGGTTGGCAAAACAGGGTGCTGCGCCCATCACCTATCACCACCAGCCATGCGTGGGGTTCGGTAAACCCTGTCAGGTAGTAGAAGTAGCTGTCAGCCCGGTAGGGAAAGTCGCTGTCGCGGTTGCGCTGCTGCTCGGGCGCGGTGGGAATGATGGCAATGCCACGCGGGCCAATGGCCTTGGCCAGCCGGGCGCGGCGTTCGGTGTAAACAGAGGAGTGGCTCATGGCGATGGTCCTTGTAAGAATCAGTCGATGGCAAAAGGGTTGACGGGCTGTTGGGTGTGCATCAGGCGTTGAGTTCGGCCAAGCGCTCTGGTGTACCGACGTCGACCCAGGCACCGGTGTACAACTCGGCAGACACTTGCTGATTGTCCATCGCTCGGCGCAACAGGGTGGCCAAGGGTGCTTTGATGCCTTGCGGGTTGCCCGTGGGTATGTCACACCAAGGCGGCTCAAACAGCGCCCCGCGGAAAAGGCCGATGGTGCTGTAGGTGTAGCGCGGGCGCGGGTCGGCTTTGGGCAAGTTCAGCGCCAGCGTGGGTTGGCTGTGGCCCATGTCTTGCAAGCCAAAATCCCCGCCAGGGTTGTGGGCCGGGTTGGGCACCAGCCACAGGTGCGCCAGCAGGCCACTGGCCATAAACTGCGCCACCGCGCGAGGGCTGAATTCAAAACTTGGCGTGAATACATCACCGGCCAGCACCCAGAACACGTCATCCAGCAGCGGCGAGGCCCGGGCAATGCCACCGGCAGTTTCCAGTGCGCCACCAAAGTCACGGCCTTCATGGGAATAGATAATCGGCAAAACCGTCGATTGCTCTGAATTAAATAGCTGCTTACGCTTATTTAATAAGGACTCTGGCACAAATTCATCATTGAATCTCTGGACGATGGCGTCGCCCAGCCAGGCCGTGTTCACCACCACCTTAGGACAGCCGCCACGCAGTAAGGCTTCCAGATGCCATTGCATTAGCGGTTTACCCTGCACTTGCAACAGTGGTTTGGGGCAGGCATCAGTGAGCGGTCGCATGCGCTCGCCGCGTCCAGCGGCAAGCAGCATGGCTGGCACTTGGCGTTGCGCAGAATCGGGTAACGACGGGTCAGAGTGGGGCACGTGCGGGGCAATAAATCAGGTGCGGTTGAGCATAGCAGCCCGGCATCCTGGTCCCTGTGCCGGACATGCGAGGGGTGGCTAAGGTGTGAGCCAACGCACCGAGCTGCGGTAGGCGTGCCAGCTGGCGTGGCCAAGCAGCGGCCCCGCCACCAGCACGCCTACGCTCCAGGGCAGCAGCAAGGACAGGCCCACCAGCGTGGCAATCAGCACCCCCCAAAGCACCATGGCGGGCGTGTTTTCCAGCACCACGGCGATGCTGGTGATGGCGGCGGTAATGGCATCAGTGTCGCGGTCCAGAATCATCGGGATCGACACCACAGAAATTGCAAACACCAGGCTGGCAAATATGCCGCCCACCGCCATGTAGGCGATCACAAAATCAAAGTTGTCCGGGTTGGTGAGCGACTGCATCACACCCACCGACGAAGGCATGCCCGAATTGAAAAACACCGCAATCACCACCAACGAGGCCCGCCCCCAAAGCAGTTCCAGCACGATCAACACACCCACCAGCAGCCCTAGGCTGCACAAATGGCTCTTCCAGCAGGTCAGGGAACTGATGAAGCTGGGTGCCTGACCCAACTCGCGGCGGCGGCTGACTTCGTACAGGCCCAGCGCCAAAAACGGACCGATCAATAAACAACCCGAGACCAGAGTCATGGTGTATTCCGGGCTGTTCCTGAACACCAAGCCCATCACCATCGCCATGCCCCAAAACGCCACGCCATAAAACAGGCTGATGGCGGCCTGAGCCCGAAAGTCCTGCCAGCCCAGTTGTAACCAACGCAGTGCAGCGAACAAGGGCAGCTTCAGGATTTCTTTGGGTGGCGCCTCGGAGGGCGGCGGCACATAGGGTGGCGGAGGCTGTTCATCGATGTATTTGCTCATGTCTCCACCATAGCGGCTTTCGAATGTTCCTGCCATTCGGGAAAAGCCTAGGCACCTGACTCAGCAGGTGGGGCCGACGCTGTGCTTTCGATGCCAAACCGGCTGGTGAGCCCGTGCTTTGGCGCTGGGTATCATGCAAACACCTGGATCAACCGGAGCAAGCCATGGCCCTGATGGACTTCATCAAGAAGCAGTTCATTGACATCATTGAGTGGACCGAAGACGAACCGGGCACGCTGGCCTGGCGTTACCCCATGCGGGACATGGAAATTCAGAACGGCGCGCAGTTGGTTGTGCGTGCGTCGCAAATGGCGCTGTTTGTCAACGAAGGCCGGGTGGCTGATGTGTTTGGCCCGGGGACATACACCCTCAGCACCCGCACGCTGCCGCTGCTGACCAACCTGAAGCACTGGGACAAGCTGTTTGCCTCACCCTTCAAAAGCGACGTGTACTTTTTTAGCACGCGCCAGCAAATCGATCAGAAGTGGGGTACCTCGCAGGCCATCAGCATCCGGGACGCCGACTTTGGCGCGGTGCGGCTGCGCGCCTTTGGCAACTACAGTTTTCGCGTGGCCGACCCTCGGGTGTTCCACACCGAAATCTCGGGTACGTTGGGCAGCATCACAAGTGCCGACATTGAGGGTCAGCTGCGCGCGCTGGTGCTTCAGAACATCAGCACGGCCATTGCCAAAAGCGGTGTGCCGTTTCTTGATCTGGCGGTCAATCTTGGGGTATTTGCGCAGGTGCTCATTGCCCAGCTGGCCGCAGAATTCGGCAAGATGGGCCTCATGCTGGACAGCATGACCGTGCAAAGTGTGTCCTTGCCAGAAGAGTTACAAAAAGTGTTGGATCAAAAAATCGGCATGGGCATGGTGGGTGATGACCTGCCCAAGTTCATGCAGTACCAGGCGGCCCAGGCCCTGACCGGTTTTGCCGAGGGCGGTGGCGCAGGCATGGCGGGTGAGGCCATGGGGCTGGGTGCCGGTATGGCAATGGGCCAGGTGATGGCGCAAAACCTTGCAGCCGGTTTGCAGGCCTCACCTTCCGCCATGGTGAAGCCTGAAGACGTTCTTGCCACCCTGGAAAAGTTGGGTGAGCTCGCATCCAAAGGCATCTTGACCGCTGCCGAGTTTGATGCCAAAAAAGCCGAGCTGTTAAAAAAGCTGGTGTGAGCGACACCCCCAGGTGTCGCAATTGGCTAACGTTGGCCGACGGACACTTTGCCAAATGCGGATTGCGCCTCGCGCGGCAGGCAGCGCCAGTAAACCGGGTTGGCCTCGACCGCAGCACCCAGTGTCGCAGCAGCTTGCCAGCCCCAGCGTGGCTGGTACAAAAAGGCCCGGGCCAAAGCCACCAGATCCGCATCGCCCGCTTGCAAAATGGCCTCGGCCTGGTGCGGGTCAGTGATCAAGCCCACCGCGGTGGTTGGCATGCCGGTGGCCTGCCGAATGCCGCGGGCAAAGGGCACTTGGTAGCCCGCACCCAAGCCGATCTTTTGCTGTGGCGACACACCACCTGAGGACACGTGAATAAAGGCACAGCCCGCGTCTTTCAGGCCCTGGGCAAAGAGGGTGCTTTGCGCAAGGTCCCAACCACCTTCCACCCAGTCGGTGGCTGACAAGCGCACACCCAACACGCCCGGGTAGGTTGCACGCACCGCATTGAAAACTTCCAGCGGGAAACGGATGCGGTTCTCAAACGAGCCGCCATAGGCATCGCCGCGTTGGTTGGCGATCGGCGACAAAAACTGGTGCAGCAGATAACCGTGTGCGCAGTGCAGTTCAATGGCATCCACACCGCTACGGGCCGCCCGCTGCGCGGCCTTCACAAAGGCATCCACGGTGGCCTGCAACTCGGCGGTGGTCATCGCATGGGGCGGCGCTTCCTGGGGCAAATGCGGCGTGGCTGAGGGGCCAAGCGTTTGCCAACCACCCGCATCTGGGTGCAGAAGTTGCCCGCCTTGCCAGGGTACCGCGCTGGACGCCTTGCGCCCCGCATGGGCCAACTGGATACACACCGCAGTGTGGGGCGCCAGGGCACGGGCGCGACNNCGACCCTCAGGCAGCACCGCAGTGGCTTCGATGGTGAACATGCCCGCGCCGCTGTTGAGCAGGTTGCCCCAGTGCATCAGATGCCAGTCGTTAGCGCAACCATCAATGGCCTGGTATTGGCACATGGGTGCCACCACAAGGCGGTTGGGCAGCGTCAGGCCACCATCGGGCGCGGACAAAG
>DFWT01000219.1 GCA_002381045.1 Rhodoferax sp. UBA4127
ATGTCACAGGTATGGGTGGCGGGCCACAGGGCATGGGTGGCGGCGGCATGCCTGGAATGCAGGGCGGCGGCGGATATGTGAATGTCGGCGGTGGTGGCGTTGTACACACCGGCGGCGGTGGCGGCGTGTGGGTGGGCGGCCAGGCCGGTGGCGGGTCAGCGGGTGGCGCTGGAGGGGGCCAGGTGGGTGTCGCCACTGTTCCTTTGATGACGGCATTGGCCCAGCAGCCTGTGCTGGGCGATGTGTACTACTACGCCCAGCCGATGGTAGGTGGCGCACCGCAGGCGGCGGCCCCTGTGGTGGTGGAGCGTGTTGCCGAGCAAATGCGCCAGCAGTCCACCGAACTGAAAGCCAAGGCGCAGACCGATGCCGAAAAGGCCATCATCGAGTTGGTGGCCTTGATGTTCCAGGCGATTCTCGAAGAAGACCGTATTCCAACCGGTATCCGGGTCTGGTTTGCGCGGCTGCAAATGCCGGTGTTGCGCATTGCTTTGTCAGAGGCAGATTTCTTTACCAAGCTGGATCACCCGGCGCGCCAGTTGATTGACCACATGGGCTCCTGTGTGCTGGGGTTTGATGCCAGTGGCATCAGCAGTGTGGCCATGGAGACCGAGGTCAAGCGCATCGTGCAGGTGATCGAGCAATACCCTGAAACAGGGGTGCGGGTCTACCAGCGGGTTTATGAAGAATTTCAGGCGTTCCTGAAAGTGCACCTGACCAGCAAACCGGTCACCCAAAAGCTGGTGGGTGTGGCTGAACAGGTGGAGCAGCGTGAGACGCTGACCATCCAATACACGATCGAGTTGCGAAACCAGATCAAGGACATGGCGGTTCACGTCGAAATCCGTGAGTTTCTGTTCAAGGTGTGGGCTGAGGTGCTGGCGGTGTCGGCCATGCGCCAAGGCCCTAAGCATGATGACACCATGCTTTTGAAAAAAACCGCCTCCGATCTGATTTGGTCGGCCAGCGCTAAGCCCAACCGGGCGGACCGCGCCCGTGTGATTGCCGATTTGCCGGACCTGTTGCAGTCATTGCGCTCGGGCATGGCACTGACCAACATGCCCGCGGACGAACAAGAGGCCAACATCAAGGCACTGAGCGCCGTGCTGGTGGACGCATTCATGTCCAAGACCCAACCGATTGCCGAGGCGCAAATCCGTGCTTTGGCCCAGCGCTTGGCCAATTTGGAAGACTATGTCACCGATGACGGTTCCGAAGAGTTGCCGCTTGATGCACAAGGCATAGAAGACCTCCTGGGTATCGATGCCTCGTCACTGGATGTGATTTCCGAAGGCGGCGGCGAAGCCACACCCAACATGGTTGAGTGGGCGCGTCGTTTGGATATGGGCTCTTGGTTCACCTTGAGCTTCAAGATGAAGAAGATTCAGGTGCAGTACGTCTGGCGCAGCCCGCTGGGGCACCTGCACCTGCTGGTGGCTGGCTCCGGGCATACCTACTTGATGCAAACGGTTCGCTTGGCCGCTTATCTGCATGCCATGTTGTTAGAACCCCACGAGCGCGAACCGCTGACCCTGCGTGCCACCCGCGACGCCATGGTCAAAATTGAAGCCCATCCAGAGCGCTTGTTGGCCTAAAGCGCCTGCTTTCAATGTAAGGGGTGTGCGGCACCGTCGCCAAGCAAGCTGTCGGTAGTGAGCGGGTCTGGAACATCATTCAAACTCCAGAACACCATCAGCACAATCAGCTTAAGGTCATCCAGCGTCAGCGTTGTGCCCGGGCTGGCCATGGCCCGCTCAATCACCAACTCCATTCGGTCCCAGGGCAATGACCCAAGCGCTGCCAGATGCGTGAGCAAACCCCAGGCGTCAATGCCCAGTTTTCGTTGCTCAGCGGCAGTCAGGATTCGGATAGAGCGATCGGGATCAATGCAGGAAGCAGGGTGGGTATCTGCTGATTCATGAAGATCAGGCGCGTGCGCTGCGCTTTGCAAATCTTCCAGCCACACCAACGCATTCAGGATTTCATCGGCATCAAATCCGACTGCATTCAGGGTGCGTTGCAAGATGGGGAGCGAAGGGCATTCGGGGCCAGACCAGTAGCTGTCGTATACATAGGCGAGAACCTGAAACATGGCCTCACTGTACCGAGGCCACAGCCCTGCAATCGATGGAATTGGCCAGCAAATCCGACCTGTATAAAAGCGCCTTAATTCAAGAAGCGGCGAGTCAAGCTGCCGACTGGCGCTGGAATAGACCACCAGGCAAACGGGCTACTTTTCCGTCAAGCTCCAGGCCCATCAATTGGGCTTGAAGGTCGGCGGTGTCCAAGCCACAGCGTGCTTGCAAGGCATCCAGTCCCACCGGGTCAAAGCCCAGGGCCATCAGCAGCGCGTCGTTGGGCGTGTTGCAGGCCAAACCGCCGTGACCATCAGAATCAGACGCAGTCGAGAGTGCGGCTGCATGAGCCGTTAGCGGCCACTGCAGTTCTTCCAGAATGTCTTGCGCGGACTCCACCAGTTTGGCCCCCTGTTTGATGAGCAAGTGGCAACCGTGCGACTGCGCGGCGTGGATTGAGCCGGGAATCGCAAACACCTCTTTGCCCTGATCGGTGGTCAGCCGCGCGGTGATCAACGAGCCGGATTTCAGGGCCGCTTCCACCACCAGCGTGCCGTTGGATAAACCGGCAATCAGTCGATTGCGTTTGGGGAAGTTGGCGTTCAGCGGCGGTGTGCCCAAAGGGTACTCGCTGATCAACAGACCATGGCGGGCAATCCGGTGCGCCAACTCGCGGTGAGCGCTGGGGTAGACACGGTCCAGGCCGGTTCCCACCACCGCCACGGTCAGTCCAGCGTTGCCGGACTTTTCGGCCGCATCCAGAGCGCCCGCATGCGCCGCGCCATCCACGCCCAGTGCCAATCCGCTGACGATGGTGAGGCCCGCTTGCGCCATGGCTTTGGAAAACCGCTTGGCGTTGGCTGCGCCCTGCGGCGTGGGGTTGCGGCTGCCCACCACCGCCAGGCTGCTGGCCGTATCTATGACGGGGCGAAACGCTGCATCTTCAGTAGCATCAGCTGCAGTATTTGTAAGGGCTAGAGTATCATTTTTCTTGAAACGCGCGACACCCAAGGCGTACAACATCAAGGGCGGGTCATCCAGACGCAATAAAGCCTCAGGATAGGCGCTGTCGCCCAGCACAAGCACCTGATGTCGAATGTGGTCAGTGGTTTCCTGATGCAGCCAGTCCCAGGTGGTGGCAAGCAGCGCGGCCAGTTCAGGCGGCACCGTGCGCAAACTTTCAGACTGTTTCTCACTGACCACCTGGCGCAGGGCCGCGGTGCTTTGCTCAAAAATCGCTATGGGCAAGCCAAAGGCTGCCAGCAATTTGCGGGCGGTGATGTTGCCGATGCCCGGTGCCAGGGTCAAGCGCAGCCAAGCGGCCAGCTCCTCTTGTTCCACGGCACGCGGAGAAATCAGTTGGGATTAACCAAGTGGTCGCCCACCTTGACACCACTTGTGATGTCTAGGATGAGCGCGTAAGACACCCGATCGAAGGTGCGAAACACCATCAGCAGGCCATTGCGTTCATCAGGTAGTTTGATTTGCGGTTTGGTAGCGTCGGTCTTGTCGATGAGGCGGTTGCCGTCCTTCAGGATGGCCAGCACATGGCCAGTTTCCATGCCGTCTTGCGTGCCTTTGTTGATGGCCACCACCTGGTTCTGCGCGGCATTCACCACCGCACTGCCGTACACCGAAACAATGCGCGCATCCACCGGGCCTGCTGGTGCATGCGGCACATAGCTCTGGAAGGTTTGAGGGGGCTCCGGCAGCATGCGGTCACCGACGCGGATTTCTTCCTTGGCGTCCACGATGTCGATGGTGGCGGGAACGATTTCAGAGCGAACTTCGCCTTTGGCATTGGTGCTGTTTTGGCTGCCCTCGCCGCGCGCCAGTGTGGCCTTGCCGATGTACTGGGCTTCATACCCGAGCACCACGCCTGTCACGGGATCCTTCAGCGGTGTGGCATTGCGGAACAGGCGGAAGGCTTTGAGCTTCTTGCTGGGCTCGTCCATCAACGGATCGCCGGCATTGCCACGGGCGTAGGCGCGGTCGCCGCGGGTTAGCAGCACCCGGCTGTCTTGGGCGGCCACAATGCGCGGCGCAGCATTCAGGCCTGTTTCGTCCACGATGATGGGCTCGGTCAAGAACGGCTCGATCAACTGGTTCTTCAAGGTCACCAGCGCATTGCCGGGCAGGCCTTCCATGCGGGTGTGGGGCGACAGCTTGACGGTGGGTAGTCCAGAGCCGTCAGCCCCATCGCTGGCACCCATGCGCAACCGGGCGCGGCCGTTGTTGGTGTCCAGGAACAGGGTTTGCCCAGGGTAAATCAGGTGCGGATTTTTGATTTCGTTGAGGTTCATGCCCCACAGTTCCGGCCAGCGCCAGGGGGTTTTCAAGAAGATGCCAGAGATGGCCCACAGGGTGTCGCCGGTTTTGACGGTGTAGCTGGCTGGCGCGTCGGCCTTGAGCTCGCTCAGTGGAACACCGCTTTCGGCCACCTGCTTGGCTGTGTCACGCTGCTGCTGGGTGATCGGAAAATTTTGAGCCTGCGCCGCAACACCGAGCAGGCTGCAAGCCAGCGCAACGCCTGCCAATTTGGCGAAATGGGAATGCATCATGTGTTTTGCCATGGTGGTTCAGATCCTGTTAAACCGCGTGAGATTGTGCGCCCAAGCCCTTGATTGAACAACGATTGTCACCCCAGCGCCCGGCGCATCTGAATGAAAATAGCGAAAATAACGACAAATTTGATGCATTGCCATGGCCTTACTCCCGATTCTTTGTTTCCCCGATCCTAAATTACACACCGTTGCCAAGCCTGTGCAAGCGGTGGATGCGCGCACCAAGACCCTGATTGCCGACATGCTCGAGACCATGTACGAGGCCAAAGGCATCGGCTTGGCCGCGACCCAGGTCGATGTGCATGAGCGTTTGATTGTGATCGATGTATCCGAAGGCCGTGATGTGCCGCTGGTGCTGATCAACCCCACCCTGCTGTGGACCAGCCCTGAGATGCACATGAATGAGGAAGGTTGCCTGTCGGTCCCCGGCATTTATGACAACGTGCAGCGCCATGACGCAATCAAGGTGGAGGCGCTGGACGGTGATGGCCACAAGCGTTTGATCGAAGCCGATGGGTTGTTGGCCGTGTGCATCCAGCACGAAATGGACCATCTGATGGGCAAGGTGTTTGTGGAATACCTCTCGCCCCTCAAGCGCAACCGCATTAAAACCAAAATGGTGAAGGCCCAGCGCGAGGCCCGCGATTGAAGCTGGTCTTTGCCGGCACGCCGGAATTTGCGGCGGTGGCGCTGGCGGCCCTGCATCAGGCGAGACACGAGATTGTGCTGGTGCTGAGCCAGCCCGACCGGCCAGCCGGTCGCGGCATGAAGCTTCAGGCGTCCCCCGTCAAGCAGTTTGCGCTGGCCAACGGCATGTCGGTGGCGCAACCGCGCAGCTTGCGACTGGATGGCAAATACCAGGACGATGCCAAAGCCGCGCAACAGGTGCTCAAGGCCGCTGGCGCCGATGCCATGGTGGTTGCCGCCTATGGCCTGATCTTGCCCCAGTGGGTGCTGGATTTGCCCCGTCTGGGTTGTTTCAACATCCATGCGTCGTTACTCCCACGCTGGCGCGGCGCTGCGCCCATTCACCGCACCATTGAAGCTGGCGACAGCCAAACCGGCATCACCATCATGCAGATGGATGCCGGGCTGGACACCGGCGACATGCTGCTGGTGCAGGCGCTGCCGATCTTGCCCACCGACACCACTGGCTCGGTGCATGATCGCCTGGCACCGCTAGGGGGTGAGCTGATGGTGCAAGCCCTGACCCAGGCTGCGCAAGGCACCTTAGTGCCGGTGAAGCAGCCGTTGGAGGGCATCACCTACGCCAGCAAGATTGATAAGTCGGAAGCTGCCATAGACTGGGCGCAACCGGCGCAAACCATCTGCCAGCGCATCCGTGCCTTCAACCCTTTCCCCGGGGCCAGCACCCAACTGAACGGCGAAACTCTCAAGATTTGGGCGGCGCAGGCCAGCGACAGTCCAGCGGTGGCGCCACAGTCTTGTGGGGAAATAGTGGCTCTAGCCCAGACCAATATTGCGGTAGCAGCTATGAAGTCTGTAGTAAATATCACTGAGCTGCAACGCCCTGGCGGCAAGCGGCTGGGTGTCGCTGACTTTCTGCGTGGCAACGCGCTGCAGGTGGGTCAGGTGCTGGGCTGATGCGCAGGCTGTTCGGCCTTGCACGCAGCTGGTGGCAACACCCGGCGTTTGACCGTGGCCTGCGTGACATGGCGGGTGTCTCACCCGGTCTGGCCGCCTGGGGGCTCATGACCGGCGTGGCCATGGTCAAGTCGGGCATGAGCCCGTTTGAGGCGGTGGCCATGAGCCTGCTGGTGTTTGCCGGCAGTTCGCAGCTGGCTGCCATGCCCTTGATTGCTGCGGGCGCTCCGCTGTGGGTGATTATGTCGACCAGCTTTTGCGTGAACCTGCGCTTTGTGGTGTTCAGCGCCCACATGCGGCCCTACCTGATGCACCTGCCTCTGCGCTGGCGCCTGATTCAGGGTTACCTCACCGTGGACCTGAGTTATGTGCTGTTCACCCGGCACTACCACCACCCGCCCACTACCGAGCCTGAAAAGCGAGAGCAACTGGCTTACCTGAGTGGTGGCAGCGTGCTCAACTGGCTCAGCTGGCAAGGCGCCAGCATGGTGGGGATTGCGCTGGCCAATGTCATCCCGACCCGCTGGGGCCTGGGTTTTGCTGGCATCCTGGCGCTGCTGGGCGTGGGCTGCTCGTTGGCATCTACCCAATTGCGCCGCGTCTCCGCCGGGGTGGCGGGAATGGCAGCAGTGGTGGCCTATGCCTTGCCGCTCAAGCTCAATATTGTGGTGGCCATTGCTAGTGCCGTGGCCTTGTGTTTGATCATTGAAGAAACCTGGCCCACAGCACCTGGAGTGCGCGCATGAGTGGCCCCAGCATGGACGGCACCGACCTCTGGACCCTGGGTGTGATTGTGGGCATGACGCTGGTGACGGTCATCACCCGCTGCTTCTTTTTGGTGAGTGCAAAAGATTGGGTGCTGCCGCATTGGGCCCAGCGTGGCCTGCAATACGCGCCCATCGCAGCCTTGGCGGCGGTGGTGGTTCCGGAAGTGATCATGACCCAGGGCCAACTGATTGCCACTTGGCAAGATGCGCGCATCTATGCCGCGTTGGCCGGTGCTGCGTTCTATTTTTGGCGCAAGGGCCAGGGTCAAGCGGTGTTGGGCACCATTGTGTCGGGCATGGCGATCTACTTGCCTTTGCACCTGGGGCTGGGCTGGTAGCTTCACGCTGGAGTCGCACCGTGCGCATCGGCCATAGGCGCGCGACAGATTCCTTATGATGCTGTTCGAACGCTAACCATTAAACGAGACACCTTGCCATGCTGCTGACCCAAGACCAGGAAATGATCCGCGACGCGGTGCGCGACTTTGCCCAAGCCGAACTCTGGCCCCACGCGGCCAAGTGGGATAAGGAACACACCTTTCCCAAAGACGTGCACAAAGGCTTGGCGGCGCTGGGCTGTTATGGCATTTGTGTGCCAGAAGCATTTGGCGGTGCCAACCTGGACTACTTGACCCTGGCGCTGGTGCTGGAAGAAATTGCTGCTGGTGACGGTGGCACCAGCACGGTGATTTCGGTCACCAACTGCCCGGTCAATGCCATCCTCATGAAGTTTGGCAACGCAGCCCAAAAGAAGCAGTGGCTCACGCCCTTGGCGCGTGGCGAGATGCTGGGCGCTTTTTGCCTGACCGAGCCGCATGTTGGCAGCGATGCCTCTGGCCTGCGCACCACCGCTGTGAAGGACGGCGATGGGTATGTGATCAACGGCGTCAAGCAGTTCATCACCAGTGGTAAACACGGTGACGTGGCCATCGTCATTGCCGTCACCGACAAAGGCGCGGGCAAAAAAGGCATGAGCGCCTTTCTGGTGCCCACCACCGCGCCGGGCTACAAAGTGGCGCGCCTGGAAGACAAGCTGGGCCAGCACTCCAGCGACACCGCACAAATCAATTTTGACAACTGCCGCGTCCCCGCCGAGAACCTGATTGGCACCGAGGGCCAAGGCTACGGCATCGCTCTGGGCGGCCTGGAAGGCGGGCGCATTGGCATTGCTGCGCAGAGCGTGGGCATGGCCCGCAGCGCATTTGAATTTGCCGTGCAATACGCCAAGGAGCGCCAGAGTTTTGGCACCGCCATCTTCAACCACCAGGCGGTGGGTTTCAGGCTGGCCGAATGCGCCACCAAACTGGAGGCCGCACGCCAGCTGATCTGGCACGCCGCAAGCCTGCGCGATGCGGGCCGTCCCTGCCTGAAAGAAGCCGCCATGGCAAAGCTGTTTGCCAGCGAAATGGCCGAACAGGTGTGCAGCGTGGCCATCCAGACCCTGGGCGGTTATGGCGTGGTCAGCGACTTTCCGGTGGAGCGCATCTACCGCGATGTGCGGGTGTGCCAGATTTACGAGGGCACCAGTGATGTGCAGAAGATCATCATTCAGCGGGCGTTGGGGTAAAGGCTTGAACGACTAACACCAGTGAGCGCTTCAATGTTGCCTCTTCCTGAGACTGACGTCTTGATCGCGCAACTTAAAGCGCGGGGCATAAGCCTTCCGTCCGGGCCTGTTCATGTGGATGGGTATGGTGATTCGGAAGAACTGTCGAGCGAGTTGCTCGCACTGATCCGTTCTGGCCGAAAGCGCGCTGGTACTGGCCTGCTTTGGGCCTACCAGCACGACGGGCAGCACATTGCCCGAACAGGTGACATCGAGATCGTGGTGGACCATCTGAATGTGCCCGTCATGGTGACCAGGGTGGTTAGTAGCGAGAGGATAGCTTTCAACCAGGTCACTGCCGAGTACGCGGCGTTGGAAGGTGAAGGAGACGGGTCACTGGCGTATTGGCGCAATGCACACTGGAACTTCTTTGGCCGCGAATGCCAAAGGATCGGCAGGGAACCGACCGAGACCATGCCCGTGATTTGCACGGTTTTTCAGGTGGTGCTTGAACTGGTTGGCACCGGTCAATAACTAAGCACATCGATGAATTTGCACTTGTGATGCGCGAAGTCGTTTTTGCCCTTTGGATGTGCTGCATTGCCGTGTGGCCGGTGGTCGCAGCAGATTCGCCTGCGAGCTTCGAGAAAGCCCTGGACGACTACGTGCAGAACGCCAGCTTCCTGATCCGCACCCAGATCGATTGGCGAATGGTTCAGGATTCCGATGCTGAAGCGGTCGTGGTCATTCGCCTCGGTGCCAATGGTGTGCTGGAATCCGTCAAACTCACAGAGCGCAGCGGCAACCCGAGCTTTGATGTGGCGCTTGAGTCGGCGGTGCGCCGGTCCATCCCCGTGCTCCGGCCACCCCCAATACCGCCGGACGGAACGACCCCATTGTCGATTCCCCTGCGATTTCGTGTGTTGCGTTGGAACTGACCGTTGGTTCAAGCGCAAATACCGACTTTCAATTGGTGGGCGATAGTGCGGTAGTTGGGGTGAACGGTGCCTGGCAAAGCATTGCGAACTGGGGGTGGCCAGCCCCGCTATGATTCCTTTTTTACAAGTAATCCCCTATGCGAATCATTATTTTGGGAGCCGGACGCGTCGGTGAAAGCGTGGCCGAGAGTTTGGTGTCTGAACAAAACGACATCACGGTCATTGACCCGGACCCCGAGCTATTGCGTGCGCTGGAAGACAAATATGACCTGCGCGGGGTGGCGGGCAACGGCATCCAGCCCTCGGTGTTGCGCCGTGCGGGTGCCGACGATGCCGACATGTTCATTGCCTGCGCTGCGCTGGATGAAACCAACCTGACCGCCTGCAAGGTCGCGCATGATGTGTTCAACATTAGCACCACCATCGCCCGGGTGCGCTCACCCGAGTTTCTGGAAGGTGATTCACTTTTAGGTAAAAACGGCTTTGCGGTGGATCATGTGATCTGTCCCGAAGAGTCAGTCATGCACTACATCCAACTGCTGATTGACTACCCGGAGGCGCTGCAGGTGCTGGAGTTCTCTCAGGGGCGGGCCCACCTGATCGCGGTGCGAGCCTCGGCTGATGGGCAGTTGGTCAACCACACCATCAGCGAATTCAGAGCCTTGTTTCCTGCGGCCACCATGCGGGTGCTGGCGATTTACCGTCAAGACGCCGAATTGCATGTGGAACCTGGCACCCGCGTGTTGCCTGGCGACGAGGTGTTTGTGCTGGCCGACAAGGACAAGATTCGGCACGTATTGGGGGCCATTCACAACTTTGATCAACCGGTGCGTCGCGTCATGATTGCCGGTGGTGGCAAAGTGGGTTTGCGACTGGCGCGCAGTCTGGCGGGGCATTGCCAAGTCAAGATCATTGACCAGAATCACAAACGCTGTGAGTACCTCGCCAGCGACTTGCCCAGCGAGGTGCTGGTGCTGGAAGGGGATGCCACCGATGAAGACCTGCTGACTGAGGAAAACGTGGGCGACATGGACTTGTTCATTGCCCTCACGGGAGATGATGAGGACAACATCCTGTCCAGCATGCTGGCCAAGCGGCTGGGTGTGCGCCGTGTGATTGCACTGATTAACCGGCGGATTTACGCCGAGATGATGCAAGGCAGCGCCATTGACATTGCGTTGTCACCCTCGCAGACCATCATTGGTGAACTGCTGACCCACATTCGGCGGGGTGATGTGGCGGCAGTGCACAGCCTGCGCCGTGGGGCTGCCGAAGCCCTTGAAGGTGTGGCGCGTGGCGATGCCAGAACCTCCCGTTTGGTAGGGCGGCGCATTGAGCAGATTGAATTGCCAAAGGGGGCACGCATTGGCGGGGTGGTGCGCGACACGGGTGGGGTTTGCGAGTTGCTGATGCCCTACCATGACCTGACGATTCAGACCAATGACCATGTGATCATCTTCATTCCAGACAAACGCATGTTGCGGGCAGTGGAAAAGCTGTTTTTGGTCAGCGCCACTTTCTTCTGACCCATCATGGCTTTTTTTGCACCGGTTCTCAATGTGTTGGCGCGCGTCCTAGTGGGCTATGCATTTATGTTTCTGATTCCTCTGGCGTGGGGTTGGACACTGGACCCGCCGGTGGTGCGCAACGTTTGGTGGGTGTCAATGGCCATCACGGCTGCGTCGGGCTTTTTGCTGTGGCATGTCACCATGAATTACCGCCGTGAATTGCTGCCGCGTGACGGTTTTTTGCTGGTCAACTTGGTGTGGTCTGTGCTGCCGGCGTTTTCTGCGATTCCCTTAATGCTGGCAATTGATGGCCTGAGTTTTACCGACGCTTATTTTGAGACGATGAGCGGCTTTACCACCACCGGATTCACGGTACTCTCAGGCTTGGACAAGTTGCCTCTGTCGGTCAATGTGTGGCGCTGTGTGCTGCAATTGTTTGGCGGTCTGGGCATCATGCTGCTGGTGGTGGCGGTGTTGCCACTGTTGGGCTTGGGCAGCGTGCAGCTTTATAAGGCTGAGGCAGCGGGACCGATCAAGGACGACCGGCTCACGCCCCGCATTGCCGAAACCGCGCGAGGTCTGTGGAGCATCTATTTTGTGTTTTCCGGTGCATGCATGTTGGCCTACCACTGGGCTGGCATGAACTGGCCCGATGCCTTCATGCACATGTGTTCCACGATGGGGTTGGGGGGCTTGTCCTCACACGATGCGAGTTTCGGATATTTCAACTCGCCTGCGATAGAGGGCGTTGCGATTTTGTTTATGACGCTCTCTGGTGTCAGTTTTGCCCGCTATTTCATCGTCTGGCGGGCCAAGTCGCTGCAACCCTTGTTTCACGATGCCGAGGTACGTGGCTATGTCGGCGTTTTGATCGCCTCGGTGGCCCTGGTGACCGGGGTGCTGATTTATCACGAGACTCATACCGATCCGTGGGACAGCCTCCGACACGCGGCCTTTCACGTGGTGTCATTTGCTACCACCACGGGGTACGCCACGCAGGATTATTCTGTCTGGCCGATTTTTGCCCCGGTATGGATGATGGCACTGGGCAGCTTCGCCACGTGTGCGGGCTCCACCGGTGGCGGCCTGAAGATGGTGCGCATGATCTTGCTGTTCAAGCAGGCCCGCCGCGAGTTGGTGATGGCCGTTCACCCGCGAGCCGTCAACCCGGTCAGGCTGGGCGGGGCTGTGATCAGCACCAAAGTGATGGCTTCGGTGGTGGCCTTCATGCTGTTTTTCCTGGCCACCCATGTTGGGTTGACCATGTTGTTGCTGATCAGCGGCATGGATGTGGTCAGCGCCATATCGGCTGTGGTGGGCAGCGTCAACAACATTGGCCTTGCCATGGGCAGCGTCGGGCCACAGGGCAGCTTTGCATCGCTGACTGACTTTCAAACATGGGTTTGTACCGCCGGCATGCTGCTGGGGCGCCTGGAGTTACTGGCGGTTATGGTGCTGTTTGTGCCGCAGTTCTGGCGCAAGTAACGCAAACAAGTTTCATCAAGGAGACAGACAACATGGCGATTACCAAAGGATTCAAGGCGCTCGTGGACGAGGCCATGGCCCAAGTCACCACCTACTCGGTGGAACAAGTTGCCGCGCGCCTGAGCGACCCCAAGGTGCAGGTGGTGGACATCCGCGATGTGCGTGAACTGGAGCGCGAGGGCACGGTGCCAGGCTGCTTCAACGCGCCGCGTGGCATGCTCGAATTTTGGGTCGACCCGGCCTCGCCCTACTACAAGCCGGTGTTTGGAGATGAGTCCAAGGAGTTCATCTTGTTTTGCGGTGCAGGCTGGCGCAGTGCCTTGGCGGCCAAGGCGCTTCAAGACATGGGCATGACCAATGTGGCGCACATTGACGGCGGTTTTACCGCCTGGGTCAAACAGGGCGCACCGGTGGAAACCATGGAGCAGCACAAGGCTCGCCGTCATCCCAAGACTTGAGTCACTCACCGCCACCTCGGCTAAGTGGGGGTGCGATGATTTGTAAAAATGTGGCCTCCAGCCCAAATAAATAAAGCGTAAGCAGCTATGAAATTCAGTGCGGTTTTGTTTGACTGCGATGGTGTGCTTGTCGACAGCGAACCCCTCACCAACGGCGTGTTGCGTGACATGCTGGAAGAGTCCGGCTGGTCCATGACGCCGGCCGAGTGCATGGCGTATTTTGTGGGCAAGGCGGTGCGTGATGAGCGGGTGGCCATCGAGGCGCACACCGGTAAACCCCTGACCGAGGACTGGATGCAGCAGTTTTACCAGCGCCGAAATCAGGCGCTGATGGACGGGCTGGAGATCATCCCCGGCGCCTTGGCGGCGGTGCAGGTCGCACACACCCTCACGCAGGGGCGCATTGCCTGCGCCTCTGGCGCGGACCGTTTCAAGGTCGAAATGCAGTTGACGCAAGTGGACTTGATGGACTACTTTGTTGGGCGCGTGTTCAGCGGCCACGAAATGCCACGCTCCAAGCCCGCGCCCGATGTCTACCTGGCGGCGGCCCGGCAACTCGGGGTGCTTGGGGCGCACTGCCTGGTGATTGAGGACACCTCGGTGGGTGTGACCGCAGGTGTGGCGGCGGGCGCCACTGTGTGGGCGTATTGCCCGAAGCCTGAGGCGGGTGATGCCCTGTTGCTGGCTGGTGCCGCGCGGCTGTTCAGCCAGATGGGGGATTTGCCTGGCTTGTTGTCGGGGTTGTGACCTCACCGCGCTGCCGAAACTCGGCTGGCGTTTGCCCGGTCCAGCCTTTGAAGGCGCGCATGAAGCTCTTCTCGTTCTGAAATCCTGCCGCGCTGGCCACCTGTTTGATCGGGCGCTGGGTGCGCAGTAGGAGGTCTTGCGCGCGTGCCAACCGAACCTCGTCCTTGAGTGCCTGCAACGACGCGCCTTCTTCTTTGAGCTGCCGCATCAGCGTGCGTGCCGACATGGCCAGCAGCGCGGCCAAGTCGTCGGCACTGTGGGTGTTGGCGGGTTGGGTGGCCAGCGCCTGGCGCACCCGCTGCACCAACAAGCGGTCGCGCCGGTACTGCAGCACGGTCAAAGGCAGGGCGCGTTGCAGCATCTGGCGCAGCGCGGCTTCATCACGCCGCAGTGGCAGGCTCAGGTAACTTGCATCGAATTTGATAGCTGCTTGGGCAGATTCAAAAAGGGCTGGCGCCGAAAAAAGCAATTGATACACGGCGCAATGACTGGGCGCAGCAAAGGGGAACTGGGCACCGGTCAGGGGAATGCGTGAATCAATCAGCCAGCAGGCCAAGCCATGGAAGTTGCGCAGCACCGACACCAGGCAAAACTCGCGCAGAGGACCCAGGTCGCGGTGCTCGGTGATGGTAAGTGTGGCGGTGGCGCCGGAGGCGCTCAATGTGAGCGTAATGTCGTCCGCAATCAAGCCATGGTGGCGGCACCAACGCCCCAAGGCCACGCCCAGGTTGGGCGCGCTGATGGAGGCTCGCGCCAGCATGCCGTAGCTGCCCCAGGGCAGGCGGCGGCTGAACCAGCCCAGGCCTTCATCGTCGAGTTCTTGCATGGCTGCGCCCGAGATTTGTTCCATTTGAGCCGCGGTAATGCGACTCTCAGGGTTTACCAGTAAATCTGGCGTGATTTGTGCCAATTCAAGCGCTTGGTCGGGTGACCTCCCGTATCGTTGATACGCCTGGACGATGGCTTTCACAAACGCGATGGGCGTGACGGCTAGATTGCTCGGGGAAATTGGATATTGCCGCATGCACCAAAGTATCAACCTGTTTGGCGTGATTTGCAACCTGGATGACACCCACCGCCAGCCTTGTGGTTCTATGCTCCGACCATCACAATGGCGCACCGGATTGCGTCAACCCGATATACAGAAAGAATGCTATGCCCGTTCTGGAGACAAAACTCAACGCCCGTTCAGCGGACTTTCAGGTCAACGCCCACGCCATGCGCGGCCTAGTGGAAGACTTGAACGCGAAAGTTACCCAAGTCGAGAAAGGCGGTGGTGACGCCGCCCGTGCCAAGCACACGGCGCGCGGCAAACTGCTGCCGCGAGACCGCGTGCAGATGTTGCTGGACCCCGGCACGCCGTTTCTGGAACTCTCACCACTGGCCGCTTTAGGCATGTACCCCGACCGTGATGGCACCGACAGCGCGCCGGGTGCTGGCATCGTCGCCGGCATTGGCCGTGTGAGCGGGGTGGACTGCATGATTGTCTGCAACGACGCTACCGTCAAAGGCGGCACCTATTACCCGATGACAGTCAAGAAGCACCTGCGTGCACAAGAAGTCGCCCAGCAAAACCGCCTGCCCTGCATTTACCTTGTGGATTCAGGCGGTGCCAATTTGCCGAACCAGGACGAGGTGTTTCCGGACCGGGATCACTTTGGCCGCATCTTTTTTAACCAGGCCACCATGAGTGCCCAAGGCATCGCGCAGATTGCGGTGGTCATGGGCAGTTGCACGGCGGGCGGCGCGTATGTGCCGGCCATGAGCGACGAAGCCATCATCGTCAAAAACCAGGGCACCATTTTTCTGGGTGGTCCGCCGCTGGTGAAAGCTGCCACCGGTGAGGTGGTGACTGCAGAAGACCTGGGTGGTGGCGACGTGCATACGCGCCTTTCAGGCGTGGCAGACCATCTGGCGCAAAACGACATGCACGCGCTGGCGCTGGCTCGAACGGCGGTCAAGAATTTGTATAAAAACAAGCCTCAATCCACCGCAGATCATGCGCCAGCAGCTCCCAAATACGCAGCAGATGAGTTGTATGGCGT
>DFWT01000248.1 GCA_002381045.1 Rhodoferax sp. UBA4127
CGAAGTAGCGGGCTTGCTCCAACAGTCGCTGCAATAGTGCAGGCACAGTGCCGGCGCGCGCCAGATGCACCGTATTGATCGCTCCCACGATGGCGTGGCGTGCTGTATGGAAACTGATGCGAGTCGGAGCAACCCCTTCATGCTCGGCCATCAGGCGCATCCATCGCCGCAGCAGCGTGTAGGCGATCAGCACGCCCCATATTTCCTGCTTGACCAGGTCGGGCTGTCTGCTGCGCAATACCGTTTGGCCTTGTTGCAGCGATTGTTTGATTTCCCGAAACCCCAACTCGATCTCCCAACGCTGGCGGTACAACTGCGCCAGCGCTGCCACGGCAAACCGCTGGGGGTCGAGCATCGAAGTGATGAAGCGCCGGGTCTTGCCGCCCACATCCACTTGAATCAGCCGGGCTTGCCAATGGCTGGGCAGTTCGGGGTGCAGCTTCCTGGCGCGTGGTGACACGGGCATACGGATCAGCCAGTCGCCTTCGCCCAAGGTCTTCTCCACCTCATAGCGTAGGTTGTCCTTGGCACGCATAAGCCAGTGGCGCTGCTCGCCCGCTTGGCTCCACTGCAGCAAGAAGGTGGCGCTGAAGTAGGCACGGTCGAACAAGGTGATCGAATGATCCAGCCCACGCAGACCGGCCGCCAGCGTCAACTCGCCGCAACCATAGTCCCCCAGCCGGGCGTCCAGCAATTCATGGCTGTCGGTGTCCAGCAGGCACACAGCGCGCACCATGGGCCATGGCTGAGGACCATATTGCGTCTTGCCGCTGCCCAACGTCTGGCGGTTGTCCGCGCTGTCCGGGGCTGACCAGACCACTCCATCGACCGCCAGCACGCGCAACTCTCCCGCTTGCACCGCATGGGCTCGACCCCAGGCGTTGGCGAGCAAGGCAAACAAGTGTTCCATGGGCTTGGATCCCAGCCGCTGACGAACCTGAACGCTGGCGCTGGGTGCGGGTAGCTCTTTGGCGTCCAACGTCAGCGCCATCTCTTGCACCACTTGCCACAGCGGCAAGTTGCGAAACAGCGCCAATCCGATCACCAGCCATACAGCATGTTCGGCGGGCAGCTTGCGCCGGCGCACCGATGCTTTGCCCGTGGCCTGCAGCGCTTGTTCTATCCAGGCCGGATCCAGCAACGAGCTCAATTCGGCTATCCCGTTGGCGGGCAGTGCCTCCAACGTCTCGTTCAGGGTGGTTTGCAGCAAGCTCAAAGTAAAAAGGGAACGTAGTTAATACGTTCCCTTTTTAGACCAATTCAGCTTCGCTTTGGCTTAACTGACTGGCATTATCCTTGGGGCGCGTTTAATTGCCGGTTTTGTTGGGGCAATTCACCTTGGTGCAGGTGGCATACAGGCTCAAGGCGTGGTCGGTAATAGAAAACCCTTTTTCTTTCGCGACGGCGTGCTGGCGTTTTTCGATTTCTGCGTCGTAAAACTCTTCAACCTGGCCGCAGTCCAGGCACACCAGATGGTCNNTTTTAGCCTCGGTACGGTGGCTTTGAGGCCGGTGCTTTTCAATTCCTCGATATTGGTCATGCGCGTCGTTCCAGCGGTGGGGTTCAAAAGGGTGCCACCAGGGGCAACCGCTACAATGTTGTGATCATATCTCCCGTGGCGCAATACATGTTTGATCACCCTTGCCGCAGACTGCAATTCACCCTGACAGCGTTGGCCTTGACGGGTTTGGCAGCGTGCAGCAGCCTCAATGAGGCCAGCGTCAAGGCTGCATCTGTCGTTTCACCTTACACAATCGATGTGGTGCAGGGCAATGTGGTGACCCGCGAGCAGTTGGCCATTTTGAAGCCTGGAATGCCCAGGGTCATGGTGCGCGATGTGCTGGGTACCGCCTTGCTCACCAGTGTCTTCCACGCCGACCGCTGGGATTATGTGTTTACGCTCAAACGCCAGCGCTCGGAACCCCAGTCGCGCAAGGTGACCGTGTTTTTCAAGAACGATGTGGTGGATCGCGTCGAAGCCGACGACCTGCCCAGTGAGGTCAAGTTTGTTTCGACCTTGCGCACATCTGTGCAGACCGGTGAGTTGCCGGTGCTGGAAGCGTCGCCCAAGAGTCTCGAAAAGTTCCCGGTGCAGGCCAAACCTGCACCCGTCCCCGCCTCGGTTATTGCTGCGCCGGAAGTGGTGTACCCACCGCTGGAGCCACCTGCCAAATAGTTTGGAGNNGCCGTGCGCGCCGCCGATGATTGCACCCTCACCGGTGCGCTGGATCGGGCTGGCCATGCCGCGCTGGGCCAGGATGCGGGGTCTTTTGCAGGGCTGGTGACCGGGGTCAACATCACTGCGAACCTGGAACAGGGCTTGCAAAATAGCGATGTCTTGATTGATTTCACCCGCCCCGAAGGCACTTTGGAGCACCTGCGTGTGTGCCGTGAAAAAGGCGTCGCGGCGGTCATTGGTACCACCGGTTTTACCGAGGCCCAGAAGGCCGTAATTGCGGTTTTTGCCCAAAGCATTCCGATTGTGTTGGCACCCAATATGAGTGTGGGTGTGAATGTGACGCTCAAGTTGCTGGAAATGGCGGCCAAGGCACTTGCCACCGGTT
>DFWT01000026.1 GCA_002381045.1 Rhodoferax sp. UBA4127
GAGGTGCACCGCTTCAACAAGAGCCAGCAAGACGCGTTTTTGCCGCATGTGGAAAGCGGTTTGTTCACTTTTGTAGGTGCCACCACCGAGAACCCTTCGTTTGAGGTGAACTCGGCCCTGCTGTCGCGCGCGGCAGTCTATGTGCTGCAACCGTTGTCGCCAGACGATCTTAGAAAAATTGTGCTTGCAGCCCATATGATTAAAGCGCTACCAGCTATTGAAGATGTAGCAATTGAGCGTTTGATCGCGTATGCAGATGGCGACGCGCGTCGGCTGTTGAATACGCTCGAAACACTGGCCGTGGCGGCCACGCAAGAAAAACGCGAAACCATTACCGATGCCTGGCTGGTCAAGGTTCTGGGCGAACGCATGCGCCGTTATGACAAGGGGGGCGAGCAGTTTTACGACACCATTTCAGCCCTGCACAAAAGTGTGCGCGGCAGCGACCCAGATGCGTCGCTGTATTGGCTGATGCGCATGCTGGACGGTGGCGCAGACCCGCGCTACATGGCGCGCCGTTTGATCCGCATGGCCAGCGAAGACATCGGCCTGGCCGACCCGCGCGCACTGCGTTTGGCGCTGGATGCGGCCGAGGTCTATGAGCGACTGGGTACCCCTGAGGGTGAACTGGCGCTGGCCGAGTGTGTGATTTACTTGGCAGTGGCACCCAAGTCCAATGCGGTCTACAAGGCCTTTAACGCCGCCAAAGCCTGGGTCAAGCAGGACGGCACACGCCCGGTTCCCATGCACCTGCGCAACGCGCCCACCCAACTGATGAAGAAGTTGGACTACGGCAAAGGCTACCGCTATGCCCACGACGAGACCGGTGGTTTTGCGGCGGGTGAATCCTACTTGCCGGATGGCATGAAGTCGCCGGGTTTCTACCAACCGGTAGATCGGGGCCTCGAAATCAAGATTGCCGAAAAGTTGGCTGCGCTGAGAAAGCGCAACGATGACGCGCGCTGATACCCGGTAATGCTTGCTAATCGAGCCATTTCGCAAGGGTTAACCCGCGCTTGCTGCCTCTCAAGCTGCACTCCCCTCTGACTACAATGCCGCTCACTCTTGCACCGGCAGGATGTCCTGGCAGGCTTATTGCTTGACAAGGCTGGGCTCACGAGTCGGTACCGGGCATCGTCGCCACTGGTGGTGCGCTCGCCAGCCAAAATATCGGAGATACAACGTATGGAAACCTTGATACAGCAGATCATTAACGGTCTGGTGTTGGGCAGCATGTATGCCTTGGTGGCGCTTGGCTACACCATGGTGTACGGCATCATTGGGCTGATCAATTTTGCGCACGGCGAGGTGCTGATGGTCGGCGCGCTCACCAGCTGGAGCATCATTGGCATGATGCAGGAAGCCATGCCTGGCACACCTGGCTGGCTGATTCTGCTGATCTCATTGGTGATTGCCTGCATCGTGGCGGCGGCGCTTAACTTCACCATTGAAAAGGTGGCTTATCGGCCATTGCGCAACAGTCCAAGGCTGGCGCCCCTGATTACCGCCATTGGTATGTCTCTGTTGCTACAGACGCTGGCCATGATCATCTGGAAGCCCAACTACAAACCCTATCCCAATCTTCTGCCCAGCGTGCCTTATGACATTGGTGGCGCGGTGATCACCTTCACCCAAATCATGATTCTGGGCATGACGGCCATGTCACTGGCGGTGCTGATGTGGCTGGTGCATTACACGCGGCTCGGGCGAGCCATGCGCGCTACCGCAGAAAACCCCAGGGTGGCGGCCCTGATGGGAGTCAAGCCCAACGTGGTGATTTCAGCCACCTTTGTGATTGGTGCTGTGCTGGCCGCCATTGCGGGTGTGATGTGGGCCGCCAATTACGGCACGGTACAGCACACCATGGGCTTCTTGCCTGGCTTGAAGGCCTTTACCGCAGCGGTGTTTGGTGGCATTGGCAACCTGGCCGGCGCAGTCGTGGGCGGTGTGTTGTTGGGACTTATCGAGTCATTGGGGGCAGGGTATATCGGCGTTCTGACGGGTGGCGTGCTGGGCAGCCATTACTCGGATATTTTTGCGTTTATTGTGCTGATCATCGTGCTGACACTGCGACCCTCTGGCTTGCTGGGTGAGCGTGTGGCCGACCGCGCATGAGGAGTTAGAACCATGAGACAAAAACAAATCATCGTTTTTCTGCTGGCTGCCGTGGGTTTGCTGGTGGCTCCGCTCATCTTGCAGGGCTTTGGTAACGCCTGGGTGCGCATTGCAGACATGGCTTTGCTTTATGTGCTGTTGGCGCTGGGGCTGAACATTGTGGTGGGTTATGCCGGTTTGCTTGACCTAGGCTATGTGGCATTTTTCGCCATTGGTGCCTACATGTACGCGCTGATGGCTTCGCCGCATTTGACCGAAACCTTCCCGGCCTTTGCGGCGATGTTCCCGAACGGCTTGCACAGTCCGATTTGGTTGATCATCCCTGCGGCAGCGGGCCTGGCGGGCTTGTTTGGGGTTTTGCTGGGCGCGCCCACTTTGCGACTTCGCGGTGATTACCTGGCGATTGTCACGCTGGGTTTTGGTGAAATCATCCGGGTATTCATGAACAACCTGGATCACCCGGTCAACATCACCAACGGACCCAAAGGGATGGGCCAGATTGATTCGCTGTCCTTTTTTGGCATGAGCTTTGGCAAACCCATTGAGTTGTTTGGCGTCGCTTTCTCTTCGGTCACGCTCTACTACTACCTGTTTTTGGTGCTGGTGGTGTTCAGCGTCATCATTTCCCACCGCCTGCAGGTGTCACGCGTGGGCCGCGCCTGGATGGCGATTCGCGAAGATGAAATTGCGGCCAAGGCTATGGGCATCAACACCCGCAACTTGAAACTGCTTGCCTTCGGCATGGGCGCCACTTTTGGCGGCGTGTCAGGTGCCATGTTTGCTTCGTTTCAGGGCTTCATTTCACCGGAATCTTTCAGCCTGATGGAGTCGGTGATGATTGTTGCCATGGTGGTGTTGGGTGGTATTGGCCACCTGCCTGGGGTGATCCTGGGTGCTGTTGCACTGTCGGCATTGCCCGAGGTGCTGCGTTATGTGGCCGGCCCTTTGCAATCCATGTCTGGCGGCCGCCTAGATGCGTCCATCTTGCGCCAGTTGTTGATCGCCCTGGCCATGATCACGATCATGTTGCTTCGACCGCGGGGCCTGTGGCCATCGCCCGAGCATGGCAAGGCGCTACCTAACGTCAAAGGGTGAGCTTGGTGAGCGCGTATTCAACCATTGACACGGGTCCAACACGGTTGAGCCCATCTCGACAAGGAAACACATGACAGACGTCGTACTCAATGTTGCCGGAGTGTCCAAGCGCTTCGGTGGCCTGCAAGCACTCAGCGAGGTAGGCATCAAGATCCTGCGTGGACAGGTGTACGGGCTGATTGGTCCCAACGGCGCCGGTAAGACCACATTTTTTAATGTGCTGACTGGTCTGTACATTCCCGACACGGGTAGTTTTGAGCTGGCCGGTAAGCCCTATAAACCGACGGCGGTGCATGAGGTGGCCAGGGCCGGCATTGCCCGCACCTTCCAAAACATTCGCTTGTTTTCCGAGATGACTGCACTGGAAAACGTGATGGTGGGTCGTCATGTGCGGACCCATTCCGGTCTCGTGGGCGCGATGTTTCGCACACCCGGTTTCAAGGCCGAAGAGGCCGCCATTGCGGCACGTGCGCAGGAATTGCTTGACTATGTGGGCATTGGCAAGCTGACCGACTTCAAGGCCCGCACGCTGAGCTACGGTGACCAGCGCCGATTAGAAATTGCCCGCGCTTTGGCCACCGACCCACAGTTGATTGCGTTGGATGAGCCGGCTGCGGGCATGAACAGCACCGAGAAGGTGTTGTTGCGCGAGCTGATTGACAAAATCCGCAATGACAACCGCACCATCCTGCTGATAGAGCACGACGTGAAATTGGTGATGGGCTTGTGCGACCGCGTCACCGTACTGGATTACGGCAAACAGATCGCAGAAGGCACGCCGGCCGATGTGCAGCGCAACGAAAAAGTGATTGAAGCCTATCTGGGCACCGGAGGACATTGACATGGCCGAAGTACTGTTGAAAATCAAAGGCCTGAAAGTAGCCTACGGCGGCATCCAGGCCGTCAAAGGCGTTGACTTTGAAGTGCGTGAGGGAGAGTTGGTCACGCTGATCGGTTCCAACGGCGCTGGCAAAACCACCACCATGAAGGCCATTACTGGCTCATTGCCCATCAACGACGGTGACATTGAGTATTTAGGCAAAAGCATTCATGGTCAAGGGCCGTGGGATTTGGTCAAACAAGGCCTGGCCATGGTGCCGGAAGGTCGGGGCATTTTTACCCGCATGACCATTCTGGAAAACCTGCAGATGGGTGCCTACATTCGCAATGACAAGGCCGAGGTTTTGCTGGACATTGAAAAAGTGTTTGGCATTTTCCCGCGCTTGAAAGAGCGCAAGGACCAGTTGGGCGGCACCCTCAGTGGTGGCGAACAACAGATGTTGGCCATGGGCCGAGCACTGATCAGTCGACCCAAAGTGCTGCTGCTCGACGAGCCTTCGATGGGCCTGTCCCCCATCATGGTGGACAAGATTTTTGAAGTGGTGCGTGATGTGTCGTCAAAGGGGGTGACAGTGCTGTTGGTGGAACAAAACGCCAGCCGTGCGCTGTCCATCGCAGACCGAGGTTATGTGATGGACTCCGGGCTGATCACCATGACCGGCGATGCAAAAACCATGCTCAAAGACCCGAAAGTGCGCGCTGCCTACCTGGGTGAGTGATTTGTAAGAAATAGAGCGCTAGGCCTTGTGATGATTGCGTTAATAGCTACTTAAAACGCAGCATTTCATGCCCATTCAATGTGTTTGATTGGCCAGTTGCACAGCCAGACGGTTGTGCCGCTCTAGGATCGGACCCAAGTCCACCGTGGTCAGCTGCCCTTGGCGTACCACGACCCGTCCGTTGACCACCGTGTAGGCCGCTTGCGCGCTGGCACACAGTAGCAGTGCGCCCACTGGGTCATGTACCGCACCGCCCCCAAACCCCAGCGCACGCAGGTCAAACAGCGCCAGGTCGGCGCACATGCCCGCGGCCAAATGGCCGATGTCAGGCCGCCCAAGCACCTGGGCACCGCCACGCGTCGCGACCGCCAGCATGTCACGGGCTGTCATTTCGGCCGGTCCCAGATCACAGCCAAAAAAAGTACGCGTGCTGCCGTCGGCAGAGGTGCGGGTTTCCGGTGGCTGCATGGCGCGGCCCACACGCGCTAGAAGCAGGGCCTGGCGGGCCTCGTTGACCATGTGGGCAGCATCGTTGCTGGCGCTGCCGTCCACGCCCAGACCCACCGGTACCCCGGCGTTAAGCATTTTTCGAATCGGTGCAATGCCGCTGGCCAGACGCATGTTGCTGCAAGGGCAGTGCGCCACACCCGTTTGGCTGGCAGCAAACAAGCTGATGCCCTCGTCATCGAGCTTCACGCAGTGGGCATGCCAGACGTCTGGCCCCAGCCAACCCAAGTCTTGCGCGTATTGGGTGGGAGTGCAATTGAATTTTTCGCGGCTGTAGGCCAGGTCATGGTCGTTCTCGGCCAGATGGGTGTGAAGTCGCACGCCATAGCTGCGTGCCATCTGGGCGGATTCGCGCATCAGATCCTGGCTGACAGAAAACGGCGAGCAGGGTGCCAGCGCCACATTCACCATGCTGCCGTGCGTGGCGTCATGCCAGGCCTCAATTAAGCGCTGGCTGTCTTTCAGGATCGCGTCTTCCCGTTCAACCACCCGATCGGGTGGCAAACCGCCTTGGCTCTGGCCCACGCTCATGCTGCCACGGCTGGCCACAAAACGCATGCCAATGCCATGCGCCGCCTCAATGCTGTCGTCCAAGCGTACGCCATTGGGGTAGATGTACAGATGGTCGCTGCTGGTGGTGCAACCCGAGAGCAAAAGTTCGGCCATCGCGACCTGGGTGCTGACAAACACCATCTCGGGCGTCAAAGCTGCCCAGATGGGATACAGCCCGCGCAGCCAGCCAAATAATTCGGCGTTTTGTACCGCAGGAATGGCCCGGGTGAGGCTTTGGTACATGTGGTGGTGGGTGTTGATCAGCCCCGGCGTGACCAGATGATGCCGGGCATCAATCACTTCATCGGCAGATTGCGGCAATTCCACAGCAGGGCCAATGGCTTCAATCTGATTGCCGCGTATGAAAAGTGATGCATTGCGCAATTCGGTGCCCTGGCCAGGTTTTTCACTGGAAAAGGTCGCAATACAGTCAGCGTTTTGAATCAGAAGGGTGCGCATGTCGGTCAGTTTGGCAGCTTGTGTCAAGAAAACCTAACGGCAGCATGGTTTTTTGCGGATTACTTGATATCAGTCAAAAACCAGCGTAGGGCTAGGCGGCAAAGTAGCGGGCATGTTTTCCATCAACACCATCGACCCTGACGCACAACTCCAAAGCCTGGCTTACGGGCAATTGTTGTTGCGACGAGGCTTTGAAACACCGTTGGTCAGTTTTATTGAGACCGGCCGGGTGGCACTGGGTGTCTTTGATAACGGTGCAATGGACCATCAAATTGGTGTGCTGGAGGGGCCTTGCTGGCTGGACGCCAGCTCGGTGCTGCTGGGTTTGCCGCACCTGGTGGACGCGGTGGCGGATACACCGGTCAAGTTGCGCCAGGTCCCTACGGCAAACTTCAAGAAAAGCATTGACGACTTGCCGGCATATGCCCGGTCGGTGTTAGTAGATGTGGCCTTGGCTCACCGAAAGCAAACCGAATACGCGATGAGTCGCCTGGCCAAAGACGCAGAGTCTCGTTGCGCCGAGTGGCTGCTCAGCCATGCACAGCGCAGCGAACAAGGCATCATGGCGGTGCAATTGCAGCAACGCAAGCGCAGCATTGCCGTGCAGTTAGGCATCGCCCCCGAGACCTTTTCCCGGGTGCTGCGCCACCTGCGCGAACAAAGCCTGATCAGCGGGTCAGGCCGGGTGCTTAACCTGGTCAATCCGAACGGTTTGCGTTCCTTGGCTGGGGTGTGAATCCCGTCTCCGTCTGAAAGCATTTGGGTCCTTATCGCGGCGCCGCGTTTTGCGTCGATGTGGCCTGCGGCCTCGCGCGGTGACACCAATGATTCAACAGTGGAACGAGCCAAATCGGTCTGTTGCACAGCTGCCATTGCCAAAGTCACTTTTTCAGTGCAAACAGCACCCGCTCTGGCGTTGCAGGTGCGTCTAGTTTTACGGGCTGACCATCGGCGCGTGTTTGCGCCACCGCATCACGCAAAGCCTCGAACACACTGAGTGCCAGCATGAAGGGTGGCTCGCCCACGGCTTTGGAGCCAAACACGTTGTCCTCAGAATTGGGTGCGGGCCATAAATCGACCTTGAAATGCGCCGGTACATCCCCCGAAGTCGGTATTTTGTAGGTGCTCGGCGCGTGGGTGGTCAGCATGCCTTGTGTGTTCCAGACCAGTTCTTCCGTGGTTAACCAGCCCATGCCTTGCACAAAACCGCCTTCAATNNTCGGTGCAGGCGGCGCCGTAGGCAAAATAGTAGAACGGTCGCCCGGTCAAGGTGGTCTTGTCGTAGTGGATTTTGGGCGTGCGATAAAAACCGTCACTCCAGAGCTGGATCCGATTGGCATAGGCCATGGCCACCACGGCATTGAAACTGCGCGTGGTCTTGGGGGTGATGACCTGATCCCCTTTGAACTGCACGCTACCCGCGCCAACCCCGTCCAGCCCCGCCACAAAGGCGGCTAGGTTGGTGCGTACCTGTTGGGCGGCAAACTGGGCCGCTCGGCCGTTCAGGTCGGTGCCGGCCGAAGCGGCAGTGGCCGAAGCGTTCGGGATGGTGCTGGTGTCGCTGGGACCAACCCGCACTCGGGTCAAATCCACACCCAATTCGTCGGCCACGATCTGTGCCACTTTGGTGTGCAATCCTTGCCCCATTTCGGTGCCACCATGGTGCACCTGGATACTTCCGTCCGTGTAGACATGTACCAAGGCACCGGCCTGGTTAAACAGCGTGGCGGTGAAGCTGATGCC
>DFWT01000123.1 GCA_002381045.1 Rhodoferax sp. UBA4127
TATCCGACCGCGCTGTTGCCCAGCCAGGGCGTGCGGTGGGAGGTAGTCGATGAACACGCTGCGAGCGCCACCATGGTCGACAACAGCTTGTCACTGACCTTGCTCTTTCGCTTCGACGATGCCGGCCCGATTGAATCGTTTCGCGCCGAAGCCCGGGGCGGCATGGTGGATAAGGTCATGGTCCAAGCACCTTGGGAGGGACGCTTCTCGGACTACCAGACCCGCAACGGCATGTTGGTGCCACTTGCAGGTGAGGTGGCGTGGATGCGACCGGAAGGGCGAAAAACCTACTTCAAAGGCACCGTCACGCAGTTCGCATACGAGTTCGCGCGATGATGGCCAGACTGGTCAAGACCAATGAAGCGGTGGTGGCGCCGGCAAATGTGTTCACTTTTTTCGTGCTGACCTTCGCATGGTCGTGGTCTTTCTGGCTGATTGGGCCGCTTTTGCGGACCCAAGCGCCGGTGGCGGCGACGACACTCGCCTTGGTCGGCGGCTTTGGGCCGAGCCTGGCAGCAGTGGCCTTGGTAGCCTACCAAGGTGGCCGAGGCGGCCTGCGTCGCTGGTTGCACCGCTGCCTGCAGTGGCACTTCACTTGGCGCTGGATGGCATTGGCCTTCTTCTTTCCGGTCGTCTTGATGGGTCTGGCAGCAGCTGCCCATGTGGCACTTGGTGGCACCTTGCCACCGTCGCCGGCGGCCGGACATGTCTTGCTGGCGGCAGCGAACTTCTTTCTGGTGTTCCTGGTTGGTGGACCGCTGGGCGAAGAGTTCGGTTGGCGCGGCTACGCCTTGCCCACCCTGCAGCGCCGATGGGGATGGCGGATTGCCAGCCTGGTACTGGGCGTGGCGTGGACGTTATGGCATCTTCCGCTCTTCTTTACCGCGGGGACCGTGCAGAGCCACCTGCCGATGGTGCTGTATGCGCTGAGCGCTATCGCTTCGTCTGTTTTGTTTGCCTGGCTCTTCAACCGTACCCAAGGCAGTGTGCTGCCGGTACTGGTGCTGCACACCGCCGTGAACGCCTGGTCTTTGGTGATCCCAGTAATGGTTCTGCCCGACGGCAGCAACCTGCGGCCGTTTCAGTTGGTGGTGGGCATTCTTGTTTTCGTGGCCCTGCTGATGCTGCGCCAAAGTGCCGGTTCCGAGATCAACAGCGCCATCAACCGGTAGCCGGCCAGCATTCTGGCAAGGCTGCCCGGCATTGCCGCCAATGGCGCGGCTCAGCGAACGGACCCGGCAACGGTTAGACTGTGTCACGACAGCCGCAGAACCAAACAACACCATCGCTCCCATTACTGCAGGGCATCATGACGTTTCGTCAATCGATCAAGGGCATGGCGCTTCCTTGGCGGTCACTCAAAGTCCGGGTGACGGTTTTCACGTTGTTGATCTTCATTGCCAGTCTCTGGACCGTGGTCATTTACGCCAGCAGCGCCTTGCGCAGCGACATGCAGCGCTTTTTGGGCGAGCAGCAGTTTTCAACTGTGTCGGTGGTCGCCCAAGACATCAATGAAAACCTAACCGAGCGCAAGCAGGCACTGGAAACCATTGCCAAACTGCTGCCCCTGAGCATGTCTGGGGGACAGTGGCAATACAAACGCAGTTGCTACGATTCCCGCTGATTGAACTTCTGTTCAGCGGCGGTGCGTTCGTCACTGGTCCCGACGGCACAGCCATTGCGGACATTCCCTTATCTGCCGGACGCATCGGCACCAGTTATCTGGACCGTGAGGTGATTGCCAAGCCGCTCAAAGACAACATCACGGTGATTGGCCAGCCGACCATGGGCAAGAAGCTGGGTGCACCGGTGTTCAGCATTGCCACACCCATTCGTGATGCCCAAGGCAAAGTGATCGGTGCCCTAGTGGGTGTGGTCAATTTGGGACTTCCAAGCTTTCTGGACAAGATCACACAAGGCAAATATGGCCAGACCGGCGGTTTTTTGCTGATGGACCGGCAGCACAAAATCATCGTCACCGCCAGTGTCAAAAGTCGAATCATGAAACCGGTGTTGGCACCTGGGGTGCATGTAATGCACGACAAGTACATGGCGGGATTCGAAGGCTATGGCACGGCGGTCAACCCACAAGGGGTACTGGAATTGACCGCTGCCAAAGGCATTCCTGTTGCCGGCTGGTTTGTGGCCTCGACCTTGCCCGCTCAAGAAGCCTTCGCGCCCATTGACACCTTACTGCAGCGCCTGTTGCTGAGTGCGGCTTTGGCCACGTTGCTGGCGGGGGCACTGACCTGGTGGTTACTCACCCGCATGTTGCAATCGCAGTTCGAACCCATGTTGAATGCATCGCGGGTGATCGCCTCGCAAGCTGCCACCGATCAGCCGCCTGCTATCCTGCCCGTGGTTCAGGAGGACGAAATTGGCGAGTTGATTGGCAGCTTCAACCAGTTGCTTGACACGCTGGCCAAACGGGAACAGTCGTTAAAGGACAGCGAAGCCTTCAAGGCCAGCATCCTGAATTCGCTCAACGCTGAAATTGCGGTGGTCGACCGCCAGGGTGTGATTCTGGCGGTCAACGACCGTTGGCAGCGCTTCTCGTCGGACAACAGTCCGTCGCCGGGTGACCCGACGCCTCACACCGGTGTCGGCGTCAGTTACCTGGATGTCTGTGGTTTGGTCGACATCAGTGACAGCGCCGATGCGGCGGCTGGGCTGCAAGCGGTGCTGTCCGGGCAAGCGCCCAGCTTCCAGTGCGATTACCGATGCGACTCGCCCTGCCAAGCCCGCTGGTTTTCCATGTTGGTGGTGCCGCTTGGGCAAGATGTCAACCGCGGCGCAGTCATTACCCACACCGATATCACCACCCGCAAACAGGCCGAAGACAAACTGCAATTGGCAGCCAACGTGTTTGCATCAGCCCGTGAGGGCATCATCATTACCGATGCGCAAGGTCTCATCATTGATGTGAACGGTGCCTTCACACAGATTACAGGCTACAGCCGTGCTGAGGCACTGGGTCAGAACCCGCGCATGCTCAGCTCTGGGCGACAAGACAAGAATTTGTACGAGCGGATGTGGCAGTCTTTGCTTGAGCAAGGTCATTGGAGTGGTGAGCTTTGGAACCGGCGCAAGAGCGGCGAGGTGATGGCCGAACTGATCACCATCAGCGCCGTGCGAGATGCGCAGGGCGTCACTCAGCAGTATGTGGGTATGTTCTCGGACATCACCGCCATGAAGATGCAGCAACACCAGTTGGAGCACTTCGCCCATTTTGACGCACTGACCCAGTTGCCCAATCGGGTGCTGTTGGCCGACCGCCTGCAGCAATCCATGTCGCAAGCGCTGCGGCGCAACCAGCAGCTTGCCGTCGTCTACCTCGACCTGGACGGCTTCAAGGCCATCAATGACCGCCATGGGCACCAGGCCGGCGATGAGGTGCTGCTGGCCGTGGCCCAGGGCATGAAACAGGTCTTGCGGGAAGGCGACACGCTGGCGCGTATGGGTGGTGACGAGTTTGTGGCGGTGCTGATCGATTTGGAAGATGTGGCAGCCAGCTTGCCTATGCTCAATCGGGTGCTGGCGGCCGCGGCACTGCCCAACCTGGTGGGAAACCTCAGCCTTCAGGTTTCTGCCAGCATGGGCGTCACTTTCTACCCACAGGCGCAGGACATCGACGCCGAGCAGTTGCTGCGTCAGGCGGATCAGGCCATGTACCTGGCCAAGCTGGCGGGCAAGAACCGCTACCAC
>DFWT01000159.1 GCA_002381045.1 Rhodoferax sp. UBA4127
AAGATCCGCAAGATCATGAAAATCTCGAAAGAGCCGATTTCGATGGAAACACCGATTGGCGATGACGACGATTCACATCTGGGTGATTTCATTGAAGATGGTGCCAACACTGCGCCTATGGAAGCCGCCATGCAGGCGGGCTTGCGCGATGTGGTGAAGGACATTCTGGACAGCCTGACTCCGCGTGAAGCCAAAGTGCTGCGCATGCGCTTCGGCATCGAGATGACCAACGACCATACGCTGGAAGAAGTTGGCAAGCAGTTTGATGTGACCCGCGAGCGCATCCGCCAGATCGAGTCCAAGGCCCTGCGCAAACTCAAGCACCCAAGCCGTTCTGACAAATTGCGCAGTTTTACCGACAACCTGTAAACCAAAAGATTGGCATATAAAGCGCCTCCAGCCCAGAATAAATGGGTGGGAGGCGCTATTTTTTTGAGAGTAATTTGAACGTCATAGCTTATTCAAAAAAGCACTAGATGTAGTGTCAAATCTGAGCTGACACAACACCTATGGTGTGTCAAGTATTTTTTTGAACTATATTTTTGTGTCAGATCAACGATTTTTGGCGAATGCTGGCCTACCATGCCGGCTTCATTCAGTCAGGGGAACGCATGTCACAAATCTCGCCCACCACACCATCGATCAGTTTGGCGCCTCAGCCCATCAGCGAAGAGGTTTTGATCGAAAAATACAGCAAAGGTACAGAGCGAACCATCGCGGACGTGAACCAACGCGTGGCCCGTGCGCTTGCCAAGGTCGAAGCACCGGAGCAGCAAAAACTGTGGGAAGCCAAGTTTCTGGATACCCTGGAAGCTGGCTTTTTGCCCGCTGGACGGATCCAGTCAGCAGCTGGCACCGAACTGGCGGCGACCTTGATCAACTGCTTTGTTCAGCCCGTTGGTGATTCAATTGCACATATTGAAGACGGGCACCCAGGCATTTACACCGCTCTCACGGAAGCTGCAGAAACCATGCGTCGTGGTGGTGGTGTCGGCTATGACTTTTCACGCATCCGTCCCCATGGCGCTTGGGTGGGCAGCACCCAAAGCAGCGCCTCCGGCCCGGTCAGCTACATGCGGGTGTTTGACCGCTCTTGCGAAACTGTAGAGTCTGCCGGCGCTCGCCGTGGCGCGCAAATGGGCGTATTGCGTTGCGATCACCCCGATATTGAGGAATTCATCCACGCCAAAGACAAAGGCGACCTGCGCAACTTCAACATTTCGGTCGGCGTGACCGATGAATTTATGAACGCGGTGCAGGCAGACGGTGACTTTGCGCTGGTGCATCGTGCTGAGCCTGGGCTGGCTCAAAAGGAGTCGGGTGCGTTTTTGGATCACGACAAAGGCCAATGGGTCTACCGCAAGCTCAAAGCACGCGCGCTGTGGGATCAAATCATGCGGTCCACCTACGACCATGCTGAGCCGGGTGTTTTGTTTTTGGATCAGATGAACCGGGACAACAACCTCTCGTATTGCGAAACCATCGCCAGTACCAATCCGTGCGCTGAACAACCTTTGCCTCCCTATGGCTGCTGTTGCCTTGGATCCATTGACTTAACCCGCTTTATCAACGACCCATTTTCCAAGAATGCAAGTTTTGTCACGGACGCTTTTGCCGACGTGGCGCGGGTCGCGGTGAGAATGCTCGACAACGTGCTGGACGCCACAGTGTGGCCACTGCCACAGCAGCAGCAAGAGGCCAATAGCAAGCGCCGGGTTGGCCTGGGCTTCACCGGCTTGGGTGACGCACTCATCATGCTTAATTTGCGCTATGACACTCAGGCGGCTCGTGACATGGCCAAACAAATTTCTGAGCTCATGCGTGACACGGCATACCAAGCGTCCAGCGATCTGGCCAAAGAGCGTGGCGCGTTCCCCTTGTTCAATGCCGACCTGTTTTTGAGCGGCCAAAACTTTGCATCGCGCCTGCCGTCAGCACTGAAGGACACCATCCGTCAAACCGGCCTGCGCAACTCGCATCTGCTGTCCATTGCCCCCACTGGCACCATCAGCTTGGCCTTTGCGGACAACGCCAGCAACGGGATTGAACCCGCATTCAGTTGGACCTACAACCGCAAAAAGCGCATGGCCGATGGCGGCTCGAAAGAGTACGCGGTAGAAGACCACGCTTGGCGCCTATTCCGACATATGTTCGGCGCTGAGGCGCCCTTGCCGGATGCCTTTGTGACAGCGCTGGAAATGAGTGCCAAGGCGCATGAGGAAATGGTGGCTGCGGTCGCACCCTACGTGGACACTGCGATTTCCAAGACCGTGAATGTCCCTGCCGACTACCCCTACGAGGACTTCCAGGGTCTGTACACCCAGGCTTGGCAGTCAGGCTTGAAGGGCCTTGCCACCTATCGCCCCAACTCAGTGCTCGGTTCGGTGCTCAGCGTCACACCCGCCACCACACCAACGGCAGCCAAGCCGCTGCAAATTGATGGCACCAACCACCGTCTGATGCTGGACCGCCTGCCCGCGCCGGTGTTGTCGTCGCTGCGCTGGCCCGGCCGGCCCGACCTGCCGGGCGGCAATCCCGCCTGGACCTTCATGGTGCACCACCCGTTTGGTGACTTCGCCCTTTTCATTGGCGAACTCGCCTCTCAAGAAGGTGGCTCACCGCAGCCGTTTGAAGTGTGGGTCAACGGTGCTGAACAGCCCCGTGGTTTGGGCGCACTTGCCAAAACCTTGTCCATGGACCTTCGGGCCAACGACCCTGCGTGGTTGCAACTCAAACTGGATGCGCTGGCCACTGTGAGCGAGGANNTACACACCGGTCATTGACGCCATGTTCAGCCGCAATGAGCCGGTCACTGGCCCATCGGGCACGCTGGCTTGGGCAGTGGATGTGGACAACCCCGCCACCGGTGAAGTCTTCACCGTCACACTCAAGGAAGTCAATTTGCCCGGCCCCGATGGCAACATGGTGGCGCGACCCTGTGCAGTGGGTTTCAGCGGCAATTACCCCAAAGCCATGGATGGTCTGGCCAGGCTTCTGTCACTTGACATGCGCGTGATTGACCCCGCCTGGATCGGCATGAAGTTGCGCAAGCTCCTAAACTATGCCGAGCCATTAGGCCATTTCATGGCCTTCATCCCGGGCTTGCCCAACGGTGAACGGCGCCAGCAGACCTGGCCTTCCACAGTGGCCTACATCGCGCGCCTGATCATTCACCGCTATGCCATGTTGGGCATCCTGAATGAAGAAGGCTATCCCTTGCGCGACATGGGCGTGCTAGACACACCGGATGCCAAGGCGGCAAGCAAGACGATGGCGGGTAAAGCCTGCCCGGAATGCGGCAATCCCACCGTCATCCACAAGGACGGCTGTGATTTCTGCACCGCCTGTGGTTACGTCGGGCAGTGCGGTTGAGTTTGGCGTCTTAGCCGCGCGCCACCAACACAGGCAGTTTGGTGTGCGACAAAACGGCCTGAGTCACACTGCCCAGCACCAGTTTTTCTAAACCGCTGCGGCCGTGTGAGCCCATCACGATCAGGTCGGCATCCAAGGTCTCGCCGGCCTCCACAATGCCGCGCCAGGCGGTGTGCGCTTCAATCACCGAAGAGTCAACCGTCACACCACTCTGATCCAGCAAGTGTTTGGCATGTTTGATGGCTTCGTTGGCTTCAGCGGTCGCCGCACTCAGGTATTCGGCCTGGCCATATGCAAAGTCGGTACCCACGCCGGTGAATGGATAAGGGTCAATGACGTAAATCACTGTCACACGGCTACCAAAGGCTTTGGCCAGCACCGCGGCTTTGTCCACCGCCAGTTTGGAGGTATCCGACCCGTCAACTGGCACCAATAGATGCTTGTACATGTTGCACTTCTCCGTAAATGAGGCAATTGCCTGGCTCGACTTTACCGCCAGGCGAGAGGACTTTTTGCGCTAAATGTCCTCTGGCTCCATTTTGATTGCGCCACAAGGGCACTCCGAGACGCAAATGCCACAGCCCTTGCAATAGTCGTAGTTGAAGTCAAAGCCCAGTCCGGGTCCCTTTTTGATGACCGCGTTGTCCGGGCAAACGCCATAACAGTTGTCACACTCGAAGCAATTGCCACATGACAGACAACGCCGCGCTTCAAACAGGGCGTTGGTCTCATCCAGAACCCCTTGCACTTCCTCGAACGTCGACTGCCGACGAATGATGTCCAGCATCGGACGCATGGTTTTAGGCGCATCGCTGTAATACCAGGTGTTGAGCTTGTCGTAGGTGGCTACCTCAGCCTGTGGTGCGGCCACATAGGCATTCCCGCGCAGCCAGGCATCGATATTGCGCGCGGCCTTTTTGCCATGCCCAATGGCTACGGTGGCGTTGCGCTCTGCGGGCACCATGTCACCACCCGCAAAAATGCCAGCGTGGCCGGTCATCATTTGCGCATTCACCTGAACCACACCGTCTTCGACCGACATCCCTGGCACGCCTTCAATCAGCGACAGGTCCACATCCTGACCCAGCGCCAACACCACCGAGTCGGCTTCCAGGGTTTCGTACTCGCCGGTGGGTTGCGGAAAGCCCTTGTCATCTAGCGCCATTTTCTCCACCGTGATACTTGACTCACCGGCTTGCTTGATGGTCGACAACCACTTGATCATCACACCCTCTTGCAGCGCTTCTTCCACCTCAAAATCGTGGGCCGGCATTTTCTCGCGGTTGCGCCGGTAGACGATGATGGATTCGGTCGCACCCAAGCGTTTGGCGGTACGTGCGACGTCAATGGCGGTGTTCCCACCACCATAAATCACCACACGACGGCCGAGCAAGGGTTTTTCTTCCCCTTCCATCGAGCGCAGCACCGACACCGCATCCAGCACCTTGGCTGAGTCACCTGCCGGTATATAAGCCCGCTTGGCGATGTGGGCACCCACGGCCAGAAACACTGCGTCAAAACCGCCGTCTTGTTTGGCTCGCAGGACATCGGTGACCTTGGTGTTGTACTCAATGCGGACACCCAAATCCACAATACGTTGCACCTCGGCGGCCAGAACCTTGCGCGGCAAACGATATTGCGGAATGCCAAATCGCATCATGCCGCCCGGCAGTGGCCCCGCCTCAATCACGGTCACCGCATGCCCCAGACGCGCCAAGTGGTAAGCGGCTGACAAGCCAGATGGTCCTGCACCAACGATCAGCACCTTTTTGCCCGTCGTCTGGGCGGGAGCTGGGAACTTCCAGCCCTGCGCAATGGCCTGGTCACCCAAAAAGTGCTCCACCGAGTTGATGCCAACCGCCGAATCCAGTTGTGCACGATTGCACGCGCCCTCGCAGGTGTGGTAACACACCCGCCCCATGATGGCCGGAAACGGGTTGTCTTCCACCAACGTGCGCCAGGCGGCTTCGTAATTGCCAGACTCGGCGTGGAACAGCCAGCCTTGTATGTTCTCGCCAGCAGGGCACTGATGGTTGCACGGTGGCTTACGGCTCAAATACACCGGGCGCGACGTACGCCAAGAACCCGTGTGATTCGCCAGTGAAGAGCCTACATCCAGCGTGATGGCAAAAGGTTTTTGCATGTTTATTCTCCTTGGGCCAGCAAGCCAAAACGGCGGATATTGCGGTCGGCCCGCGCTTGCAACCGAGCCAGTGTGGCGACGTCCGGGTTCTTGCCAAACAAATGCGCAAACCGCTTTTGTGGCCGCAGGTAATCCTCAATCGGCACTTGGTGGCGAATTTTCAGTACCCCAGTGACTTCCCCGCGCTCGGCCTCAAACACCGGGAACACACCGCTTTCCACCGCCAACCGCGACAGCTTGATGGTGTCTTGCGAGGCAGCCCCCCAGCCCAGCGGACAAGGCACAAAGATGTGGATGTAGCGGGCGCCATGGATCGACATGGCCTTGGTCACCTTGTATTCCAGATCTCGCAAATCAGCCACCGTGGCGGTAGCCACGTAGGGGATCTCATGCGCCATGGCAATTTGCGGCACATTTTTGCCTTGACCAAATTCATTGCCCGGATGCGGCCCGACCGCCATGGTGGTTGCGGTACGTGCGGCCGGTGGTGTGGCGCTGGAGCGCTGCACCCCAGTGTTCATGTAGGCCTCGTTGTCATAGCAGATATAGAGCACGTCGTCGTTGCGGTCAAACATGCCTGAGAGGCAACCAAAGCCGATGTCGGTGGTGCCACCGTCGCCGCCCTGCGCCACCACCCGCACATCACTTCGGCCCTTGGCTTTCATGGCCGCCGCAATGCCGGTTGCTACCGCTGCCGTGTTGCCAAACAAGGAATGAATCCAGGGCATTTGCCATGAGGTTTCGGGGTAAGGGGTTGAAAAAACCTCCAGGCAGCCCGTGGCGTTGGCGGCAATCAACTGCCCCTTGGTGGCGGCCATCGCAGCGTCAATCGCGTAGCGTGCACCCAGCGCCTCACCACATCCCTGACAGGCACGGTGCCCGGAATTCAACGAATTGCTGCGTGCTTGCCCTGACTGAACGCTGCGCTGATCCGGTGCGAGCAAGCGGTTGCCCACGGTAAACGTTCCAGTTTGGTAAAACTTGACCAATGTCTGTTCCATGATGTCTGTTCTCTCAGGTGAGCGTTAAACGACTTGGGTTCCGACATTGCCCATGTCGCGCAAAATTCCTTCGGCGATCGGACCAGAGCGACGTTGGGATTTTTCACGCTCCAAAACGCGGTTGACCACTGCCCAGTCGAGATCCAGAAAGGTCAGCAGTTCCAGTTTGTCGGCAATGGCGTCCAGCAGCAGTTTGTGCACAGAGGCTTTTGTGATGGCTCGCCCACCCAGGCCGGCGACCACCGTCAACACCGGTTGTGGCCGGTTGCGCACGGCGCTGCGCACGTCGCGCGAAACAATGCCACCAATACCCACCGCAAAGCACTTCTCAATGACCACGATGCGCTTGGCATTGGCAGTGGCATCGCGAATCGCAGATATCGGGAATGGCCGGTATGAGGTGATGCCCAAGACACCAACTTTGACGCCCTCAGCGCGCAGGTCATCCACCGTATCCTTGATGGTGCCCAGCACCGAGCCCAGTGCGATGACGATGGTTTCGGCATCTTCGGTTTTATATGTCTTGATCAAGCCACCAGAGTCGCGACCAAACACCTGCTTGAATTCGGTGGCAATTTGTGGAATCAAATCAAGCGCCTGCATTTGCTTGGCATGCGCCAAGTAGCGCACCTCGGTAAAGGCCTCTGGCCCGACCATGGCGCCAATGGTGACTGGGTCACTGGGGTCAAGCACTTGCCTAGGCTCGTAGGGTGGCAGAAATTTGTCCACCAGTGCTTGCTCTGGCATATCGACCCGCTCATACGCATGGGTCAGGATGAAACCATCCATGCACACCATCACCGGCAGGGACAACTCCTCGGCAATCTTGAAGGCCTGGATGTGCAAGTCCAGCGCCTCCTGGTTGGTCTCAGCAAAAATTTGCAGCCAACCGGCATCGCGCATCGACATGCTGTCGGTGTGGTCGTTCCAGATGTTGATGGGGGCGCCAATCGCGCGGTTCGCCACCGTCATGACAATCGGCAGGCCTAAGCCTGAGGCGTTGTAGACGGCTTCGGCCATGAACAACAAGCCCTGACTGGCCGTCGCGGTGTAAGAGCGCGCACCCGCCGCCGAAGCGCCAATGGCCACACTCAACGCGGCAAATTCAGACTCCACATTGATGAATTCGCAGGGCGTCAGGTCACCTGACTTGCACATCTCACCCAAGCCTTCAACGATGTGCGTTTGGGGCGATATGGGGTAGGCACAAATCACTTCCGGGCGGCTCAATGCCACGGCTTTGGCCACCGCATGGGAGCCTTCGCATTGTTCAAGCATGTTGCATCTCCTTGGCTATTTCTTCCTGGGCCATTACGATTTGGTAAGCCTCTTCGGCCGCAGCTTTGTTGCCCTTCGCAACCGCGCCACTGAACTTCTCATCAATGGCCTTCTTGACCGCATCCAGGGAAATCAGGCCACCCAAAGCTGCAAATGCACCCAGCAGCGGCACATTGGGCACTGGTCTGCCCACATGTTTCATGGCCAATTCGGAGGCTGGTACGGTCAACAGGTGGTCTGGCTTGAAACCTTTGACAAACTCACCCAAGCCCAGCTCGACAAAGCTGCGTGTGGTGTTGATCAGTATGAAGCCGTCTTTCTTCAAGCCACCGAACACATCCACCTGATGTAACAAGGTCGCGTCTTGAATGATGATGGCATCCGGCTGCATGATGGGTTCGCGCAGGCGGATTTCTTTGTCGTCCATACGGCAAAATGCCACCACCGGCGCGCCGGTGCGCTCGGACCCGAAGCTGGGAAAAGCCTGCGCATGCCGCCCTCCCAAAAATGCCGCGATGGACATCATTTCTGCGCCCGTGACCACACCCTGGCCGCCCCGGCCATGGATCCGAAGTTGAAACATGTTGTGTCCCCTCAATGGTTGGCCGTTCGGTCAAACAACTGACCGCGGCCGTTTTTTACAACAGGGCGAATGTTGAACCTGCACAGGAATACGGTTTTGACTTAGATCAAACTTCCAACGGTCTGACAGATAAGCGTGCAACCGGCCATTGCATCCACTTCTTATGACATGGATCAAGTGCTTTACCGCACTCCATCACTATGCTCCGCGCTTTTGATTTTTGGAAAGATGCGCACATGCTGACCCTGCAATGGACCGACTCGCTGCTGCTTGACCTTCCGCAAATGGACGACACCCACAGAGAATTTGTGGCCTTGTTGGACCAGGTGGTGAATGCCTCTGACGAAAAACTGCTGCCACTTTGGCAGGACTTGATTACCCACACCGACGCGCACTTTGCCCGTGAAGACAGTTGGATGAAAGACACCGGGTTTGCCAGTAGCAACTGCCACACCACCCAGCACCAGATTGTGTTGCAGGTGATGCGTGAAGGCGGCAAGCGCGGAGATCGGGCCATCGTGCGGCAAATGGCCGATGAGTTGGGCATGTGGTTCCCGCAGCATGCACAAGCCATGGATGCCGCCCTGGCTTTGCACCTGCGTAGTGTCGGCAACGACCCCGCCACAGGTCAGGTTAAGCTGCCAGAATCCCTGCCCGCTCAAGCCATTGATCGCCGCGGTGGCAGCGCCTGCTCTACCGAGAATGGTCTAGTGCAGGAATGCGCTCAAGCGTGAAGAGCTCACTATAAATTTGATAACGTACACCCCATACAAAGCATAGAGAAACGTCTGTTTTCTTCTAAAGCAAAGCTGGCCGAGTCAGCACACCGAACACCTGATCCGGTGAGACCAACTCGTCCAACAAATGCTCAAACGCATCTAGCGGCAAAGGTTTGCTGAACAAATAGCCTTGGTACTGGGTACAGCCGTGGACCGCCAGGAAGTTGCGTTGCTCTGGGGTTTCTACGCCCTCGGCAATAACTGACAGCCCCAAACTGTTTCCCAGCACAATGACCGCACGGACAATAGCTGCGTCGTTGGCATCGATTGACAAGTCCCGCACAAAAGACTGGTCGATCTTCAATTGATCTAATGGCAGTCTCTTCAGATAGGCGAGCGAAGAATACCCGATACCGAAGTCATCCAGTGAAAATCTGACCCCAACCTTTTTGAGCTCAGTCATTTTGTAAATGACTGCTTCGACACTTTCGAGCAGCATGCTTTCTGTCAGTTCAAGTTTTAGCTTGACCGGGTCCGCGCCGGTTAGCTCAAGCACCCTCAGCACCTGATGAACGAAATCAGCTTGGTGAAATTGCTTTGCACTGACATTGACGGCAAGTGTGAGGTGGCGCTTTCGACTGTCGGCTTCCCAAACCTTCAATTGTTGACAAGCGGACTCCAACACCCAAAGACCCATCGGTAAAATCAGGCCCGTTTCTTCTGCTAGACATCATGGTCGCCACT
>DFWT01000107.1:0-7738 GCA_002381045.1 Rhodoferax sp. UBA4127
TACCGGCACCGTCGATGCCTTCAAAGGTGATGAAAAGTCCTGGGTTTGGCATCAGAGGGCGCTTTTTACTGGCCGCGTTGGTAGGTGTTGACCGCACGATTGTGCGCGTCCAGGCTGTCACTGAACTGGCTGCTGCCGTCGCCCCGNNTGCCCGGCATGGCAATCGGTGTAGGGGGCAAACCGGCCCGTGTGTAAGTGTTCCAAGGTGTGTCTGTCTGGAGGTCTTTGCGGCGCAGGTTCCCATCAAACTTGTCGCCCAGGCCATAAATCACGGTGGGATCGGTTTGCAACATCATGCCAATGCGCAGGCGGTTGGTGAACACCGCAGCGACCAAATCCCGGTCAGCGGCGCTGCCGGTCTCTTTTTCCACAATGCTGGCCAAGGTCAGCAAATCGTCGGGGGTTTTCAGGGGCGAGTTTTTGTGGCGCGCTTCCCAGGCAGCAGCCAAATGCAGATCCATGGCGTGCATGGCACGTTGTAACACCTTCAGGTCGCTGCTGCCCTTGGAATAGGCGTAGGTGTCAGGATAAAAACGTCCCTCGGGTTGACGCCCAGCCTGCCCCAGCTTTTGCATGATCAAATCATCGTCTAGACCTTTTGTATCCTGGGTTAGTTGCTCAGCTTTTGAGAGTGCGGCGCGAACTTGCTTGAAGGTCCAACCTTCCACCAGGGTGACCGACCGCAGGGCCTCTTCACCCCGGGTTAACTTGGACAACAGGGACAGTGGGGTGACGCCGCTCTCCAACTCATAATTTCCCGCCTTGATTTGGCGCGCTTGGCCAGACAGGCGAAACCAGCCAAACAACAGCAAGGGTGAGGTCTGAACACCTGCATTTACTGCGTTGTTGGCCACAGAACGCGGGGAAGTGCCAGGCTCGATGGGCAGTTCAATGGGTGCGTTGGTCAGGGTGAATGGGCTGTTAAGCCACCACCATGCCACACCGCCAAGGCCCAGTGCTAAGGTCAACAGAAAAATGATGAAACGACGCACAACCCTGCAACCTTGAACAAAATAGACTGCGCATGATAATTCAGCGCATGACAAAAGAACTTCATGGCGTGGCCAAGCTCACGCACCTCGGGATCATCCGCGCCCAAGGCGAGGATGCGGCCAAATTCCTGCACGGACAACTGACCAATGACTTTTCCCTGCTGGGCTTGACCGAGGCGCGGTTAGCAGGCTTTTGCAATTCCAAAGGCCGCTTGCAGGCCAGCTTCATTGGCTTTAAGCGCGGTGCCAACGACATTCTGCTGCTGTGCAGCCTTGACTTGCTGGCGGCGACCTTAAAACGCTTGAACATGTTTGTGATGCGTGCCAAGCTCAAACTCAGCGATGCCAGCGCCGAGTTTGCGGTGTTTGGTATCAGCGGCAATGCCTTGGATGACGCTTCCAAATCAATAGCTGCTTACAAAATCAATATATGGGCTAAGAATGATTTTCTTGATGGATCGCTGGTTAACCTGTACCCTGCGGACGGTGTGGCACGCGCACTGTGGGTGGCACCGGCGGACGCGCAACCTCCGGCGGACGATCAGTTGACGCCCGAGCAATGGGCTTGGGGTGAAGTGCGCAGTGGCATTGCCACGGTGAGTCAGCCCATTTTTGAAGCGCTGGTTCCCCAGATGCTGAACTATGAGTCTGTGGGTGGCGTGAACTTCAAGAAGGGTTGTTATCCCGGTCAGGAAGTCGTTGCACGCAGCCAATTTCGCGGCACGCTCAAGCGACGCGCCTATTTGGCGGCATCAGTTGAGCCACTACAGGCAGGCAATGAACTGTTTGCGGAAAACGATCCAACGCAGCCTTGCGGCCTAGTGGTTCAGGTGGCGGCTGCCCCCACTGGAGGTTATGCGGCGATTGTGTCAATGCAAATCAGCGCATTTGAAGCGGGCGGGGTGCACGCCCTGAGCCATGATGGACCCGTTTTGACGCTCAGCGCACCGCCCTACCCCCTGCTGGCAGACATTTAAACTGCCGGCCTTTAAACCCGTCGCGCCCAGGGACCGAGCGTCATTTTTTCGAGCAAGTCAAGTTGCCGTTCAAACTTTGACCACGCCAATAAAGAGCGCTTGAAAAAGCCAAACTGCACGGCCAAGCCATATTGGTCGCGTGCCATGTCAAACGGCAGTGTTTGAACCATGCGGCTGGTGCGCGCAAAGTCTTCCTTGGCGCGGGTCAAGCTGTCTTTGTAGTGCATCGTTTTCCCTTTCAGGGCATGGTGGTGCCAAACGCCAACGAGCGGGCGTAGGCTTCTTTGGCGCGGTCGACCAGGCGCAGTCGGCGCTCCAGGTCGTACATGTCAACGGCGCTGCTTAAATAAGCCTCGTCACGTGCTCTTTGGCCTTTGAAGATGGGGAGGAGAGCTTTGATACGCTCTATCAGGGTGGACATGGTGAGTCCTTTCTTGGTGGTTGATGACTGATTCTAAGGGTTTACCCTAATACCCGTTCATCAAAAAGGGCTTGAGTCAGCTCTCTAACGTTGCCCTTCGCCCACACCAGGCCTCTGCCCGCAGCTATTGCAGCTGTTTCACCATGGCGATGTGCTCAATGCCTGCCTCCTTGAACGGTTCACCCGTCTTCAGGAAGCCCTGCGTGAGATAAAACCGGGTTGCACTGGCCTGCGCATGCAGCATCACTTTCTGATCACCTCGGGCTATGGCGGCATCCACAAGGGCTTGCAAAGCCATTTGCCCTACGCCCGTGCCGCGCAGGCTGCGCTTGACGGCGACGCGTCCGATTTTGCTCACGCCAGGGGCTGCGACCAATAAGCGGCCCGTCGCAACCGGAGCGCCCAGGCGATTGCGCGCCACCACGTGCAGTGCGTCAACATCCTGCGCATCCTGCTCCAGCGCCAAAGGAATTTGCTGCTCTTGCACAAAGACTTCAAGGCGGATCGCACGGGCGGCGTCGCCAAGGGTTTGCCAGTCACCGACGGCCAGCGTCAGAAACGGCTCTCCGGCTTCATATCCCAGCAACGCATTGCGCAGCGACATCGGCACCGGTTTTGGCAATTGCGTGGCAGGATCGGCAAACACATAAATCAATTCGCCTGTGGCCAGCAACTTGCCGTCACAAAAAATAGACCCAAAAAAAACCACCGACGATTCGCCCACCCGCTGGCATTGCAAACCGATGTCCAGGGCATCGTCCCAATGAGCTGAGGCGAAATACTCCACAGTGGCTTTTTTGACATACAAGTCGCCACCGCATTGAGCCAAAGTCTCTTCGTACGGCAATGCCAATGCGCGCCAGTATTCGGCCATGGCAGTGTCAAGGTACATCAGGTAGTGGGCATTAAAGACAATTTTCTGCATGTCCACCTCAGCCCAACGCACACGCATGCGGTAATGGAATCGGGTGGGTGCAATGGTTGGGTTTTGAAAAGTATCAGTCATAGTGGTTACTCAAATGCGTGTTTCAGTGCGCGGGCCGCGTCCTGATGGGCCCGTTTGGCCTCCGGAATGGCGCGCCCCATTTTGATGAACTCATGTGTCACACCGTGGTACAGCTCCAACTCGACGGTCACACCTGCGGCACGTAGCTTGTCAGCGTACTGCAGGCCTTCGTCTACCAATGGGTCACATTCAGCCAGGCCAAACCAGGCAGGTGCGACGCCGTCTACATCATCGGCCATCAAGGGCGCAAATCGCCAGTCTTCACGGTCCGTCGTGTTAGGAATGTACAGGTTAAAGAAGTAGTCAATGTGAGCGGCCTCCAACACGAAGCCATGACCAAAGTTGTGGTGGGAGGCGGTGTCGTGGTGGGCGCAGCAGCCAGGATAAAAGAGCAGTTGCAAGCGCAGCGGCAAACCAGTGTGTCGCGCCTGTAGCGCGCAAGCCGCAGCCAGGGTGCCACCGGCGCTGTCCCCTCCCACCGCGATGCGGTGCGGGTCCAGTCGCTTATCCGCGCCGCTCTGCGCAACCCAACTAACCACATCCCAGGCATCATTGAAAGCGACTGGAAACCGGTGTTCAGGCGCCAACCGATAAGCCACCGACAGCACAGCACAATGCGCGAGATGGCTCAAATGACGACACAGGCTGTCATGTGTCGCAACGCTGCCCAAGGTAAAACCACCTCCATGCAGATACACCAAAACCGGCAAAACTTCATCGTTTGGCGCATAAAGGCGCACTGCTAAGTCCACGCCATCGCGGGCGGGCACACTGAAGCTCTCAACCCGCGCCAACTTGGTGGGCGGAAGGTCCAGCACTCCCGCATTGACCTCGTAGGCGGCTCGGGCCTGCGCAGGCGTCAGCGCATGCAGCGGTACCTGGCCTGCGCGTGCCATGCGCTCTAGCACCCCGTGCATGGCAGGTGTCAGCAGGGCACGTGGGTTTCGGTGGTGGCTCATGGAGAATGGCTTGTCTTTAGAACGGGTCGTCTTGATACTGTGCGAGTCTGATCCTACCGGACACCCATCACACCTCCGATTGGCTAGTGCTTGAGCTCCAAAGGGTCAATCTCTGCGGGCGAATCAACGACCACCAACCTGCCCTGCGAATGCAGGGCATCACTTGCGTCCTTAAAATCGGTTGTCTTTGGCACCAACATTGCTAGTTGAACGCCTGATCTGTTGACCAGATTAACTCATCTCATCAAAGAACTGTTACCTATGTCTATCCACGCTGCCCTGAACCATGTGACCCACTACACCTACGACCGTCTGGTGAATCTGGGGCCACAAGTCATCCGGCTGCGCCCCGCCCCGCATTGCCGCAGCAAAATCATTTCCTACTCGCTCAAGGTGGAGCCGGAAGTCAATTTTTTGAATTGGCAGCAAGACCCGTTTGCGAACTATCAGGCGCGTCTGGTGTTTCCGGAAAAGACCAAGCAGTTCAAGGTCACGGTCGACGTGGTGATGGACATGGCGGTTTACAACCCGTTTGACTTCTTCCTGGAGCCTGAAGCCGAAGAATTTCCATTCAGCTACAAAGCAGATCTGAAACAGGAACTCGCCCCTTACCTGATCCCTGAGCCAGTCACACCGCTGGTGCAGGCTTACTTGGACAAGATCGACCGCACCAAGCGCCGCAGCGTGATCTTTTTGGTGGACCTCAACACGTCGGTCCACCACGCCATCAAGTACACCATTCGAATGGAACCTGGCGTACAAACGCCCGAAGAAACACTCACGCTGGGTTCGGGCTCCTGCCGTGACTCGGCTTGGCTGATGGTGCAACTGTTGCGCAATTGCGGTCTGGCCGCGCGTTTTGTCTCTGGCTACCTGATTCAGTTGAAGCCCGACGTCAAGTCGCTCGACGGCCCCAGTGGCACCGAAGTGGACTTCACTGACTTGCACGCCTGGTGCGAGGTGTATCTGCCGGGCGCCGGTTGGGTGGGTCTGGATGCCACATCTGGACTGTTGGCTGGCGAAGGTCATATTCCGCTGGCATGCACCCCGCAGCCCTCTGGCGCCGCCCCGATTGAAGGGTGTGTTGACGAGTGCGAAGTGGAGTTTGCCCACCACATGCAAGTGACCCGCATTTACGAATCCCCTCGCGTCACTAAACCTTATACCGAAGACCAGTGGGCCGACATCATGGCGCTTGGTGATGCGGTTGATAAAGACCTGATCTCTGGCGACGTTCGCCTGACGATGGGTGGTGAGCCCACTTTTGTAGGTGTTGACAACCGCGATGCACCAGAATGGAACACCGAGGCGTTAGGTCCAACCAAACGTGGTTTTGCCACCGAATTGGTGCACAAGCTGCGCAAGGAGTACGGCGAAGGCGGCTTTTTGCACTTTGGGCAGGGCAAGTGGTATCCCGGCGAACAACTTCCCCGTTGGGCCTTAAACATCTATTGGCGCGCCGACAAAGAGCCGGTATGGGCCAATCCCACTTTGTTTGCCGACGAACGGGTGCCCACCCAGTACACCTCGGAAGATGCCCGGCGCTTTACAAACCTTTTGGCAGACAAGCTGGGCGTCACAGGCAAATACATTCAAACTGCCTTTGAAGACACTTGGTACTACCTGTGGCGTGAGCGCCGCTTGCCTGTGAATGTGGATCCGTTTAACTCCAAGCTGGACGACGAAATGGAACGCGCCCGCCTGCGTCGGGTCTTTGAGCAAAAGCTTGATACCCCAGTGGGCTATGTGTTGCCCATCAAGGTGCTTGGCTATGACAACAGCTACGGCGCTGCGTGGACCACTGGCCCTTGGTTTTTGCGCGATGAGCGGATGTACCTGATGCCTGGCGACTCACCCATGGGCTTGCGTCTGCCTTTGGATTCGTTGCCATGGGTCAGTGAAGCGGATTTCCCCTACCTGATTGAACAGGACCCTTCGACCTTGCGCGATGGATTGCCAAGCCATGGCGCTGTGGCAGCCAAATATGCCCCGGGCATGGCCGGCCTGGCACTTGGTGCAGCCGCCCGAGCGGCTGCAGCAGCGGCCGCGGCTGCAGCGAACCGCTCACAGTCGGCCCGCTACTTGGCAGGTGGCAACACCCAGCCAGAAGCGGTCCGCCGCTTGCAATCTACCACTGGGCCTGCGTCCGCTGCGGCCTTGAGCGCCCAAAGCACCTCGCAGCTTGAGCCAGCCAACTTTGCCCGTTCCCCCAATAGACAGGAATCAGCCCACTGGATCACCCGCACTGCGTTGTGTGTGGAGGTGCGTGATCCTCGCCGTGCCAATGGGCCGAAGGCTGAAGCTGTCGGGAAAAAATCCGGCGTGATGTATGTTTTCATGCCACCTCTGGAAAGGCTGGAGCATTACCTGGATTTGCTGGCTGCCATTGAAGCTACGGCGCAAGAGATGGGCGTGCAGATCGTGATTGAGGGTTACCCGCCACCGCGTGACCCTCGCCTCAAACTATTGAGCGTGACCCCTGACCCAGGTGTGATTGAGGTGAATATTCATCCGGCCAACAACTGGAAAGAACTGGTTCACAACACCGAGTTTTTGTACAACGCGGCGTTCGAGTCTCGCCTCTCAGCCGAGAAGTTCATGACCGATGGTCGGCACACCGGCACTGGTGGCGGCAACCACTTCGTGATGGGTGGGGCCACACCTGCTGACAGCCCGTTCCTGCGCCAGCCAGAGTTGCTGGCCAGTCTGCTGCTTTACTGGCACAACCACCCCTCCTTGAGCTACTTGTTTAGCGGCATGTTTGTCGGACCCACCAGCCAGGCCCCGCGCGTGGACGAAGCCCGCAACGACCAACTTTACGAGCTTGAAATTGCCATCGAGCAAATCTACAAAAACCGCGAGTTGTATGGCCAATCTATGCCGCCGTGGCTGATTGACCGCACACTGCGCAACATCCTGATTGATGCGACCGGCAACACGCACCGCAGCGAGATCTCCATCGACAAGATGTACTCGCCCGACTCTTCCACCGGCCGGCTGGGCTTGCTTGAATTGCGCGCCTTTGAGATGCCACCGCACCCGCACATGAGCAGCGTGCAGCAGTTGCTTTTGCGTGCCTTGATCGCCAGGTTCTGGAAAACGCCTTACCGTGCGCCTGCCACCCGCTGGGGTACTGAGTTGCACGACCGATTCATGCTGCCCGCGTTCATCGAAATGGACTTCAAGGACGTGCTGAGCGAAATGCGCGACGCTGGTTACGCCTTTGACGACAGCTGGTTTGCGCCGCATGTCGAGTTCCGCTTCCCGCTGATCGGTGCGGTCCACGCAGCAGGTATTGAAATGACCCTGCGCAACGCGCTTGAGCCCTGGCATGTAATGGGCGAAGAAGGCGCACCCGGTGGAACCGCACGGTATGTGGACTC
>DFWT01000107.1:7780-7985 GCA_002381045.1 Rhodoferax sp. UBA4127
GACACCTGGATGAAACGCTCCCTTGGTGGCTGCCAGTACCACGTGTCACACCCCGGTGGCCTGAGCTACGAGTCTTTGCCAGTCAATGCATTTGAGGCGGAGAGCCGTCGCCTGTCACGTTTTGCTGCCATGGGCCATACCCCAGGTTTGATGCAGGTGCCACCCGCCACCATCAACCAGCCAGGCAGCAAGGAATTCCCCTTCA
>DFWT01000276.1 GCA_002381045.1 Rhodoferax sp. UBA4127
GCTTGAAGGTGTTGTTGATGCGACGCACCATGGTGGGCACCGAGTCGTAGGCGTACAGCGACTGGTCAGGGTACATGGTCTCAGAGGTGTTGCCGTCAGCGGCGACTTGCCAGCCCGACAGGTACACCGCTTCCAGACCGGCCTTGGCTTGTTGCATGGCTTGGCCCGCGCTGATGGCGCCGAACGCGTTGACGTAACCCTTCTTGGCGCCACCGTTAACTTTGTCCCACAGCTTTTCTGCGCCGTTTTTGGCAAAGGTGCATTCAGGCTGAACGCTACCGCGCAGACGAACCACGTCGGCTGCCGAGTAGCCGCGCTTCACACCTTTCCAGCGCGGATTGGTCGCCCAGTCTTTTTCCAGGGCTGCAATTTGTTGTTCACGGCTCAGTTGTTGGGTCAGGGCTTGAGGCATAGGATCACTCCGTAGTTGATGAAATCGGTGGACGATGGTGGCCTGATCTGGCCGTTGTCGTTGAGTAAATTCTAAGTCTTCTATAAGACTTGTTATTGATCTTATGTCTTATAGAAGACATTTATTATCATGAACAAAATCAACAACTTAGCGATACCACCTTGATTTTTCTCAACTCATCAACCCATTTTCAGAAAAATTCAGTGAGAGAAATTGAGTCAGATTCTCTTAATATGAAAAACGTTTTTTGCAATATGAAATCATGAAAGGCGTGCATATCGCTCAAATTCCCAGGCACTGACCGACTGGCTGTAGTCGTCCCACTCCCGACGTTTGATGGCTAAAAACTGTTGGCAGAAATCTCTGCCCACCGCATCGGCCAGCATTTCATCCGCGACCAAGGCATCGAGTGCCAGCCCCAAATCGCGCGGCAACCGGGCCGGCATGGGCAAGCCGGATGAATACCGCTCATACAGATCTTCTGCACAGGGCGCAGGTGCCTTTAGCGCTCGCTCAATGCCGTCGAGCCCCGCCGCCAGGGTAGCCGCAATGGCCGCGTACACATTGCATGACGGATCAGGCAAGCGCCACTCAAGCCGGCCCGTCACACTTCTGACCACGCAAGTTCGGTTGTTGTCGCCATAGGCCTTCCAGACAGGCGACCAGGTGGTGCCCGAGGCGCTTTCGCTGCAAGCCAAGCGTTTGTAGCTGTTCACCGTAGGTGCACACAGGGCTGTCAGGGCATCGGCGTGTTCGAGCAATCCCGCAACAAACTGGTAGCCGGTGGCACTGAGTAACAGGGGATCGGCCTTGTCCGTAAACACTGCGCGACCCTGCGCGTCGGTCAAGCTGAGGTGAAAGTGCAAACCACTGCCCGGCGCGCCGGCAAAGGGCTTGGGCATGCAACTGAAAACAGACCCATGCCGCTCTGCCACAGCGTGAGCGGTCATTTTGAACAGCATGAAGCGGTCGGCTGCTGCCAGCGCGTCATCAAACTTGTAGTTGATCTCGTACTGACCGCAAGCATCTTCGTGGTCTATCTGCTGCAGCTCAAAACCTAAGGCCGTCAGGCTGCTGCGCATGTCTTCTAAAAAGTCCTGCTGCCTGTGGATGGCTTTCAGGTCGTAGGAGGGTTTATCCAAGCGGTCTTGCGGGTCAATGCCACGCCATTGCTCTTGAGCATCTTGTTGCAGCAAAAAAAACTCGGGCTCAATGCCCACCCACAAGGTCCAGCCGCGTGCCTGCAAGCGTGACACTTGGCGTTTGAGGACTTGACGCGAGCAAGTAGCCAGCGGCTCACCGCCAGCGTAGCCATCGCACACAGCGTGCGCCACCCCCGGCATGAAGGGCAACAGCCGCAAGCTCTCCGGTTGAACCCGTCCGTAGTACTCGCTGCGAGCGCCAAACCGGCCAAGCCCGGTGCCCCAGATGCTGGGTCCCGCAAAACCAGCGCCCTGCTCGACCCACTCTTGCAAGTTCTCAACGGGCACCAGTTTGCCCTTGGCCACACCATGCAGGTCACAAAACTGTGTGACGATGGAGTGCACACCCTGTGCCTTGAGTTCGGCCACTTTGTTTTGAATATCAATCACTATTTTTGCCTCTAGCCCATATAAAGCGGGCGCTATTAGCTTCTAATTTTAGAGCGAACCCCGCACCACGAGAGACGTCACACGGGTGAGTCGATGCGAATCCAGGTGGTCTTTGTTTCAGTGTATTTGTCAAACGCATGCAAAGATTTGTCGCGCCCCACACCACTTTGCTTGTAACCGCCAAAGGGCACGGTGATGTCGTCTTCATCGTACTGGTTCACATGGACGGTACCGGCACGCAGCGCCCGAGCCACACCATGGGCTTTGTTGATGTCACGGGTCCAGACTGCAGCCTGCAATCCATATACGCTGGCGTTGGCTTGCCGAACCACCTCAGCCGTATCGGTAAAGGACAACACAGACAACACCGGACCAAAAATCTCTTCACGGCAAATGGTCATGCTGGGGTTCACGCCCGCAAAAATCGTGGGTTGCACGTAGCAGCCGCCCGACTGCGTCAAGGCTTGCTCGCCGCCATACAGCAGACTGGCCCCTTCGGACTTGCCGCTCTCCACATAACGCAGCACCGTGTCCATCTGCGTCTTATCCACAATGGCACCCATGATGGTGGCCGGATCGAGCGGATTGGCAGGTAGATACTGCGGTGCCAGAGCCACTGCCTTTTCAAGAAATTTGTCTTGAATAACGGCCTCAACAAACAGGCGTGACGGCGCGTTGCAGCTTTCACCCTGGTTGAAAAAGATGCTGCCCACTGCGGCCTCAACTGCCTTGTCCAGATCGGGGCAATCAGCAAACACGATATTGGGCGACTTGCCACCAAGTTCGGTCCAGGCGCGTTTCAGATTACTTTGGCCAGCCATCACATGAATTTGCTTGCCGACGCGGGTGGAACCGGTAAAACCAATGCAATCCACATCCATGTGCAATGCCACGGGCGAACCCGCTTCTGGGCCATAACCCGGCACCACGTTGAACACGCCAGGAGGAATGCCGGCCTCCAGGGCCAACTCGGCCAGGCGCAACGCCGTCAAGGGCGACTTTTCGCTGGGCTTGAGCACCACCGAATTGCCCACCGCCAAGGCCGGTGCAATTTTCCAGGCAGCCATGATCATCGGATAGTTCCAGGGCACGATGACGCCCACCACACCCATCGGTTCGCGGGTGATCAAGGCCAAAGCCGTGCTGGCGGTCGGGGCGATTTCGTCATAGATCTTGTCCACCGCCTCACCGTACCATCGGATGCAATTTGCGGCACTATTGACATCCACCGCACGTGAATACTTGATGGGCTTGCCCATATCCAGCGTTTCCATCAGCGCCAACTCTTCGGCATGCGCCAGCAACTGGTCGGCGAACTTGATCATGATGCGTTTGCGCGCCACAGGCGAGAGGCCGCTCCAGCGCCGATCTTCGAAGGCATGGCGGGCGGCTTGCACGGCGGCATCCACATCGGCCTGCGCACAACGCGCGACCTGGGTCAGCAAACAGCCATCGACTGGTGAGATGCAATCAAATGTTTGGCCATCCAATGCGGCCACACGCTGACCGTTGATGACAGCACGGCCGTCATAAGTGCTTGTTGACATCGACATACCTCAAAATTGATAGCTGCTTAAGCAGCAAATACATGGGCTAGAAGTCTGGGCGGCAGAGTGCTCTGC
>DFWT01000037.1 GCA_002381045.1 Rhodoferax sp. UBA4127
AAAGGCGTCCGCGTCTGCGATGACGATGCCGGCAATGGCGATGGGCTGCTGCTCGGTGCCACTGGCAGTAGCGGGCACTAATACGGTGGGCGCATCGTTGATGGGTTTGACAATGATGCTCAGGGTGCCCGTAGGCTCTGACACACCACCGGCGTCGGAGATGGTGTAGCTAAAAGAATCATCTACCGTTAAGTCATTTCCATCGGCCTCGGTGCCGTCGTGCCGATACACAATCCGGTTGGCCACCAGTTCGGCCTGGGTAAAGACGCTGCTTTGGCCCAGCACCACGCCGGTGGTTCCGCCAGCCACGTCCAGCCGAATCAGTTGGCCATGGGTGGCCGCGGTGGTAATACGAAATTGAAGCTGCTCAGGCGTGTTGTCAACGTCGGAGGCACTGAGCAGGTTGCTGGTTGAGATCAGCTGTTGCTGACCTTCATACACGGTTGCCGTGCCAGAGATCACTTTCACCGGCGGGTCATTGAACGCAACGATACCGATCTGCACGACCGCCGAATTCGTGGCATTGGCCTGGCCGCTGCCGTCATTGACCTGAATCGTGAAGCTGTCGGCGGGATTTTCATTACCGTCGTTGGTGTACTGCAGGCGCCCGGCATCAATTTGCGCTTGGGTAAAGGTTGTTACTGCTTTGTTGTCTTCGGTAATGACTGTCTCAAAGCTGCCGTTACCGTCCGCGTCGAGTGCGAGGGTGCCGTGAAGCGGCAAAACGGTGATGCTCAGGGTGAGCGTGTCGGTCAGAGTGCCGCTGAGGTTGCGGTCCACATCGGAGGTGGTGATATAGGCGTTGTTCACCACCACGGACGCGCCCTCGTTCACCAGAACCTGGTTCAGGGTTGCGGTGCTGGTAATGAAGGGCCGGTCGTTGACGGGGGTATCTTGCAGCGTTGCGGTGCCTGGCAAAATAAATTCCGAGCCGTCGGTCACGGTGAATTTGAAGGTAGCGGTGTGGGTCTCGCCACCGTCATGCTCAAACTTGATTTTCCCAGCGACCAGGTCGGCCTGGGAAAAGGTGTCGTTGACGCGCAGGTCACGGGCATCGACGCTAAGTCCGTTTTCAGGCGATGCAGTGTCGAAATAAAGCGTGCCGGAGCCTGGCAGTTGGGTCAGGGTATAGACCAGCTCCGAATTGGGGTTGTCGACGTCGGTGGTGCTGAGCGCAGCGCTGGTCACGGTAACCACAGCGCCCTCGACAAAGCCGGTTTGGGTGCCGACGGTGAGCACCGGGCTGTCGTTCTTGGACAGGGTCAGCACCGTGACCGTGGCGGTAGACGTTTGGATGTCACCGGTGGTGGCATCCTGAACGGTGTAAGTAAAGCTGGCCGAGCCCGCAAAATTTAGTGTGGGTGTAAAAGTAACGGTGTCGCCNNTGACCGCACCTTGCACAGAAATGATATTGAGCGGCAGGTCACCAGTGTCGTTGGCAAGCAGTAGCGCTTCTGAGAGCACCAGCGGGGTGTCTTCATCAATGACGTACTGGTCATTGTTTGCCTCAGGAACCGCATTGGGCTGGGTGGTGACGTTGACGGTGACATTGGCCACCTGAGTTTCACCGTCGCCGTCTGTCAGCGTGTAATTGAATGAAATGGGGCCACTGAAATCAGTGTTCGGGGTAATGGTGATTTGATTGGTGGTGTCATTCCAGACAACCGAGCCATTTGCAATGCCAGTCGTGACGACATTGCTCACGCTAAGCACCCNNCACCCCGTTGCCAACGTCATTGGCCAGCAACTGGTTTTCCGTCAGCGTGATTGGCTCGTTTTTTGGAGTACTAAAAACATCGTTTGCCGCAGCCAGGTTGAAGACAGAAACCGAGACTGTGGTAGTTGCCTCCTTACCGGCGCTGTCGCGCACCACATAGGTAAAAGTTGCGTTACCGCTCTCAGCATTGCCGGGCGTGAAATGGACATTCCCGTCGATAAGACTTGCCGTGCAATTCGTACCAGCCGTCACGCTGAAGATGGTCAACGCCGTGCCCCGGTCGTTGCCCAGCAACTCGATCGGGCTAAAAACTCGGAGGGTATTTTCCAGCGCCGAAAATGCATCCGGCGTCGCTACCGGCTGAACATCAACCGTGACCGTTGCAGTGGCTTCATTGTTGTCAGCGTCGCGCACCGTATAGGTAAAACTATCAAACCCACTGAATCCTGCTGTGGGGGTGTAGGTAACGCTGGTGGCACCCAAGACGACCGTGCCGTGGGCGGCCTGCGTAACCTCAATGATGTTGAGCGAAATATTGCCTTCGTCATTGGCGACCAAATCAGCTTCTTGCAGGACAACCGGCGTGATCAGCGTGGTGGTTGCGGAATCATGGCGGGCGGCGATGCCATACACAGTCACCGTGACTGTGGCGGTGGCTTGGTCACCGTCGGCATCCTGGACCGTATAGGTAAAGGTGGCGCTGCCTTCAAAACTCGTTGTCGGGGTAAAGGTGATGTTCTGACCATTCAGAACGACTGAACAATTGCTGGCACTCTGCACGCTCTGAATGATCAGTGGCGCATCGCCGTAGTCGTTGATCAGCAGTTGGGACGCGCTGAACGTGGTGGAGCGAATGTCGCCCGGAATATTTTCCAGCACCGAGAAGGAATCGTTGCCCGCTGTGGTCAGAATGTCGGGTGGGGGTGAGGCGGCGAAGTTGAATCTGACCACCAGCGGTGTGAGTCCACCGTCCAAATAGCTCCCACCCTCGCCGTCGCGCAGCGTGACTGAAAACGAATCGTTGGCCAGGGCGGTGCCATCGTGGGTGTAGCGAAGGAGGCCGCCTGAGATGTCAGCCAGCGTGAAGGTGGCCCCCACGCCGAGCGGCACACCATTCAAATACAGGTAACCATGGGTAGGCCGCGCGTCCAGGCGGAAGGTGAGCTCTGTGACCGGGGTGTCCACGTCTGACGCAGTAAGCAAGTCACTGGTCAAGGTGACCGTTTCGCCCGCGACGATTATTTGTGTGCCAGCCGTCCCGATCGGGTTGTCGTTGACGGGCTGAAGTGCCACGTTGACGGTTGTAATCTGAGATGACAGCGGGGTGGTGGCGTTGTCATCGGTCACCTTGATGGTGAAGCTGACGTCGCGTGGGTTTTCCTGCTCGGCAGAAATATGGTCAAGGGTCAGCAGACCCTTGTTGGCCGCGTTGAAGGTAAAACCGCTGGTGATGGCCGTGCCGTTGTACTTCAGGATGGCCTCAGAGGCCGTGGGCAGGGTCAGGATTTGAACGGTCAGGTTCGCTTGTGCGGTTTGGGCATCACTGAAGGTGGTGCTGGCAAGCACCGCCAACCCGGTCTGGCCCTCGTTCATCGTCATCTGGCCGCTGCTGATCGCTGGCGCGGTGTTGGTTGGCGTGACGCTGATGTCAACGGCAACCGGTGTCACATCTCCCACCACCCCGCCAGCGCCATCGCGCAGGCTGACCGAGAAGGTGTCTGACGATGCCGCTCCGCCACCATGGGTGTAAACCACGGCGCTGCCGGCTACTACAGTGGCATAAGAAAAGGTGGAGCCGATGGCGACCGGGGCACCGTTGATGGTCAAGACCCCCTGGGTGGGCAAGGATTCCAGCCGGAACACCAGTTGGGCGTTGCTGTTGTCGGGGTCGGTGACCGACAGAATGGTTGAGGTGATGGGGAGCGCGGACCCCAGCGCGACGGTGCCACCCGCGACGGTGAGCACTGGCGTGTCATTCACCGGGGACACGTCGATGGTGAGGGTGCGGGCCGCTGTGGTTCCCAAACTGTCCACCAGGTCGGTCACGCTGTAGCCAACGCTCAGGCGGGTGCCGGTGACCGATGGCTCGGTGCCGTTATGGGTGAAGGTGATGAGGCTATTGTTGATGTCCGCCTGGGTAAAGGTGCCGCCAACGCTTAGCGCCACACCGTCTTTGTAAAGGGTGCCAGCCGCAGTGGGCAAACCGGTGAGCGTATAGACAATCTGGCTGGCCGAGGCCTCTACGTCGGTGATGCTGAGTGTGGCCGCGCCGATGGTGGTGCTACCGCCTTCGGCCACGGTGGCGCTTTTGTCGGTGATGACCTGGAACACGTCGTTGACTGCGGTGACGCTGGTGCCCAGCGTTGCGTCGGCAACCGCCAGATCGGTGGCACCGCTATTGGCAGCTGCGGTTTGGCGGCTGGCCGGGTCGGTGGTGTAGGTGCGTGCGCCACTGTTGTCGATGGCATGCACGGTCAGGCTGCCAACCGCACCGCTGTATTGGGCAAAGGGCACAAAGCGCAGCTTGGCACTGGCGTTGAGCAGCAGTGCGTTGTCGACGGTTACCGCGCCAACATCAGACCAGGTGGCCCCATCGTTAACGGAATACTGCCAAGTGCCCTGCCCTGCGGTGGACGCATCGGCACTGATGGCCAAGCCGGCCAGCGTGTTGCCATCCAGATCAGTGAAGTTGGAGGCGAGCAAAGCCGCGACCGTGCTGCCTGTTGGGTTGGTGTTGTCTTCGTCAACAGCGGCCAGGCTAAGGGCGCCGCCGGTGACGGTGGGCGCATCGGCCACCGGGGTCACGGTGACGGTGATGGTGTCGGTGTCGGTCTGCGCTGCACCACCGGTGTTGCCCAGGTCAGACACCAGCACGGTGATGGTGTCGGTGGCCGAGGTGGTGGCGTTGGGGTAGTTGGCATCTGGCCGGTAAGTCAGGTTGCTGCTGCCCAGCGCGGTGTTGATGGCGGCGATGGTGCCTTGCACGGTGACGCTGTGGCTGTTGTCTTCGCCAGCGGTGATGGTCAAGTCAGCCAAGCTGGTGAAATCGATATTGCCATGCAGGGCACTCAGAGTGGCCTGGACGATGGCGCCACCCGCATCGGGGTCGGACAGAGAAATGCCTGCGAGCGTCAGGCTGGTGTCTTCAGCGACGGTTTGGGTGACACCCGGCACCACCAGCACCGGGGCTTGGTTGAGCGAGTTGACGTTGATGGTGACGGTGCTGGTGTTGCTGGTGCCGCCTACACCACCAGTGGCATCAATGGCCTGAAAAGTGAATGTTTGCGAAGCAATGGAGTTGGTCACGGGGGTAAAAGTCATGCCCGTGGCCAGGGCTTTGCTGATGACCGTGTTGGCGGTACTGATGGTGGTGCCGTCGCTGGCTTTGAGCACCCCACTAACCGGGATGCTGACAATGTTGTAGCTGGTGATATCACCGGCGCCATCTGGATCGGTGGCGGTAAGCGAGAAGGTTTGGCTGGCGTTTTTATCGACCGATATGGTCGCATCGACCGTGACCGGCGCATCGTTGACGGCGGTGACGTTGATGGCCATGGTGTTGGGCGTTGGGTCGGTATCCACGCCGCTGTTTTCGGTGCCACCGTTGTCCTGCACCTGGAAGGTGAAGTTGCCGTAGTTGCTGCCGTTGCCGTTGAGAGCGGGGGTATAGATCAACCTGCCTGCTGCGATATCTGCCGCGCTGACAAACTGGTTCAGCGTCACCGCCGTGCCATTGTTGGCAAGGGTGCCGTTGCTTGGCAGCGCGCTGATCTTGACCGCATTCAGGGCATTGCCACTGGGCAGGCCAGCAGTGACATCGCTGGGGTCAGTCAGCCCAAATTCCGCCGTGGTAAAGATGTGCGAGCCGTCCTCAGCGACGCTGATGGTGTTGTTGGTCCCCGAAGGCGCATCGTTGACCGGGGTGACGGTGATGTCAAACGTGGTGGTGCTGGTGGCCTGCAGATTGGCACTCAAATAGTTACCGAGGTAGGCATTGACCGTGATGCTGATGGTTGCGGTGCCATTGAAGTTGGCGCTGTCTTGAAATTGCAGGCGGTTCAAAAACGCCTTGATGGCGGTCAGGTCGCCCTGCGAAGCCAGCGTGGTTGACACCACCCCGTTATCGACCAGATTACCGCTGGCTGCGTTGGTCACGGTGACGATGGCTTCGATGTTGGTACCCAGACCGTCATAGGTCACATTGAAGCCGCTGAAGGTGTAGCTGGCATCTTCCAGAATGGTGGGCGCAGCCGGTTTGGTGATATCCGGCGGCGCCAGCAGCGCGTCGTACCCGGCCAGCGCCTGGTCGGCAAACGCGAGCTTGGCGTCAATCGCCCCAGTATCGGCCTCCAGCACCCAGTCGCCGCCCTTGGCGGCGCTGCCGGTTGCGTCGGTGGAGGCGGCCACGTCAGCTTGCGTCAGGCGGGCAATCTGGTTGATCAGCAGGGCACCATCGGCCCCGGCGGCCACATCGCAGCCATACAGCAAGATGTCTGCATTGGCACTCAGGTGGCTTTGCCATAGCGTCAATTCAGCCGCCTCGGCACCCCCAAAGCTGTTGGCATCGTAGGTTTTGCCGTTGAATACCAGTTGGCCGTCGGCCCCGTGCGACACCAAATGGATGGCGTCCAGGGTGGCATGGGTGCTGATAACCGCCGTCATTTGTTGCCAGGCATCGCGCTGGGGATCGAGCACCACCACTTCCACATCAGCCCGTGTGCCTTTGAGCAGTTGGGCAATGTCGGCCACGCCGCTGTCAATAAAGACGATTTCCCGGGCATCGGGCATGGGGCGGATGATGCCGCTGGGCATGTCTGTGGCGCTGGCCGGGTCTTGCAGGCGAGCCATGAAGTCGATAAAGGCTTTTTCCAGAGTGCTGCTGTTGCTGCCGTGCGGGGCGCTGCTGTCGGCACGCGGGGCGGCAAATGCGGACCGGTCTGCCACGTCGCGCACCACTGGCTGGTGCCCATCGTCCTGGATGTGGATGGCATCGCCGAGTGCCGCACCGTCAAACATGAAGCGTGGCTCCAGCGCCAGCGGCCGGATGGTGCCAAAGTGGATGCCGCCAGGGCGCTGCAAATGCAGTGTGGGTCGCGCAGGCGGGCCAGCCTGGGCTTCCTGCTTGAGCAGCACGTCTTCAATGTCGGGGTGCGCACTGCGTGTGCGGCTGCTGGCACAGCGCTTACCCCGGCTTTGCACAATTTCGGCGGCCGCCACATAGGTGCGGCTGATTTCGTTCCAGATACTGCGGTAGATTTTGTTCATGATGTGATGCTCTAACAGTCTGTGCGGATAAAAGAAGAAGTGGAAGACAGGTGATCAAGGCCAAGGGTGCTGGCAAGCAGGGTCTGGGGTGGCGACTAGGGCGGGCTGATCAGCACCCGGCCGCTCATGCCAGCAATCAGCTCTGGGTGTTTGCCGCTGATGGCCGCCGCAACCTTGACCGACTGGCTAACCGGGTCAACCCGGGCCCCGATACGGATGAATTTGGCTGGGTAACTTTTGCGCGTTTCGTCAATTTGCACCTGAAACGTATTGCCCACGCGCAGCCAGCCTAGCCAGCCCGAGGGCAGCAAAAATTCCAGCTCAAGCACGCTGTCGTCAATGATGTCAAGCAGCGGCTGGCCGGGTTGCACATATTGCTGTTCACGCACTTTTTGCTCGGCCAGGCGGCCGGCAAACGGGGCGGTGATGGCGCACTTGTTGAGCACTGCCTGGTTGACACCCAACTCGGCTTGGCCACGAGCCTGGGCGGCACGCGACAAATCGACCTCGAGTTGACCCACCGAGTTGAGTTCAAGCAAACGCTGGTTGGTCTTGAAAGTTTGCTCGGCAGCGTCGAGTTCAGCACGGGCCTTTTGCAGCTGTGCCTGCTGCAGCGAGCAGTCAAAGCTGACCAGCAAGGCCCCGGCGGCAAAGGGCGCGCCTTCGGCGACCGGCAAGCGTCTGATCTTGGCCCCAATTTCGGCTGCCAGGGTGGTGTATCGGCGCGGCAATAACTGGGCCCGGATTTCTTGCCGCTCCAGGGCTGGCTTGGACGGCTCAGGCGGGCTTCGGCCTGGTGCCGGCGCAACACTGACTTGTGCCTGCGCGATACCCGCCGACAGGGTTACTGCGCAGACCAGCACGGCCAGCAGATTTGGCGCCTTGCGCCGAGAAGTCCGTGGAAAAAATGAGCCAAGCCAAAGGCTATGCTCCAAAGGGTGTTGCCTTGTCAAGATTGGCTCCAGAGGTTGCATCGCCCGGCGCAGTGTGTGGGCAGGGATCTCGGTCAAAAAAAGTAGCTTTTGCGGATCAGTTAGGGTTTGGGGGCTGCGATGCTGGGGCGGCCACTGCGCCGGAGTTGCTCGGTGAGTTGCTCAAGCGTGAGCTCGTCGGTGCTGCCAATTTTGGGCTCAAGGCCCAGGTTGGCCAGCAAGCGACTCTCAGCCACCTGCACTTGGGCCAGCGCTTGGTAGCGGCGCAGCAGGCTCAAAATGGCAGCGGTTTCGTTGGCCACCATTTCCAGCTTGCTTTGGGCTTGGACCTCGGTGCGGTTGCGCATAACGACGGAAATACGGGCATCGGTGGCGTAAATGGCTTCAGCGCGCGTCAGTTGGCTGCGGTTGTTGATGAGTTGCAGGCGCGCCAGATGGACTTGCGCGAGCACGGCCATCTGGGTGGCAAAGCGGCGCTGGTCGGCCAGGGCCACACCGGCCTCGGCCAGCTTTTTCTGGGTGCTACCGGTTAGCAGATTAAACAGGTTGAAAGACAACTGCAGACCGGCTTCGTTCCAGTTGTTGTTGACCATATAGCTGTCAGAGTCGTACTTGAGCCCGTAGCTGAAGCTCAGGTTGGGGAACAGCCGAACCATGGTTTTACGCACTTCTTCGCGAGCAATGCGGCCGTTGTAGTACTGCTCGCGGACATCGGCGTTGTTTTCCAGTGCAACTTCTTCAAGCCGCAACACAGGCAGTTTTTCCAGCCCGTCGTCAGGGCTTTCAAGCGGCGTTTCAGCGATCTGCAGCGCTTGGCCCAATGGCGCGTTGATCAGCGTTGCAAGCTCGATTTGGGCCATGGACAGCTCTTGCTCGATGGCCTCAAGCAAGCGCAGGTTTTCCAGCAACTGGCGCTGGTAACGCAGGGAATCGAGGGGGTTGCGCAGACGCTCGTCTTCGGCCTTGCGGGCATCGAGCATGGCAGACTCGGCCATGGCAATGGTTTTGGCCACATCGCCCCGAACTTTTTCGCGCTGGCAGCGCGCCAGAAGGCGGTGCGCACGTCTTGCATGAGCACGTGCATGGCCTTGCGCCGCTTTTCTGCGGCGATCAGCACCCGGTCGGCTTGCTGTTTGGAGCCGTAGTAGCCCAGCCCCACATCAATCAGGTTCCAGGTGAGGCCCAAATCGACGGTGCGGTGATTGGGTTCCTGCGAAAACGAGGCAGCGCTGGAGCGCGGGCCGTTGGGGTATGTCATGCTGTAGGTGGCGCGTTCGTCACTGCTGTGGGCATATCCGGCCTGCGCCAGCAGCCGTGGCAGCATGTCGAACTTGGTGACTTCAAGCTGATTCAGGGCAATGGCTTCTTCCATTAGCTTGGCGCGCCGGTCAAGGTTGTATTTAAGGGCACGCGCCAGTGCCTCATCGAGCGTGAGCGGAGCGCTAAAAGGTGCGACCGCCTGGCTGATGGCAGCCCGATCCGCCTGGGTGGTGGCGGCCAGTTCAGCCGTCTGAACAGGGTTGGGGGCGATTGAGCTACATGCGGTCATTGCCGCAACCGCAGCGGCCAAAGCCACTAATTTGAAAAAGCCGGGGTGGACCAGAGAGACTGAACCGGGTGAAGTTTTCATGGTGTGCTGTTGCAAATCGGCCTGCTTTGGGCAAAAAGGGTGGAGCTCAAGTGAATGCAAAGGTCGTCATATGCCCTTAACGCTTGAAACTCATTTACCTTTTTGGAGGCTGCGGGGAGGACAGCTCACAGCCATATTTAAAAAACATATAGGTACCAAATTAATTATCTANNAGTTTTTACATTTGTCATTGATGTAAACCAATGTTTTGTTAGATAGGCCCAGTGTTTGTGACGGCTATAACGTCAAAAACCATAGTAGCCACAAAGCCATGTGGCGTGGCTGAGCAAACCTGAGCAAAAACGCGCGATGGCGCAGCAAAACTAGCGCTTACGCCACCTCAACCGGGGCGTAAAAGGGGTAACCCTGTGATGTGCAGAATGCTATCTCCAGTGATAGCATTCACTGCATGGATTCCCTTGTCATCGATACCAATGTGTTCGTCTCTGCGTTACGAAGCGCAGATGGTGCGTCACGGGCCGTAATCCGGCGATGCCTACAAGGGCAGTACCAGCCTTGCATGTCCTTGGCACTGTTTTCGGAGTACCGAGATGTCAAGGGGCGAGAACGACTGTTCAAGGATTCGCCGTTGAACAGCGACGAGCGACAGGAGTTGTTTTACGCCTTCATCGCCATGTGCCGCCTCGTTGAGATTTATTACCTATGGCGCCCCAACCTGCGTGACGAAGCTGACAACCATGTGCTTGAAATTGCGGTTGCCGCCGGTGCTCAAACCATCGTTACCTACAACCGCGCTGATTTTTTGGGTGCGGAGTTGCACTTTCCCGGTCTGCACATCGTCGTGCCAGCCGATTTATTGAAGGGGATTTGATATGTCCGTTGTCACTTTGCGCATCCCGGATGAGAAGCACTTGCGGCTTAAGCAGTTGGCAAGCAGTCGCAACACCAGCGTCAATCGGCTGTTTGACGAGCTCGCCACCACGGTGTTGGTACAACACGACCTGAGCCTGCAATTTCGCGCCGCCGCGCAGGCTGGCAACCCGGCGCGCGGCCTGGCCTTGCTCGATAAATTGGACGCTCACTTTGCCGATTAATTCGGCAGGGATTTAACTGGCAGCCAGCGTAATGCCGTTACGCCACCTCAACCGGGGCGTAGAACTGGTAACCCTCATTGCGCAGGGTTTTGATGGGCAGCTCTTTGCCGGTGGCCTCGTTGACCTTGCGGCGCAGGCGGCGCATTTGGGTGTCGAGCCGGGCTGGGTCCGCCGTGAAGTAATCGTCGCCCAGGGCATCAACTATGGTGCGTCGCGCCACCGGCTGGCCGTTGCCTTCAATGATGGTTTTGAGCACCGCAAAGTCATGCGGGCTGAGGTCAATCGGTGCCATGCCGGGCGGCACCAGGGTACGCCCCACGGTATGCAGCACCCAGCACAGGCTCAGGCCACCCGCATCAAGACGGCGCTGCAGTGCCGCTATGATGCCCGCCAATTCGTCCAGGTCGGTGCTCTTGGACAGGTAGTGGTCAGCGCCCCGCGCCAAGCCCGCCAACTTGTCAGGTACCGCAGAGCGTGCTGTCAGAACGATGATGCCCAGGCTCATTTGCTGTGCGCGCAGTTGTTGTACCAGGTCCAGGCCATTGCCATCAGGCAAGCCGATGTCGATCAAGGCCAGGGTGTGGTGCTCGGGCTGAAACACCCGGGCAAACCCAGCCAGGCTGCCCACCGCGTCGACCACGTGACCGTGCACAGTCAAGAATTCGACTACCTCTTCGCGCAGGACGCGTTCGTCTTCTAGCAGGATGATGTGTGCCATGGTGCCTGCCAGTGTAGGCACTGTTGCTCGTGCGCTGGCTGAGCAAACCTGAGCAGGTTGTGAACGGACGAAGGCTTGTGTGTGTCATACGCCGTTGGCTCGTGTTACCGTGCGCGCCCATGTGGAGAGGACTTTTCATTTTGCTTTTATGGCTGCTGGCTCAGCCGGGCGCGGCGTGGGCGCAGGCACCCGTACAGATGCCATTGCCTGCACCCTTGAAGGTGCTTGCCGGAGCCACGCGGGTGGAATCTGCCGGCCACCTTGCGATGTTGAAAGACGTGAACGGCCAGCTAACTTTGGCCCAGGCGATGCAATCTGACGACTGGCAGGCCCTGCCCGGTGAAATGAATTTGGGGTTTACCCAGACCGCCATTTGGCTGCGCCTGGACTTGGAGCGTGATGCTGCAGCGCCAGCGGATTGGTTGCTGGAGGTGACCAACCCGCACCATGATGATTTGCGCTTGTACTCGGCCGAGCCTGACGGCAGCTGGCGCGAGCGGCGTGCCGGGGAGGATGCGCCGCATTCGGCCCACGACATGGATTACCGCCAGGCGGTGTTCAAGATTGCCCTGCCCAACACTGAGCGGCACACGCTTTGGCTGCGCTTTGTGTCACGGAATTCGGTGTCGGCACAGCTGGTGCTGTGGCAGCCAGAGGCTTTTTTGCACGGCGTGCAAATTGAGAGTCTGCTGTACGGTTTGATGTTTGGCATTTTTACTGCAGTCTTACTTAGCCATCTGTTTTTTTGGCGTTGGACGCGTGAGCCGGTAGTCGGCTGGTATTTGATCTATGCGGGCAGCAACATGCTGTCGGTCGGATTCACGATGGGCTACATCCAGCAAATTCTTCCGGTCACCAGCGCTCCGGTCGATGTGGCGGTGGCAATTCTGATTTGCGGCGTGCTTTGGGTGGCGACCAAATTTTCTACGCTGCAGCTGGATCTGGCGCGGGTCATGCCACGCACCGAACGGCTTCTGCTGCGCGTGTCTGGCGGCATGTCCGTGGTGTGTATTGCCTTGGCGCTGGGTGTGCGCTACAGCGCGGGGGTGGTACCGGCGCAGCTGTATTCGATTGTTCTGGTGGTGGTGCTGCTGGCAATTGCCCTGTTGTTATGGTGGCGTGGCCACGCACCCGCCAAGCTTTTTTTGTTGGCCTTTGGCGTGTTGATGGTGGGCATCTTCTGGCGCTACCTGCGCACCTTGGGTTTCATTGCGCCCAGTGCATGGACCGACAACAGTTACCAGGTGGGCTACGTGGTGCACATGGTGATCATGAGTCTGGCCATCACCGGACACTACAACCAGATGAAGCGCGACAAGTTGGCCGCACAGGCCGCGCTGAGTGAGTCGCTAGAGAAGCAGGTGGCAGAGCGGACGGTGACCTTGCTTGATGAAATTGCCCATCGGAAAAAGCAGGAAATTGATACGCAGCGGGCGCTGGATGTGGAAGTGAAGGCGCGGCTTGAGCAAGAGAACTTTGTGTCGATGGTGTCGCACGAATTTCGCACGCCGCTGGCGATCATCAACACGGTGACGCAACAGCTGGCGCGCCAGCTGGATGCACCGCCAGAAAAGAGCTTGCAGCGCTGCACCAACATACGGGAAGCCACCAAGCGCATGACCGACATGATGGATGGTTTTTTGGCACTGGACCGTGCCGGCGGTGCCCTGCGGCTAAACCGGGGTACGTTTGACCCAAGCCAGTTGTTCAACGCTTTGGCGGCCGAGTGGGATACCGAACGCGTGCAGGTGAGCTACGACAACTTGCCGCTGAGCTATCTGGGTGATGTGGCCTTGCTGCGGGTGGCGCTGCGCAACCTGATGACCAATGCCATGCGGCATTCGCCAGCGGATTCGCTTGTCAGGCTGAACGCCTTGGGTACGCCAGATGGCGGCATGGAAATCAGCGTGACGGACGAAGGTGTCGGCATTGCTGAAGACGAGCTGCCAAAGTTGTTTCAAAAGTACTTTCGGGGTCGCGCCGCGCAAGGGCAGCCAGGTGCTGGTTTGGGGCTTTACCTGGTGGAAAGCATCACCGTGTTGCACGGCGGCACGGTTCAAGTGGACAGCACCATCAAGAAGGGGAGCCGTTTTGTGATGCGCCTGCCTGGGCATCAAGAATGAAAACTGGCGCTGCTTGGTTCTGACTCAAATTCCTGACGTTACCGTGGTGTACTGACTTGCATTTCGACGGCATGAATGGGGCAACTCTGCCTGTTCAGTGTCCGCTAAGGAGCGAGGCCATTCGAGAAACCTACTGCCGCCATGGGCACGAACCGGCGGCAACGAGGGACTGGTTCCTGGTAGCCCCTTAATTAGCTTTTGGGCGCCAGGTACCTTTCATTTGTCGAATTCAGCTGCGACTCACAAGAGCCGGCCGCATTGCAAATCACCATGTCCGTCTGTTGCTTGCAAATGGAGAGATAAAAAAACTTGTCTATAAATCGCTGGTGATTGGGCGAGACCAAGAAGGCGATAAGTCCCCCGAATCAGGGAGATGAGCCAGCAGGAGACACCCACTCAAGATCGTCTGCCAAATAGCGAAGTGGCCGACGTCAGGAGGCCTGAAGCGACCACAATTTCGCAAGTGGTCATGGTGTTGGACTTGCATAAGTGGTCAAGACCCATTGGAATTCGTGGTCAAGCGAGGCCGGAATATGCACTGGATGCCGCGACAGCAGTGCTGGCAGCACTGCTGTCTTAGCAAATGACTGGAGCTTTATGCAAAATCACCCGCTCGTAGTTGAGTAATTGATCAACTAAAAATTCTAAATATTGGATATTGCGGTTTAAAAATGCAAACCTCACGTATTCGTGCTACCTGGCCATTTCAAGCGCTTGCTGACAATACACGCTTCAGAGTCTGCCGGCTAATAGCCGGAAGCGGTGAATCGATTGCACCCGGAACTCTATCGAATGTACTCGGTGTGCTACCAAGTCATTTGTCCAAACATCTTCAGATTCTTGAGACTGCGGGGTTGGTTCGAAGTATCCAAAATGGGCGACTACGCAAAATCGAAGCATTAACTGGACAGGGTGTGAATGATTCAATATTTTCTGCTGTACTGTCATCAGACGACTTCGAGACAGTATTAGGCAAGGATTGGGTGAATCTGCTGCCGTTCATTCAATTTAATTCGGATTGATCACGGTATATAGGCGAAACGAATGAGCAATGAGGTTCCCCCACTGATTTTCAATTTGATTCATTAGAATACTTGATCATCTGATCAAGTATCGTGATATGCACGTCGATTTTCTGAGCTGTGAATGGCCATTCCTAGCCGCCAACGTTTCAGGCTTGCATATCTCCATTTCTTTTAGACCTAAATGATCGTCCATGTGGAGCTTCGAACGACTTGCTCCAGTACCCAGATTCATGCTTAAGATATTCCAACACTCCAGCAAGTGACAAGGACCACCCATATTGACGGTCTGTTATAGCTATTGATGCCAACGCCGGACGTCACATTTTTTCCCATTTAAGCATTTGTGAGCACCATCCATTGTCGCTCAGGTTTATTTCAAGAGTAGGGCAACCATATCGATGCATCGGGCGCACAGTTATTAGATCTACTTTAGCCTTTGAAAGGCAGCGCTTGTAGCGCAAGCACTGATCAATATTTCTGGAAAAGCGACTGAGACCAGCTATTGCAATTCCGTCAAACGGATGATCTTTCGCCAAAGCGCATGCAATCAAACGATGAAACTCTGTTCGAAGTTCCGTGTTTCCTGGGGCGATTTCCTGATAGATTGCAGCAACATTGTGACCTTTTGATATCGCCCACGCATTGAGATGCTCCACTTGACTCTTGAGAGAATTGAATTCATTATCTGGAACACTTGTCGCGGTTCGCGCGTAAATGGCAATGTTCATCCTTCACTCCTGTTGAATTTGCTTGCATCGAATGTTTCAGTAATAGGGCGCCAAGCGATCTAACCCAATTGATTTTGACTGAGGAATTAAGCTTTTGGGTGACAATGCAGTGCTGTAAGCACTGCTGATTAGGAAGACATCTTAAACTTCAAGCAAAATCATCCAGTCATAGTTGAGCATTTGATCAACCAACAAAGGAATAAGCAGAAAATACGGAGTGAAAATACAAATCTCAGATATTTGTACTACTTGGCCAATTCAAGGCACGTTCTGACAATACAAGTTTAAGAGTCTCGCGGCTACTAGTTGAAACTCGCCACCAAATACTCCCGGGAGTTTATCGATGGTCTTGAGTGTGCCCTGAGTTATCTGTCAAAACATTTGCAGATTCTTGAGACTGCAGGATTGGTTCGGAGCCATAAGACTGGATGATTTCGAAAAATTGAAACACTGACTGGACAGGGAGTAAACTATTTAATAATTTCTGCTGTTCCTTCATCTGACGATTTCGAGACAGTGTGAGCCATGGATTTTGCAAAGTTGCTGTTGTGTATTCAACTAAACTCCGATTGAGCCCTGCATTTACACGGAATTGATATGCAATGAGTTGTTGCCTTCAAGGATTGCAGACATAGATTAGTAACCATACTTGATCAACCGATCAATTATGTCGCCAAGCACTTCGGCATTTACCATATGGCCATCTCTAGCCTCGAAATGGCATAGCTTATTTCTCCATAATGGATTGTTTATGCTTTCAGGCTTGTTATTCACCTTTCCCTTTGGGCCTAACAGTGCGTCCGCGTGGAGTTTCGAACGACTCTGTCCAGTGCCCAGACTCATCCGCCATGGTGCAGGGTCAGTGCAGCCAGTACCGTTCGGTTGCCTGAGCGGCAGACCAGGACCACCGGCCGGTTCCGCGCTTGCACCAACACCGGAAGCGTGTCGGAGTAGCCCCAATCGCAAGATGCCTCCAAAACGCCACGTGGCACCAGCAGCGCGCCTTGAATATGCCCTGCAGCGTATTCGTCTGGCTCACGAATATCAACCATCAGCAAGTCAGGCGTGGTTTGGCGCATGGCATCCACATCCCAAGGCATCAGCTCTTTGATGTGCGGTAACGCAGCTGCAACCAGCTTGGCAAAAGTGAGTTGTGCCATGAGATTAATCCTGGATGGTTGGATTATTCGGCCCGAAGCCCTTGCGCCAAGGCACCAAGCGCAATGCCGCCGAGCACCCACAGCAAGTCCCAGTTGCCCGCTCCCAGGCCGGCAATCGCCGGGCCAGGGCAAACGCCGCACAGCCCCCAACCCATGCCAAACAGGGCAGAACCTAGCAAGGTGTTGCGGTTCCATGCGCTGGGGTGGGTTTGAAAGCTGCGGTCAAAAACTGGCCGCCCCATGAAGCGCGGCACCAGTTGATAGGTGATCAGCACCACCGCAATCGCGCCGGCCATTACCAACAGCAAGCCGAAATCTTGAAAACGCAGGAACCCCAGAATGACCTCAGGTTGAATCATGGTTGACCAGGCCAGTCCGAATCCAAACAGTGTTCCAGCCACCAAAGTTGCCAGACTTCGGCCCAGGCTGTAATTGAAGGTACTCATGGCAACCACCTTGCTGCCAGGTTGGCGGTCAAGAACGCGGTAGACATGAAAGTGAGCACCGCCCAAAGCGATGGCAGTTTGAGCGAACTCATCCCACAAATGCCGTGACCCGAAGTGCAGCCGTTACCCAAACGCGCCCCGTAGCCCACAAACAAGCCACCCACCAGGAGTTGCCACACTGGCACCGACGTGCGCATAGTTTCGCCACCAGAAAAGAACAACCACCACACCAACCCACCCGCGATCAACCCGGCGGTGTAAATCAGTCGCCAGCCACGCGAATCCAACAGCCTGGCTTGCTGAAAAAATGGCTTACGCACCACAAACGACCAGGTACTCGAGAAAACGGTGCTGATACCGCCGATACGCCCGGTGGTGACAAACAGCAAAGCGACTCCCATACCAATTGAAAGGCCACCCAGCAAATAGTGCTGCCAGCCAAGCGGGAAAAGTAAAATAGATAAGTTCATGCTGATGGATTATCGGAGAAGCTTCAGCAACTTCTGAGTTTTCCGGCGGGTACGTCTGCTTGGCAGGCCGCTTTTGCCGCGATATTCTGACCCCCACCCACTCACTTTGGCACACCCATGAATTTGCAGGTTTTTATTGAACAGTATTGGCCGATGTTGGCCCTGTTGGCCTGGTTTGGCTACAAGTGGTGGAATTCCAGTCGGGTTCTGGCCATGCTGCCGGACTTGAAAAAGGAAGGCGCGCTGTTGGTGGATGTCAGGTCAGCGGCTGAATTTGCCGGTGCAAGCGCTCCTGGTACCGTCAACATTCCCTTGCAGGAATTGGGCAGCCGCCTGGCAGAGATCCCCAAATCAGCCCCAGTGGTGTTGTGTTGCGCCAGCGGCACGCGCAGTGGCATGGCCAAAATGGTGCTCAAGAAAAACGGCTACCAACGTGTTTACAACATTGGCACCTGGAGCAAGTTTTTGCCTTGACGAGCAAGGCACCCAGCTTTGGCCAACCGGCCAAGGGTGTCGGACTTACTGCACGAAGCGACCTTCACTGCCCACGATAGACAGGTCCACAAAGCGCAAGCCTTCGTGGTCGCCATCCTTGTAGCGCGCAATCACACCGCCCAAATCAAACCGAGCGTCGGACATGGTGCGCAGCCATTTGTCGCGCGACAGGTCGCGACCGGTGGCCCGCAGGCTCATCACCATGGCCTTGGCGGTCATGTAGCCCTCCAGCGCACCATAACTGAACACGGCATTTGGGTCGGCCTTGCGCGCAGCTTCCTGGTATTCGCGCGCAATGGCCATCTTGCGTGCCCAGGGGCTTGGCACCACCTGAGAGAACACCATGCCCTTGGCCAATGGCCCCAGGCCCGCGGCGATCTGCGACGACCCGGAATTGACCGCCATGAATGTCGTCTTTAAACCCGCGCCCTTGGCTTGAGTCACCAGTTTCTGATAAAGCCCTGCCGAGCCATGATTGAGAAGCATATCGGGCTTGCTGCTGCCCAAGGCTTTGACCCATTCGCTGATCTGCGCGTCGCTGACGTCACCCTTGAACGGGAGATCCTGTACAAATTGCAGCCCCAACTCCTGTGCGATGCGCTGAACGTTGGCCAGGTGCATTTGGCCTACCGGGGTGTCAGCGCGCATGAACCCAACTGTCTTGAGGCCGGTGCTCTTGCCCCAGTTCATGAGGGCCTGAAACTCGCCTTTGTGTTCGGCGCGCACCGGGAACACCAGTGGCTGGTATGGGGTTCGCAGGGTGGGTGGGCCGGCCAACGGGCCAAAGAAGGGCACCTTCAGGTCGTTGGCCGCCTTCATGACGGCGGTGGATGGACCACCGTCAATGGCGCCGAACAAAAGGAACACACCTTCCTTGACAAGCTGGCGGGCATTGGCCTCGGCTATGTCGGCCTTGTTATCGTCATCAAGAATGCGGGTAAGGATCTGGCGCCCGTGCACGCCGCCTGCGGCATTGGTCTGGTCGATGTAAAGCTTCATGCCCTGGGCGGCTGCCACCCCGTAGTCGTTCTTGCCGCCTTGCAGCGCCAGGTTCTGGCCCAGCAAGATGCTGGTATCCGTCACCCCCTGAGCGCGCGCCGCCCCGCCCAACGTCAGGCTCACCGTCAGGGCCAACCAGGCACGACATGCAACATTCAACATCCGATTCATTCAACAGCTCCTGAAAGTTGGCCAAGCTTTACTAAAAGATTCAAACCGCAGCAAACGGCCTAGAAAGTCTCCCAATCCCCATCATTGCTGCCACTGGCCTGCACGGTCTTGGGAGCTGCGGGTGCAGCCAAGGGCGCAGGCTTGGCTTGGGCGGGTGCGGGGCGCGCGGAAGCTGCGCTGGCGGTATGGCCACGTGCCGCAGCCCCTTTGGGTGTGCCCGCTGCACGGCGCTCTATGCCTTTGAAGTTGGTGACTTTGGGCGGATGGGAACGCACCGCTGCAGTAGACACGCTGTGGG